>DASRSJ010000055.1:0-3755 GCA_035656555.1 Opitutaceae bacterium
CAGGAGGTTGTCTATCGTGATGGTGTACTTGATGTGCCGGTTGTAGGTGTAGTTGATCGACGAGTCCACGATCGTCCTTCCCGGGACATATCCCCAGAACACCTGGTCGGGGCCGTCCGTCACGGCGCGCTTGCTCTGGAAGTTCTCGCCGATGCCGATCGTGAGGCCCTTGAAGGTGCCCGTGCTGCCGAAGTCATACAGGGCATAGAGGCTCTCCGTCTGCTCCGCCGTGTTGTCGACGGGGATAGAGCCGTAGGCCACGCTGCCGGTGCCGGGCTGGATGAACTTGCCGTTGACCGCGGGCCCGAGGATCGACTTCGCGCTGTAGTTTGCGAACGAGGCGATGAGGTAGAGGTGGCGGTCCACCTTCCACGAGAAATCGCCGTCGAAGCCGCGCGAGACGACGCCCGGGATAAGGATGTTCGGGTTCGCGGGGTCGAGCGGAAACGAGGGCACCGTGTTGTTCTGCTGGTTGATGTCGAAATAAGACACGTTCGCGGTAATGGCGTGGTTCAGGAAGTCCCCCTTTACGCCCACCTCGTGCTGCTCGCCCAGCTTCGCGGGAAGCGCCACGTTCTTGACGCCATTGTAGGTGCCGACGCCGTTGGCCGCGAAGTTCTGGTTGTAGCCGGTGAAGAGGCTGATGCCGGGCGCGACCTTAACGACGAGGCCGTACTGGATCAGGTTCTTGTAGAGCGTGAACGGCACGAAGCTTGAGGCGGCGCCCGTCAGGTAGTTGAAGTTAGAGCCCGTCACCTTGGCGCGGTCGGCGCCGTAGGTGAGGATCACCTTGTCGTCCCAGACCTTGAGGGTCTCCATCGCGTAGATGCGCTCGAAGAGCGACTGGGCCTCCGTGTAGGCGCTCGGGATCGTGCTCGTCTTGATGACGGGCGGCGTGCCGGGCGCATAGGGGTACCACGGCGAGGACGTGAAGTTGCCGCTGTAGGTCTCCGTCCTGCTCGGCTGGTCGCGATCCTCGACTCCGACAAGGAAGAGCTCGTTGAAGTACTTCGCCGAGTAGTTGAAGTTCAGGTCGGACTGAAGGTCGCGGTAAGTCGTGTGGGCGTCATCGGCCGTCGTGCTGCGCGGGATGGCGCCGCCTGTGTAGGTCGCCGGCGTGACCAGCGGGGAGGCCCAGGTGCGCGATCCCTCGTTCCAGGGCGCCGTCACCGACTCAACGCGGTCGGCGCGGTCGAAGGCGTTCATCCCGCGGATGCTGAAGGCCATGTACTGGTTCAGGCGCGAGTTGAACGAGCCCCACATGCGGCGCACGTCGTCATGGCGCCAGTTGTAAGGCGCATCCTCGTCCTGCGTGGAGTCGTAGGGCAGGTCGAACATCTTGCCCGTGCGCGGGTCGACCGGCAGTCCGTTGTAGGAGGGCCAGTTGGTCTGCACGAGCTCGGCCTTGAGCTCGAGCTTCGTGTCGCTTGAGAACTGGTAGGAGAGGGCGGGCATCAGCGTGAAGCGGTGCATGTACACGTTGCGATAATACCCGTCGTAGTAGGACTCGCCGGCGACGATGCGGTACAGGAGCTTCTTGTCCTTCGTGAGGGGGCCGGTGCTGTCGAAGCCAATGTGGTTGCCGTCAAAGAGGCCGGTCTGCACGGAGAGCGATGTCGCCTGCGTGGGAAGCGGGCTCTTCGTAATTTTGTTCTCGATGCCGCCCGGGCTGCCGTCGGCCGCGAGGAAGATCGTGGAGGGTCCCTTGATCACCTCGAAGCGGTCGAAGATGATGGAGTCGACCGCCGAGCCCGCCGTGGGCGAGAAGCCGTCGATGTAGTCCGCGTCTCCCGTGAAGCCGCGGATGTTCATGCGCCCGGGCGTCCAGTTCAGGGCGCCGTTCTGGCCACCGCCGACATAGTCGAGGATATCGCTCATCATCGTCGGGTTGATGGCCTGGATGAACGAATTGTTCAGCACCTGGACCGACTGCGGGATCTCGGAGAGGTCGACGGCGATGCGGGTGGAGCTGAGCGACGACGTTCCCACGTAGGAGGCGTCGTTCTCTGACTGGATTTCAAACGCGGGCAGCTGGACGACGGTGTCGTTGGCAGCCACGGCGGCCTGGGCGCTCGCCTTCGGGAGCCCTACAAGGGCCGCCGCGAGCGAGGTGCATAGCAATGCGGTGAGCTTCGATGATGTCATGGTGGAGTAACGGGAATAACCAGTGGTGGTTCTAGAATTATCCGTGCGTGAGGCAGCATGTAACGGCTTGAAGCCGAGCAAGCTATGGGGAAGGCGAAGTAAGCAAAAAACCTGACCAATACCTATCAAACTGTCGGGTATCAGGAGGGATAATGAGCGGCCTCTTTGCGCACAACCGAAGAAATGCGCAATATGTATAAAGAAATGCGCAGCACATTTAATCTGGAAAATGCACGACCGCGGTCTCCGCCGCCGTCGGGACGCAAAGGCCGAACCTGAAAAATATGCGACTTGCGGACGCCGCGCCCCTAGGAATCCTCGCGGCCGTGCCCTCGCGAGCATCTTACCTAATTGCCGCGCTCCTCTGCCTCGGCGGATGCGCCAGACGGACGACGACCGTGGAGCAGGGCGACAGGGACGGCGTGCTGCACATCGGAAACAAGGATGAGCCCGACGACCTCGACCCGCACATCAACGACGCGATCTCGACGGCGCGCATCCTCTGCGGGCTTTTCGAGAGTCTGGTGCAGTACTCCGACAACGGGCAGGATGTGGTCCCCGCCGCGGCGCAGAGCTGGGACATCTCTCCGGACGGCCTCACCTACACGTTCCACCTTCGGCCCTCGGCGCGCTGGTCAAATGGCGAGCCCGTGACGGCGGCGCAGTTCCGCGACTCCTTCCTAAGGATCATCGACCCGCATCTCGGAAGCCAGATCGCCGGCAACGTCTTCGCAGTCGCGGGGGCGCGGGACTTCCTCGAGGGAAGGATCACCGATCCCTCGAGGGTCGGCCTTTCGGCGCCCGACGAGAACACCTTCGTCATACGCCTGCAGCATCCTGCGCCTTATTTCCTGAAGGTCCTCGCGTGGAGCCCTTTCTACCCGGTCTACCTTCCCTCGCTTGATGCGAACGGCGGGCGCCTCCAAAGGGGAGGGCCCTGGGAGAAGCCCGGCGTCCTCGTCGGCAACGGCGCCTACATGCTCGCCGAGTGGCGGCCGAACGCCTTCGTGCGCATCGTGCGCAATCCCAGCTACTGGGACGCGGAGCACGTGCGGATAAGGGAGGTCAGGTTTTATCCGACCGATGACGAGGCCTCGGAGGAGCGCGCGTTCCGCGCGGGCCAGCTCCACATGACCTACACGCTTCCGAAGTCGAAGCTCGACGCGTACAAGAAGGAGGGCTCGCCGGAGCTCCATTCGCTCCCGATCCAGCGCACGAACTTCCTGGCCTTCAATACCCGCAAGGGCCCGTTCACCGACCCCAGGGTGAGACAGGCCTTCTCACTCGCGGTCGACCGCGAGGCGCTGGTCCGGGCGGTGCTCGGCGATTCTGGCATGCCGGCGCATTCGTTCGTGCGACCTGGCACGGCGGGCTTCATTCCCACGGAGAGGTTCAAGCATGACCCTGGGGAGGCGGTGAGGCTCATGGCGCAGGCGGGTTACCCGGGAGGCAAGGGGTTCCCGCACGTCGAGCTAACGCTCAACAGCAACACCGGCCTTACGATCTCCGTGGCAGAGGTGCTCCAGCAAATGTGGGTCGACGTCCTGGGCGTGCGCCTCGACCTGCGGCCCCTGGAGTTCAAGGTCTACCTCCAAGTGGACCGCGACAAG
>DASRSJ010000056.1:0-12549 GCA_035656555.1 Opitutaceae bacterium
GAACTGGGACAGTGTGGGTCCGACGGCGCGGATCAGGACCTGCGCCGACTGGGACCCGCGTATCACGAGGCCTGCGATCTCCGCCGAGGTTCCGGTGCTGACGAAGGCCCTCGTGGAAACGTTGATGAGGGAAGCGCTTCCTGCTCCGACCTGGTAGACTTCCGCAAGGGCGACGCCTGAGGATCCGTCCTGGCTTGTCACCTGCGCCGTGTAGGCCCCGGGCGCGAGGTTGAGGAGGAGCGCGGAATCCGACGCGACACCCGCTTCGCCTGCCGGCAGGGAAAAGGCGCCGACCGCGGCGGCGGCCGCCGCGATCTGCGAGGCGTTGGAACTGGCGGACCAGTCCGAGTTCGTCGCTATCTGCGCCCCGCTGGAATCAAACAGGGTGAGGACGGGATTCTCGAGGTGGCCGCTGACCGAGAACAGGGAAAGCGACGGACCGTCCGCGCGGATAAGGACCTGCTCGGTGCTTCCGCCGGGACCGGATATGACAAACCCGACGATCTCGGTTCCCGTGCCGCTTTGCACGAGGGCCCGGGTCGAGATGTTCGCAAATTCGGACCCCGTCGTCGAGGAGGGGACGACAGGCGTGATGCCGGGGCTCGACAACGTGGCGGAGTCGGATGTCACCGTTCCCGACGAGCTCGAGAGGATGACCGAGTAGGATCCCAGGTTGGAGGCCTGCACGTTCGAGACGGTAAGGGTCGGGTTTGTCGCACCCGTCAGGTACGCGCCGTCAAACAGCCACTGGTAGTTCGGGACCGGAACGCCGGACCCTGTCACCGAAAAGGTTGCGGCGGAGCCGAGCGAAACGGATTGGCTCGCCGGCTGACTCGTCACTGAGGGGGACGAGTTCGCCGCGGCGTAGCGCTCGCGGACGGTGTCGTTGTTCAGGTCCGTGACGAACATGTCGCCGGCCGCGTCCACCGCGATTCCGTAGGGATCATTAAAGAGAGCGGCGGCGCCGGAGCCGTTCGCCGACCCGCCCGTGTTGGCGGTTCCCGCAAGCGTGGTTACGACTCCCGCCTGGGTGACCTCCCTTACCGTGTTGTTGGCCTCGGTCACGTAGACATTGCCCGCGGTATCCACAGCGATGCCGTTCTCGGCGACAAACTGCGCCGCGGCTCCCGTCCCATCCGCGGAACCAGTACTGGAAGACGACCCGGCAAGGGTCGTGACGATGCCGCCTGGGGCGATCTTTCTCACCTTGGTCCCGCCCGAGTCGGCGATGTAAGCGTTGCCACTCGCGTCCACCGCCACGGCCTGCGGCGCCGAAAAGCGCGCTGCACTGCCGGTTCCGTCGGCGGATCCGAATTGGGTCGCAAACCCCGCATAGTTGCTCACTACCCCCGTCGCGATATCAACCCGGAGGATCACGTCGGTGCTGCTGTCGGTGACGATGAGGTTTCCCTGGTTGTCCGCAGCGATGCCCGTCGGACTGACGAGCAGGGAGTTCGCGCCGCCTGCGACCGTCGTCACGTTGCCGGCGGGCGTTATCATCCTGATGAAGCCGTTGCCCGTGACATAGAGCGTGCCGCTTGAATCGATCGCAATTCCCTGGAGCAGCCTGAACAGCGCCGTGTTGGCATCCCCGCCCACGGGCGCGATTTCCGGGTTCACGGGCGTCGGCTGGAGGTTGGCGGGCAGTCCAGCAAAGTGCGTGACGACTCCCGCTGGCGTGATCTTTCGGATCGTTTCGCTGCCCGCGTCGATGATGTAGAGATCGCCTGCCGAATCAACGGCCACGCCCTTGGGCAACCCGAGGCGTGCCGATAATCCTGTTCCGTCGACGTATCCCGCGTTGCCCGGCGAACCCGCCAGTGTCGTGAAGGTGTAGGGTGTGGCGTAATTGCTCTGGGCCCGCAGCCCGTTGCCGATCAGGGCCGCGGCGAAGAGCGCCAGTGCCCGCGCAATTGAACCTGGAGACGTGGAGCGGCGATGGGACCGAATGCATGCATTCATGGGGGAACTGGGGATTTGCTAATCGCTAATCTGTGCGGGAAAACGCCCGGACGTTGAAAGAATAGCCGCAATCAAATGCACGCCGAGTGCCATGGGCTGATTCATGCATAACCCATTAAAAATAAGCGCTATGCATCGCCATGATTCGCGGCTGAACCGAATGACCCCATAAAATTGGTTGTACGCACACAGTTTCCGGGGCCCTGCACCAAATCAAAATGGCTGTAGCCAACCAGTTTCGGCGGTTCTTCAGCGCCCGAAGAACCGCCGGGCCCTTTCGCCCGACGGCGAGTCTATGACCTGCGAGGGGGTGCCGCGCTCGACGACGCGGCCCGCGTCCATGAAAACGACCTCGTGCGCCACCGCTCGCGCGAACTCCACCTCGTGGGTCACGACAACCATCGTACTCCCCTCGGAAGCCAGCGTGCGCATAACGGCCAGCACCTCGCCGGTCAGCTCCGGATCGAGCGCCGAGGTGGGTTCGTCGAAGAGCAGGGCCGCGGGCTCCATCGCAAGCGCGCGAGCGATCGCGGCCCTCTGCTGCTGGCCGCCCGAGAGCTGGGTCGGGTGCGCGTCCGCCTTGTCGGAAAGACCGACGCGGGCCAGGAGGGCGAGCGCCAGGTCGCGCGAGGCGGACCTCGACAGGCCGCGGACCGCGCGCGGTGCGAGGGCCACGTTCTCCCAGACAAGGAGGTGGGGAAAGAGATTGAACTGCTGGAACACCATGCCGACCCGCGAGCGGAGCGAATCAAGATCGCGGTCCCTGGCCCGCACGGCCCGTCCCTGAAACAGCACCTCACCCGCGTCGGGCACCTCCAGGAAGTTTAGGCAGCGCAGAAGCGTCGACTTGCCCGAACCGCTAGGACCGAGGATCGCTGTGACGCGCCCGGCCATGACCTCGAGCGATACGCCGCTCACGGCGCCGACGGCGCCGAAGCGCTTCTCGATGCCGCGGGCCTCGAGGACGGGAGTGCCGGGGGATGATGTGGCCTCAGGCTGCATGGCGGCGGTAACGGTGCTCGAGGGCCTTGACGCCCAGGGAGAGGAGGAGCGTGAGTGCGAGATAGAGGAGCGCCAGCAGCGTCAGGCTCTCCGTGTAGCGGAAGGTCGCGCTCGCGTAGAGGCGCGCCTCCTGGGTGATGTCCCGCACACCCAGCACCGAAACCAGGGACGAGTCCTTGAGGAGTGAGATGAGGTCGTTGCCGAGCGTCGGCAGTATCCTCCGGAACGTCTGGGGAAGGAGGACATGGCGCAGGGCCTGTCCCTTGGTGAGGCCGAGGGCGCGGGCCGCCTCCGCCTGGCCCTTCGGGAGCGAGGTCAGGCCGCCCCTCACGGTCTCCGCCTCGAAGGCGCCATAGGCGCAGACAAGCGCCGCGATGACGCGCGCCGCCATCGGCACGTCGGAGGCCCTGAGATTCTCGAGGGTGGAATTTGCGCCGCCCATCCAGCGAAGCCCCTCGACGCCAAGGGGCACGAGGACGAAGGCGACGATGAAGATCTGGACGAGGATCGGGACGCCGCGCGCCACCTGCACATAGAGGGTCGCGACATTGCGGCGGACGGGGTGGGGCGAGGCGAGACCCAGCGCGGTAACCAGGCCGAGGCCGATGGCGAGCGGGAAAGCGACCGCGGTCACGGCGAGCGTGACGCCGAGACCGGAGAGGATCGCCCTGAAGATTTCCGAATAGATCTCCGAGGTCATGGCCCTCCAGATGAACACCGTCGCGGCGAGGGCGAGCGCCAGGAGCCACCACGGTGCGCGGGCAAGTCGTCCGGCGTTTCCCGATGTCAGCTGGCCGTCGGGTCCGATCATGCCGTGGGAATCACGGCTTTTCGGACTCGGCCCTGAACTTCGGCGAGAACCAGTGGCCGCTGATCCGGGCGAGGGTCCCGTCGGCCCGCATCGAGGCCAATCCCTTGTCGATTGCGGGGCGAAGGCTCGAGCCCTGCGGGAAGACGATCGCGAGATCCTGTCCGGCAAGGGAGCCATCGAGCATCCTCAATTTTCCGGCGTTGGCGCCGACGTAGCCCTGGCCCCCGACGTCGTCGATGATGACGGCGTCCAGGTCGCCGCTCAGGAGCGCCTGAACCAAGTCCCCGAATTCGTCATAGGCCACAATCCTCGTTCGGCCCACGAGCTCCTCGGCGCGGGTGTAGTTCGTGTTGCCCTTCTGGGCGCCGAGGCGCGCCCCGGAGGTCTTCACGAACTCGGGCAGTGTCTTGAAGCGCTTCTCGTCCATGCGCACGAGGAGGCGCTGGTGGACCTGGGCATAGCTCGCCGAGAAGTCGACGACACGCGCTCGCTCGGGCGTCTGCGTGATCCCGTTAGCCGCCATGTCGAACTGGCCCGTCGCGACGCCCTGGATCATGCTGTCCCAGGAGATCTCGCGGAACTCGGGCTTGAAGTGGAGGCGCGCCGCGAGCTCGCGGACGGCGTCGTAGTCCCACCCGCCGGGCTTGCCGGTGCCGGGGATGATGTAGTTGAACGGCGGATAGTCGTCCTCGACGGCCACGATGACGATCCTTCCGCCAAGGTCTGGCAGGGACGCCCCTGCGCGGAGCGGTCCCAGGCAGGCGGCCAGGACGAAGCCGAGCGTCAATATTTTCCGGCGGGGCACGAGGCTAACGTGTCAAACGGCCGGCGTCCTTGCAAGAGTGCGATCCTGTTGCCGGCTACTCCGGCAGCATCTCCTGGAGCGCGATCTCCACCGCGGCGCGGCGCCTCGTGTAATAGACAGCCATGCCGCCCTGGTAGATGACCGTGATGGCTGCGACCATGACGTAGAGCGTCGACATTCCCTCGACCATGAGCTGCTCGACAGTCATGCCGCTCTGCTGCGCGGCCTGGAGGATCGGCTCAGCAGCCTCGCCCTTCACGTAGGGCATGATCCAGGAGACGTCCGGGTGGGCAATGCGCAACCCTGCGTAGATGAGGATCATCGCCATCAGGCAAAGCTGGCTCGATATCAGCCACTTCATCCCGTTGTGGCCCGCTCGAAGGAGTCCCACGCCGTGGAGCTCGATGGCTCCGGCGCCCGCGATCAAGAGGCCGATCAGCGCGCCGGACTTGTCGCTCGCGCTGGCGGAAATGAGGGCGAAGCCGCCTGAGACGACAAGCAGGCTCATGCCGTCAAAACGGGCCAGGCGCACGACGCGCTTGAGTGCCTCGGAGGGTAGGAGCGGCGGTTTCATTGTGTTTTGACGGGGTGCAATTCCCCCCGGTATGACCGGTAATCTCAAGCTTCTTCGGGTGTTCGGGCTCCCTGTGCTTGCGATTGCCGGGAAAAGGGAGATGCTCGGCCCGGCTCAGGAACAACCCCATTACCCCATGGAAACCCCAGTTGCCGCGCTCCTGGAGCGCAAAGGTTCAGCTGTGCACGCCGTTGCCTCGACAATCACGATTGCCGACGCCGTGGCCGAAATGAACAAGAGGCGGATCGGTTGCATCGTCGTCGTAGACTCGGGCCAGCTCGCCGGTATCTTCACCGAGCGGGATGTGCTCAGGCGCGTCGTCGGCGCGGGCCTTGATCCGAAAACCGCCCTGGTGGCCGACGTGATGACCAAGCACGTCCATACCATCCCACCGGAGGCCACCATCGAGCAGACGATGGGACTCTTCGGGGAGATGCGCTGCCGCCACATTCCCGTCGTCGAGGCAGGCCGCATCGTGGGCCTGATTTCAATCGGCGACATCTCACGGTGGGTGTCCGACGCCTCGAAGGCGGAGGCCGACCACCTGAAGAGCTACATCTCCGGCGGCTTCCCGAGCTGAGCGCATCCGTCTGGGTGCGCCCCCTCGCCCGCGGCCAAAGCCGCGGAGGGGTTTGACGTTTCCCCGCGCCGGGGCACCTTCCGCAGAACCCCTTGTCAATCCTATGAAAATAATGAGCACCATCGTCGCCGTCACCCTAACCGCGGTCGCAGCCCGCGCCTCCATTGTTACGAAGGCCGTCGAGTACGAGCAGGGAGGCGTGAAGCTCCAGGGTTTCCTCGCCTACGACGAGGCGAAGGTTAAGGACGCGAAGCTTCCCGGCGTCCTCGTGGTCCACGAGTGGTGGGGACTGAACGACTATGTGAAGAATCGCGCGGTGCAGCTCGCGAACCTGGGCTACGTCGCGTTCGCGGCCGACATGTACGGCAAGGGCGTCCTGGCCACCGATCCAAAGGCCGCGGGAGAACTCGCCGGCCAGTTCAAGGGCAAGCCGCTCATGGCCGAGCGCGCGCAGGCGGGCCTGGACCAGCTCCTCGCCTCGGGCCTTGTCGACCCGGCGAAGGTCGCGGCTATCGGCTACTGCTTCGGCGGCTCGACGGTCCAGGCGCTCGCCTATTCCGGCGCCCCCCTGGCCGGAATCGTGAGCTTCCACGGTGGGCTTATCCCGATCACGGCCGACACGGCTGCGAAGAACAAGGCAAAGATCCTCATCTGCCACGGTGCGCTGGATCCCTCCATGAAGCAGGACCAGATCGACGACTATATCAAGTCGCTGAACGACCAGAAGGTGGACTACGTCTTCACGCAGTACGCCGGCGCGTACCACGCGTTCACGAACCCCGAGTCGGATGAGAACGTGGCGAAGTTCCCGGCCATGAAGGGATTCATCGCCTACAGCCCGTCGGCCGACCGCCGCTCCTGGGCGGACATGCAGGTTTTCTTCGGCGAGATCTTCGGCCAGACGAAGGGATGAGGAACCGGATCGCCTATGCCTTGCCGCGGTTGACCGTGGCAAGGTAGCGGCCCCGGGTCCGCTTCACGGATATCCGGGCCCCGAACATGCCGCTCAGGCGGCGCGAGGTGATGACGGCCGCCTTCGCCCCCGACGCGAACACTTGGCCGCCGCGCATCAGGAGGGCGTGCGTGAAGGAAGGCATGATCTCCTCCGCGTGGTGGGTCACGAGGACCAGCGACGGGCCTGCGCGCCGCTTCGCCAGGACCTCGATGAAACGCAGGAATTCCTCGCGGGCGACGGGGTCCAGACCGGCGCAGGGCTCGTCCAGTATCAGGAGCCGTGGCTGGGCCATCAGGGCGCGGGCAATGAGGATCCTCTGGCGCTCCCCTTGGGAAAGGTAGGCCCACTCGCGCTTCTCCAGGTGGGCGGCCCCGACGAATTTCAGGAGGCTCCTCGCCCGGACTTTGTCCCGGCGGGTCGTCGCAAGCCAGAGGTCGAGCTGCGCGTACCGTCCGCTGATGACCGTGTCCAGGCCCACCTCGGCCAGCGGGATCGAGGCCTGGAGGGCGCTCGTCACGATGCCGAGCTCAAGCCTCAGTTCCCTCCAGTCGCTCTCCCCGTAATTGCTCCCGAGGAGCGTGATCTCGCCGGAGGTGGGGGAGAGGTAGCCCGTGATCGACTTAAGGAGCGAGGTCTTGCCGCACCCGTTTGGCCCGAGGATGGTCCAGTGCTCCCCCTTTTTAACTGTCCAGTCGACGCCGCGCAGGATGTGCGTCTTGCCGCGGGTTATGGTGAGCTGGGAGACCTTCAGAATGTCAGGCACGGAGGCGAGGATGGGGCCGGCTCCGGTAATTTCAACCGGGTCTTGTGGCGGCGCGGGGTATTTCAGACACTCTGCTGAACCTCAGTGATGACGATTGTAGACACTCATACCCACCTCGATGCCGCCGCCAGGAGCGGCGAACTGCCCGGGCTCATAAAGAGGGCCAAGGAGGCGGACGTGTCGTGGATGGTGGCCGTCGGCACCGAACCGTCCGACTGGGCGCTCTACCGGGACATCTCTCGCGAGTACCGCGACTGCGTCCGCTACACGGTCGGCATCCACCCGTGCTCGGTCGACGCAGGATGGGAGGACGCGGCCGCGCAGATCGAGGGATATTGGGGCGGTGACAAGACCGACGCGCCGGTGGCGCTTGGGGAGTGCGGGCTTGACCGATTTCACCTGCCCAAGGAGCCGGCGGAGGCCGAGAAGGTATTCGCGGTCCAGAAGGCAGCCTTCGGCGCGCAGCTCGCTATCGCCAGGCGCCTGGACTGCCCGGTCGTCATCCACTCCCGCGGCGCCTTCCAGGAATGCGTGGCTGCGATAGACGCCAGCGGCGTCGACTGGAGGAAGGTGGTCTTCCACTGCTTTGCGGAGGCCGAAGCCGAGATGAACATCCTGGCCGGCCGGGGGGGCAGGGGTTCCTTCACGGGCATCCTGACCTACAAGAACGCCGAGGGCGTGAGGGCCGCGGCGAAGGCGCAAGGCCTGGCCAACCTCATGATCGAGACCGACGCGCCGTTCCTGGCCCCGGTCCCGCACCGCGGAAAGACGAACGAACCCGCGTTTCTGAGGCACACCGCGGAATACGCGGCCAGCATGCTGGGAATCAGCCTGGGCGAGCTCGCAGACAGGACCACGGCGACCGCGAGGGCGTTCTACGGGTTCTAGGAACCCGGCGGCCCCGCTCAGGCCTCGTCGAACTTGCGGGCGAACAGCGCCTCGAGCTCTGAGAGCATCTGGGGCGCATCCTCGCCGGTCGCGAGGAACTTGACCTTAGAGCCCTTGCCGGCCGCCAGCATCATGAGGCCCATGATGCTCTTGCCGTTCACCTGCTCCTCGTCCTTTTCGACGAAGACCTCGGACTTAAACTTGTTCGTGATGCGGACAATCATGGCCGCAGGGCGCGCGTGAATCCCCAACTTGTTCTGCACAACAAGCTCCTTGACCACGGCTTGGCCTGGGGTCGTATCGGCTGGGTTCATGTATTTGGTGTCAAAAGGAGGACTCGAAGCCCGCTTACCCTCCGCAGGTAGGCCCGGCTTGCAACTCAAAAACCAGTTGCCAGCATTGTCATAGATGCCACGAAGAGCAATAATCGTACCGTGTCGTCTCGAATCTAAGAGATTCCATAGGAAGCTCTTGCATAAGATTAAGGGAAAGGAGCTCGTTCTCTGGGTGGCCGAGAGAATAGCCCGGGTGGCACCTGATTTTGACCTGTGGTTTGCGGTGGATGACCCCCTTTTGGCGGAGTGCCTAAAACCGGGCGGATACCGTACGGTCATGACCCGCGTGGACCACGCGAGCGGGACGGACCGCATCGCCGAGGCCAACCGGACGGTTAAGGCGGACCACGTGATCAACGTCCAAGCGGACGAGCCCCTGGTGTCTGGCGGACAGATCTTGCTCCTAGCCAAATTGATAGGGGGTCCGGCCGACATGGCCACCCTGGCAACCCATTTCACGGCTGCGGCAGACTTCCAAAACCCGAACCAAGTAAAGGTCGTTTCCGACAAGGAAGGCCGGGCGAGGTACTTTTCCCGGGCTCCGATCCCTTACCCTCGAGACCTGGGAGGCAAGGTCGACGACGCGTGGGTGAAGGCCAATCCGTGTTTCAAGCACCTTGGCCTTTACGCCTACAAGGCGCAGCTCCTGGAGGACTTTGCCAGGCTGCCTGTCGGGGCCATGGAAGAGATCGAGCGGCTGGAGCAGCTCAGGGTCATTGAGAACGGGCGGGAGATCGCGGTCGGCATCACAGAGGATCCGACGATTGGCGTGGATACCGAGGAGGACGCCCACAAGTTCGAGGCGCACCTCAACTCGGGAGGATAGGGCGCCTTAGTGAGTCAGGCTCGTCGCGCCGGGACCCAGGCCGACGAGCAGATATTCCCCGTCCCTTACAACGACCCTTCCCGAGAGCTCGGCCTCCGATAATCTTCTCTCGAATTCGCGAAGCGGCGCGATGCGGAAGCCGTCCATCGCGGGCAGATTGTCGATGATCCTCTGGACCCGGGTCTTCAGGTCCGCGGAGCCGCGGTACTCCCACAGATAGTAGTCGGCCTTCGGGATTTCGGCCCACCGGTTCGAGATTCCCGCGAGCTCGGCGTCGTAGATCCGGTTCCTGGAGTAATCGAGGAAGTAGGGCGTGTAGATCCAGGCAACCAGCGATGCGCCCTCGGGTATCTTGTCCTGAAGCGCCTGCACCTGGGCCTGCTTGTCGGCGCCGAGCGCCCTCTGCATCGCAGATGCGAGGATCGGATCGTGGGCCGCGGGGTACGGAAGGAGCGTGTGGTATTTTGCGGCGTCCCTGAACCGGACAGCGGCCGACCCGCTGAACCCGGCGAGCGCGAAAACGCCGAGGAAGAGGCAAAGCCCGAGCCGCTCCCGTGGGGATAATCTGGTGTCGCCCTCCAGGATGCGGCGCGAGGCAACGCAGAGGGCAATGGGGAAGACTCCGATCGCCACCGGGATGTAATAGCGGACGGCGTCGGGATCGGCATCCGCGTATCCGACGACCCGCGGGAAGACGAAAAGCATGAGGGGATAGGCGGCGATGCCCACGAGCGCGGCCGACACTCCGACCAGCGTGGCGAAGGAACGCCGGGGCGCCGGCCCGAGCACAATGGCCGCAGCGACCAGTGCCGCCATCGCGATGACAAGGAGCGAATAGGCTCCGAGACCCGTGAAGCCGTTCGCCAGCGGCAGGGTTCCCGCGAGGGAGACGGCCTGGTGCGCCATCTCGCGGCTTCCCGAAGGCGTCCCCATGGAGAGGTAGTGGTGAAGGTGGACGAGGATCCACGGCGCAAGGAGTATCGCGGCTACGGCGCAGGCCGAGGCTAGCCAAGCCAGGGCGGCCCTGAAGTTCCTGCCGGAGAACGCGGAGCCTGCAAAGACGCACGCCGCGTGCAACGCCACGAAGAGGAGGAACGTGGGCTTGAGCGCCACGAGCGCCGCGTAGACGGCGCCGATCGCCAAGGGACTGCGCGCGGCAAGCGCGTCGTCGCCGGCTGGGTTCGTCAGCAGCACTGCGGCGATCATGAGGGCACTTCCCAGATAGAGCGCCGAGACGTTGACGTAGAAAGGATCGATCGCGAGGAGCGCCACAATGGCAACGGCGACGACGGGGCGCACCCTAGGGTGGCGTGCGCCGTACGCGACCAGCGGGACGAGGCACAGCACCAGGCCCAGGACAGCGTCGCTCCCGTTGATTGCCGAGAGGGGCAGGCAGACCAGGGCGGCGCACTGGACGAACGCCATGCCGCCCAGGCTCACTGCGCCCACGGAACTCAGCGGCGATCCGTAGACCGTTCCCGTCTGCAGCATGCGAACCGGGTGAGCGAAGTAGCTCTGGAGGTCGTCGTTCCAGTTATAGGAGGAGGGCAGGGCCTGGGTCGCGGCCGTGAAGGCGACAAGGCCGAGGGCCAGGAGGCCCAGGATGAATGTGCCGGCCTCCACGCTGGCGGGTTGCGTCCTTCGCAGCCACACCGCCCGGCAGAAGGCAATCAGGCCGGCGACGAGGAGTAGCCAGATGGCAAGGGGGTGGGCGAGTCGAAGCAGGTTCAGGATGCCCCCTGCAAAGACATAGGTCGCGAGCCCCAAGGCGGGCAGCAGTTCCGGCAGCACGGATTCAAGCCGAAGGATTCTCCGCGCGATGAGTCCCAGGCCGGCGAGCGAGGCCGGGAGCACGGCCAGGAACCAGATCGACGCCGCCAAGAGACCCCTCGAGGAAACGAGCGTGAATCCTACGAGGGCCGGTACATGCATGGGCGGGACGAGCGTGCGCCCAGCCTCCGCGCCGGTCAAATCCCGCCTGCCGGCCTAGACCTTGCCGGCCTTGCGGGCCTCCACCATGCGGTAGAAGTCCACGAAGAGGGGATCGGCGTCGCTCGGGCCGGGAGCGGCCTCGGGATGATACTGCACACAGAATACGGGCAGCGCCTTGTGCCTGAGGCCCTCGACCGTGTTGTCGTTCAGATTGTACTCCGTCACGACGGCGCCGCAGTTCTCGAGGCTTGCGGGATCCGTGGCGAACCCGTGGTTCTGCGCCGTGATCGAGACCTTGCCGGTCTCCACGTTCTTCACGGGCTGGTTGCCGCCCCTGTGGCCGAACTTGAGCTTGAAGGTCTTCCCTCCCAGGGCGTGGGTGATCATCTGGTGGCCGAGGCAGATCCCGAAGGTGGGGTAGTTAGGCAGGAGCGCGGTCACCGTCTTGTAGATGTAGGGCAGCGCCGCCGGGTCGCCGGGGCCGTTGGAGAGGAACACGCAGTCGAGGTCGTGCTCATTGACCTGCGCCGCCGTGGCGTTGGCCGGGAAGACATGGACCTCGAAGCCGTGGCGCACGAGCTTGCGGTAGATGGTGCGCTTCGCGCCGTAGTCGAACGCCGCGACCTTGAACTTCTTGGCCGGAGTGGAGGGGGTGCCAAAGGTCGTGCCGACGGGCACGTAGGCCGGGTTGTGGTTGGCCGCGTCGTCGGCCTTCCAGATGTAGGGCTCGGTGCAGGTGACGTCCTTCACGTAGTCCGCGCCGGACATGTCCTTCCAGCCGCGCGCCATGTCGACGGCCTCCTTGTCGGAGATGGGCAGCGTCGAGAGGCAGCTCTTCATCGCGCCGTCGACGCGCAGCTTCTTCGTGATCGCGCGGGTGTCGACCTCGCTGATCCCCGGGATGCCGTTGGCCGCCAGGTAGTCGCCAAGGGACTGCTTGGAGCGCCAGTTGCTCACGACCGGGGAAAGCTCGCGCACGACGAAGCCGCTCGCCTTGGGCGACGCCGCCTCGGCGTCCTCGGCATTGATGCCGTAGTTGCCGATCTGGGCCGCCGTCATGGTCACGATCTGGCCGAAGTAGGAGGGGTCCGTCAGGATCTCCTGGTAGCCGGTCAT
>DASRSJ010000057.1:0-6092 GCA_035656555.1 Opitutaceae bacterium
TGTGCTGGACCAGACGGTTTCGCCCGGCACCCAGGAGCGTTCCGTCTTGGCGGAAGATCGCGCCGCCGACCGGGATGCCTCCCTCCGAGAGGCCGATCTCGGCCTGCTCGATCGCAACATCCAGCATGCCCTGCGCGTCGATTTTGGGTGTCATGACGCGAGGCTAGCAGCTTCCTCTTGCCCGTCCGCAATCCTTTTCCCGGACGCTCATGCCCTGCGGCGCGAGGCCTGCCACGTGTTCCAGCCGGCGGCGATGACCAGATAGGCGAGGAAGTAATAGGGCAGGAGATTTTTGGGGGCGTCCGGAACAGGGTAGAGCGTTCCCTCGAGCACGAGCGCCATGGCCATGACGGACAGGGCTGCCAGCACCGCGGGTTCAGCGAAGGGGCGGTTTCGCCGGCGCATGTAAATGGGCAGGGCAACGGCAACGAGTGCGTACACCGTGACAAATCCGTAGACGGCAAGTGAGCCCATCCAGTCGTAGATCGTCTCGCCGGACACCTTTCCGAGGACAAGCGCGCCCGAGAGCAGAAGGGTGGCCAGTCCGGAGGCGAGAATCGCGATGTGGGGCGTCTTGTTCCTCTCGTGGGTGCCGGTGAAGCGCCGCGGGGCGAGGCCGTTGTGCCCCATCAGCATGAGCACCCTCGCCGCAGCCGTGATGCAGGCCAGCGTGCAGGCGAGCATCGTGACCATGACGCCGATATCGATGAACCGTCCGAGGGGCCTGACTCCCACGACGCCAGCCAGGACAGTCAGCGGGGCTTCGCTCTGATCGAGGGCCCCCGCGGACGACGGGAAGCCGAGCACCTCGACGTACGAGGCCGTGATGAAGAACAGGCCCGTTAGGAGCGTGCTCTGGATGATCGACCGCGGGATCGTGCGCAGCGGGTCCTTCACTTCCTCGCCGAGTGTCGTCGCGCTCTCGAAGCCTGCGGAGCTGAACATCGCGAGCACGACGCCAAGGCGCACGCCCGTGAAATTCACGCCCTTTAGAGTCAGCTGCGCGGCATCGATGTGAAGGCCGTGCTGCCATAGGAGAAGGCCGAAGACCACGCTGATGACCAAGATGCACGCCACCTCGAGGTAGAGCATCAGGCTCGCGGACACCTTGACGTCGCGGTAGGCAAACCAGGTTGAGCCTGCGACGACGAACACAGCGAGGGGGGCGGCGGGAAGCGACGTGCCCACGAATTCGTTCAGGACCACGTTGGCGTAGTGGATGAAGCCGCCCACCACCGATGCGCCCGTCGCCAGGTAGGCAAGAACGAGCGACCAGGCCGCCACGCTGCCGAGCGAGAAGGGCAGCGAAGAGGTTGAGTACGTGTAGAGCGATCCGGGCGATGTCGATTCCCTGGCGAACAGGGCGACGCAAAGGGCGACAGGAAGCGTGCAGACTGTCGCCATTAGGTAGGCGAGCCACGTGCCGTTGCCGGCACTGGCGAACACGAGCGGGACCGTCATCGCCGCGGAGGCCGTCGGCGCCATGGTCGAGATCGACTGGGCGAGGGACTCGAGCGAGCCGAGGGCGTTCTTGCGCAAACCGAAGTCGTGGGAGGCGGGGGCGGTCGTGCCCGTTTCTACATCGCCAAGCCCTGTTGCGTCGCTCCCTGGATTAGCCACGGGCCCGAATCATTCCCAAGGTTTCACGCAGGGCAACACCCCTTTCCCTGAATTTCCGGCGGGAACTGGACGGGCTACTCGGCCCGGAGCGCCACCATCGGGTCGACCCGCGAGGCCCGCCTTGCAGGAAACCAGCATGCGGCGAAGGCCACGAACACGATCATGACGACGGCCGCCGTCATCGCCAGCGGGTCATGCGGGCTGACCCCGTAGAGCTGCGCGGCGATGAGCCTTGAGAGGCCAAGTGAGGCGAGGAGGCCAGCGGGCGCGCCGATAGCCACGATCACGAGCCCCTCGAAGAGGACCAGGCCGAAGACCTGCTGGGCTTTTGCGCCGAGGGCGATCCTGACACCGATCTCCCGCGTGCGCTGGGCGACGCCGAACGCGATCACCGAATAGATCCCTGCGATCGTCAGGAGGAGGGCCGACGCGGCAAAGAAGCCGACGATCAGAAGAGTGAACCTGCGCGAGGCGAGGGCCGCCTCGTCGACCTGCGCCAGCGTCTGGACCGAGGACAGGGCGATCGAGGAGTCCTCCGCATGAACCTCGCGCCTGAGGGCGCTCTCCAAGGCGGCAGCGGGCGCGCTCCCACGGAGAACCCAGAAGGTGCGGTAGCGAAGCCAGGCAACGGCAATCGGATCCATCTGCCGGTACGGCACGTAGAGGTCGAAGGTCGCGGCATCCTCGATATTCGTCTGCTTCACGTTGCCCGAGATGCCGACTATCGTGGCGGTGCGAAACCCCGCGGCAGTGTCCTGAATGTCGATCCTCTGGCCGACCGCGTCGTGGTTCGGGAACATGGCGTCCGCGATCGCGGCGCCGATCACGACCACGAGCGGATGAGTGACGTCATCCTTGTCCGTGAAGGCGCGTCCCTGCAGGAGGGGTATGCCCATCGTGTCAAAGAAGGTCGGGGTCACGAGCCGGTAGTTTGCCGAGGGCGCCTCCGATATCTGGGACGGTGCCTTGCCCGTCACGAAGAACTGGGTCGTGGCGAGGCCCGGGACCAAGGGGAGCAGCGAGGTCGCGGCGACGCTCTCGACGCCGGGCACCGAGAGCAGTCTCGGGTGCAGCCGGTCATAGAGTCGCGTGAGCCTTGCCGCGTCCTTGTAGCCCACCTCGGGAAGCGAGAGGCGTACTGTCAGGGTGTTCGCGGCCTTGAAGCCGAGGTCCTGCGCGCTGACCGCCCAGAAGCTCCTGAGGAACAGGGCGGTGCAGACAAGGAGGGCGAGGGCCAGGGCGACCTGAACCGAGGCGAGCAGGTGGCGGATCCGCTGCGGGCCACCGGCTGTTCTCCTGCCGCCGGCGGCAAGCGCGCTTCTGAGGTCAACCCGCGTGGCGAGCCAGATGGGCGCAAAGGCGGGCGCCAGCCCGAAGAAGAGCGAAACCAGGGCCGCGAAAGCGAAGATCGCGCCATTGATCTGGAGGTCGCCCGCCCGGGGCAGATTCGCCGGGAGGAACGAGATCAGGGACCTGAGCCCCCAGCTTGCGATGAGGAGTCCCGCAACCCCGCCGACCACGGCCAAGACGACCGACTCGGCGACGGCGGCGCGCATGAGCCTGAACCTGGAGGCGCCCAAGGCGGTCCTTAGGGCAAAATCATGCTGGCGGGAGATCGCCCGGACCAGGTGCAGGCCGGCAAGGTTTGTACTCGCGAGAAGTAGAAGCGCGGCAACCAGCCCGAAGAGCGTGAGCAGCATCGGGCGCGAGTCGCCGACGATCTGCTCGGCGAGCCCGGGGAGGCGGTTGGTCCCGTTGCCGCTGTAGTCGCTCGGGTACTGTGTCCTGAGGCCCTTCCAGATGACGGCCATGTCGGAGAGCGCCTGCGCGGGCGTCACGCCCGGAGCCAGCCTCCCGAAGACACGGAGGAAATGCAGCGATCCCTGGACGTAGCGCGCGGGGTCGGAGTCCGCCTGAAGGGGAATGCAGACGTCGTTCCTGAAGGATGTGAGCGGCAGGATGAAGCCCGCGGGAAGGACGCCGACAATCTGGCACGGATTTCCGTTGATCGTGACCATGCGGCCGATGATATCGGCCCTGCCGCCGAACGAACGCTGCCAGAGGCTGACGCTGATGACGCCAACACGCGGCGCGCCTGGAAGGTCGTCGGAAGGAAGCAGGAGTCGGCCGAGGGTAGCCTTTGTTCCCAGAAGGTCGAAGGCGCCGGCGGAGATCTTCAGGCCCTGCACGAACTGGGCCTCGCCCTCGTCGACGAGATTCGTGCTCATCGTGCTCGCGGCGGCGATGCCCTTGAACGTTCTGTTCTGGTCGCGGTAAGCGCAGAATTCCGGCAACGAGAAGAGTCCCACCTGCTCGAAGGCCGCGGACTGCAGGCAGTACAGCTCGCTGGGCTTGGAATAGGGGAGGGGGTGCAGGAGCACAGCCTCGACCGCCGAGAACACCGCCGTGACCGCACCAATCCCGATCGCCAGGATCAGCACGGAGATCGCCGTGAACCCGGGTGTCCTCAGGAGGCTGCGCGCGGCTAGTCTAAGTTCGGAGATCATCGGGCAAGTGTCTGGAAACCGCGCATAATGCTAACGATTTTGCAGGAAACATGCCATCGATTGCAGATTACGCTATGCATTGAAACGCAATGTATAGCGTCACAATTACATCCTTGAAAAAAGAACAGATACGCCGAAATCGGGATCAGGCCGTCTCGGATTTGGGACGACCCGCTTGGGATCACTTTGCCGGCACGGCGCCCAAGTCTCGCATGGTCCCAATGTCGACGCTTCCCTGGGGAAGCTGGTCACGCACGAGGCCGTGCGGTCGACGGAATGGTCATCCAGCGCGCCTCCAAAGGATCCCCCGTTCCCAAAAGCGTATGCTTCGGACTGATACGAGCCATCGGCTGCGCACGTAGTCTGGTGCCGTCCGAGAGCAGATTGCCTCGACGTCCTCGGCAAATGCGGCGACGGCAGGCAGGAGGAGGAAAAGGGCAAGAGTGAAGGCGAAGGACAACGCAGGGACGGATTTCATGGCTGATCGGGGTGGGCGACGCTCGTTTCTGTCGTCCTTCGTCGCCCTATTCGTGCCAGTTCCTGCGTCCTGCGATTAGCACCCTAGGGAGAAGCTTATTAGGGAAATACGCCGACCTCAGCGGTGCGAAATAAGAGGGCCCTTTGAGGTGCAACCGCAAATTTGGAGGGCTCCGCGCAGGGAAGGGTGGAGGAACGCTCCCGCAATCTGCCCTGGTCGTGGCAAAAACAGGCCTTAATTTTAGGCTCGGTCACCAGCCCGATGAACCTAAATATGTGTGGCGCGCATATTCCGGCGCCCAGGATGAAGAAGCTTCTCATCATCTCCCCCCATTTTCCGCCGATAAATGCCCCCGACATGCAGCGGGTGCGGATGGCGCTTCCTTACCTGCGCTCGCACGGCTGGGAGCCCACGGTCCTTGCGATAGCGCCGGAGCCGATAGAGGGGGGCGTGATCGAGCAGAAGCTGACAGAGACCTATCCGGCGGACATCCGCGTCATTCGCTCGAACGGGATATCCGCCAAGTACACGCGCTGGGCCGGCTTCGGGAACCTCTGGCTCAGGTGCGGCCGGTCCTTCACCAAGGCTGGCGAAGAGCTCCTGAATAGGGAGCATTTCGACCTGGCGCTGATAAGCACGACCCAGTTCGCCGCGTTCAAGCTGGGGCCAAAGTGGCTGCGTAAGTTCGGACTGCCCTATGTCCTCGATTACCAGGATCCGTGGGTTAACGACTACTACCAGATTACCGGGGTCTCGCCGCCCGGGGGGTCGCTCAAGTTCTGGCTCAGCCAATGGCAAGCGGGCATGATCGAGCCGCGCGCCCTGAGGGATGCCTCCGGGATTGTCGCGGTCTCCGACTCCTACGGTGCGATGCTCGCGAACCAATACCCGTGGTTCCTGGCGAGCCGCGCCAAGCTCCTGCCCTTCGGGGCCGCGCCGATGGACTTCGAGCGCCTTGGAAGCCACGTCCCCGCGAAGCCGATCATCGACTTCAAGGACGGCTTCTTCCACCAGGTCTACGTGGGGCGCTGCGGGCCGGACATGTCGGTCGCCCTCAAGGTCGTGTTCAGGGCCTTCAAGAAGTATTCCCAGACACACCCGGAGAAGGCCTCCAGGATGAGGTTTCATTTCATCGGCACCGACTATGCCCCGCCGCCGCTCGGCCACGACTGGGCCCTCCCGGTGGCCAAGGAGGAAAACGTCCTGGAGTTCGTCCAGGAGCACAGGTACAGGGTGCCTTACTTCGATTCCCTCTATTACCTCAGGAATGCGGACGCCCTCGTCGCCGTGGGCTCGAACGACCCCACCTACAGTGCCTCGAAATTCTTCTCCTACATCCTGGCAATGCGGCCCCTCATGATGGTGTTCCACGCGAAAAGCCCGGTGCTTAGGTTCGCCCAGAACCTGGGTATACCCTCGACCTGGGGCTTCTCCGGCCCCTCGGATATCCCGCAGATGGCCGACCGCATCTACCAAAAATGGTATGT
>DASRSJ010000058.1:0-8380 GCA_035656555.1 Opitutaceae bacterium
CTGGCCAGCATGTTCGTGGCGATGTAGACATCGAGATGCCCGTCGCGGTCGAAATCGCAGAACGCCGCCATCACCGAGGAATCGACCACGTCCAGGCCGTAGGCATGGGCCATCTCCTTGAACGTGCCGTTGCCCTGGTTGATGTAGAGCAGGTTCGGGGCGTTGTAACGACAGACGTAGATATCCAGCAGGCCGTCGTTGTTCACGTCGGCAAAGGTGGCACCGAACTTCCAGACCTTCGCCGCGTCGCCCTTATCCCCGACGCCGGCCTTGTCCGTCACGTCCTCGAACTTGAAGTCTCCGAGATTGCGGAACAAACGACACGACTCGGTCTTGCTGACCACAAAGATATCGGGCCTTCCATCATTGTCGAAGTCCCCGATGGCAATGCCCGTCCCGACAGACCCGCCGTTGTATTGCTGGAACAGCGCGCCCTTCATCTGCGGGTCGGCGTAGTTGTTTTCCGTCCGCACACCGGTGGCGTCGGGTGAGAGAAGCGTGAACATGGTCTTTCCGGGCGGCCCGGAGAGGGGACTCAGCTTGCGCCCAACCAAGGGAGTGGTCTCGAACGGGCCCGTTTTGGCCTCGGTCGCATCCTGGCCTGCGACCCGAAGCCAGCCGCGGAGGCCGAAACCCAGGGCCGCGGCAGAGGACCGCACAATCATTTCCCGGCGATTCATGAAGCTGTTTTCAATTCATCCTAATCCCTACTGCAGTCGATCGCGCAAGTTCGGTGGCACAAGACTGAGGGCGAGCGCGTTCTCCGCAGGCGGCATGGTCACTCCCAATCCGCGACACAGGACCAGCAGCCGGTAAACGGACTTCGGTGATAGTGAGCGGATGCGATGGTCATCAATGGCATCGATACACAGCGTTAATTCTTTCTTGGCGAGCACCGTGTCTTTGGCCCGCGCCAACACCACCGCGAGATCGACGCGGCGGTCCCATGAAATCAGGGGCTGAACCCTCAGAGCCAGGCGCGCCTGAAGCACCTTCAGGTCGCCGGCCAATTCCGCTTCATCCTGGGTGGCTGCCGCCACCTGGGCCCGGGCGACCCAGGCTCCGAAATTCGTGGAGAATCGGGTCAGACCCCCGGCCGCCGAGCGGGCGCCGTCCAAATCTCCAATCTCGGCCAAATAAAGCGCGATATTACCCAGGTTGGTCGCGTCATCCTGTTCGTCGACCACCTCCAAGACGGTCACGGACTGGTCCTCAAACCCCGGTATGGAGGGCAGCGGGTAAGCCAGGGGGCGAAGCCAGCGCGGAAGCGTCGTGAACTTCAGCTTATCCATCAATGTGCCTTCGACTTGACTGTCGGCTGCGCGGACAAAGTCATCGAAGAATTTGTCCCACGACAGCAGGACGATGTGCGTGACGTTGCGCCGGCTCACCATTTCCTTCGCCTCCTGGAGATTCCGGGAGCTCATGATGAGAACCGCGGCATTCATGCCGTCCTTGTTTTCTTCGCTCAAGGCGCCGAGCCCCCGAAAATCCCCATAGTAACAGAGGGGTGTGGATGCGCTCGGGGGAGAAAGCACGGTCACAGTCCCCGGATCGGAATGCTGCCTGATCCACCCTGCCAGATCGCGCAGAACGAGCTCCTGAACCTCCGTCCGGCTAAGCGCATCACTCCGGGTTGGCCGGTCCCAACCCAAGGCGAAAATGCCGCCGGGAACGAGCAAGGCGGCTATGACGCCGATCCAGCCCAGGCGTGCCTTTGGGGTAATCGCCTGGGAGGAAATTCCCCCTGTCGCGGCAGCCAGGGTGACCAGAAGCAATGCATCAAGCGTCTGCCACCAGGCGAGCCTGGTGCAGGCGAAGCATAGCGCCACGATCACCGGTCCCAGGGTGATCGCGACCGCCGCCCGCGCGGGCGTCGTGATTTGGCGATTTTTCAGAATCCAGGCGGCCGGAATCAGCACGCCCAACGGCGCAAGCGTCAGCCACAGCCAGATCGAAGGTCCCTGGATTACCATCCAAGCCGCCAGGTTTCGCGCCACGATCCCGCCGCGCAACCTGGTCAGGTGCGAGTCCATGCCGTCGAGGACGAACAGATCCAAGCCGTGGCGGAAAAGGAGTGCAGCCGGCACGGCGACCACGGCCGCAAGGGACAACGACAACACGACGATATTCCGTGCGGAACGTGAGAAGGTGCGGTCTTGCAGCCACGCGCTTGTCTGGACGAGCAGCTCTCCGGCGCCGAGCCACGCCAGGCCCTGGAGCGGGTGGACAAACGAAAGATCCCACGACCAGAGTTCAGACGGCGTGTATTCGACCAGCGAGGCGAGAATCGTGGTCGCGGCACCGGCGGACGCCCAGGCCCTCCAGGGAAGCAATGATGAGGGCTTGGCGCCGCGTGGGGCAAGGAGCGGGACGAGGAGAGCGCCCGCGGCGATTCCCCACAGCACCGGGAGCTGAACCGGAACCTTGACCCACAACCCCAGCCCGCCCGCAACGCCGGCAAGAATGAACCAGCGTCGCCTGGCTTTCTCGTCATCCGGTGCTTTTGCTACGGCGCCGGAAAGAAGCAGCACGCTGGCCATTGCGAGAGCCTGAGCAAGGCCCCGGTCATCTGGCGCCCCCGCCCAGAATCCTGTGACAAAGGGAAAGAGGACAACCAAGCCGACGGATATGAAAGAGGCGGACAGGGAACCAAACCACTTCGCGGCAAGGACCGCAGATCCCAAGACCATGATCCCCAACAGAAGCGGATCGGCCAAAAGGGCCGCCTTTTCGACCAGCGCCGACGAGGGCGCTCCGGTGGCCACATGCTCACACCAGGCGAGGAAGCCCAGCCACCATCTGTAGGGTGAAGGCGCACGCACCGTCCTCCCAAAGGGCGCATTCTCGTAATCGATGTGCCGGACCCTAGCCTCGCCGAGATTGAGCATGCGCTCGGTTTGCGCGATCCAGTGGTAGCTCGCATCGAGTTGGTCGGGTATCGGCAGCGAATTATTGGGCGTCAGCTCCGTATTGCCTGGAACGGAGCCGGTGACGCCTCCATTCGTCCACGCGGGAGCTCCAATGCTCGAGAGATAACCCAGGCGACTGATCCGGGCGGTGGTTTTCCAAATGAGAATCGCGCCGGCCCCCAGCACGAAGGCAATCCAGACCGAGGAGAAATGCCGTCGCGCTTTCATAGGGATTGGGGTTCGGCCAAAACAGCCGCATTAAAGAATTCCGGCAAGACCTTCCTAGTTTCCGGACGCGGCCTTTCGCCAAATCCGCGAATACCTGAAGCTCCAATGCGCGAACGGCGCAGGCAGAAGCCGAACTAAGCCTCGCAGGCGACCTTCGCCGAGATCGACGGGCGCAATGTACCGCCGTCGTGCCAGTGCCCGTGAACCTGGAGTGTTCGGGGAAGGAGGGGAATGCCCCGCTCGCCCGCCTGCAGCTTTGAAAACAACATGTCGACCGCGGCGCGGCCAATTTCCTCTGAATGCTGCTTAACCCCGGACCAGTCCGAATGGACACGGGTCACGTCAAGCGAGACGAGGCCGATATCCCTCGGGACCTGCCTCCCGCTTCCCTCCAGCCATGAGTCCATGATGTTGGGTTCATTGCGGAATGTCGAAAGGGTCAGCACGCAGTCCACCCTGTGCTTGTCGACCCATTCCAGGAAAAGCTCCCGGTTCATCTGCGTGGTCAGCAGGGTCGGAACCTGGGCCAACGAAGGCATCGTCACTGCAAGCCCCGCGTACCCAAAGGACCAACGACCGTCGGTGATATGGTCCTGATAGGTCTCGATCGCGAGGCCGATGCGCCGGTAGCCGCGCTGCGCGATCTCGCGGGCGGCCATTGTCACGGCCTCGGAATGGTCGCTCAGGACGCAGTCGAGCCGCGGCGACTCGATCTGGTGCCCGACCTGGACGATCGCAAAGTCATTCCACGGAAAGGAGATCGTATGCGGCTCGGTCGGAAACGCCGCCAGGAGGGCGCCCGTGATTCCGCGTGCCGCGAGAATCCCGCCAAGACGCTGGCCGGTCATCCCGTTCGAGCACAGCGTGAACTCGGTGATGCCGTATCCGAAGGATTCCGCGCGCTCGCGCGCCGCTTCCCAATTGCTCTGGAGCGTGGGCGTCGCCCGCCACTCGTGGGAGTCGGCAACGGGAGTCACGAACGCGATTGTCCCTAGGTGATTCTGCGCCTCGCCCCGCCGCGTGGCGCGCATGACCTGGCCCACGAGCGCGTTGTGCTTGTAGCCAACGGCAGTCGCCGCGGCGAAGACTCGCAGCTGGGTGGAATTCGCCATCTTCGCGGCGCCGCTCAGGCAGCGAGACGCCGTGGAGACTGAGACGCCGGAGCGCAGGGCTACGGCGTGTAGGGTAGGAGTCGTGCCGGGTCGCACAACAGGGGGCATTGTTTCCTATTGGGACGCACCGTGTTTGCTGTCAAGACCTCGAAGGCCGTAAAAACATCTGCGCGATTCCTCGGGAATGGAAAGGAATCGAAGGTTCGCTGAGATTGTTAGCCTTACATGCGTCCTGTGAAACAACAGCGCGCCCTCTCCTCCTGAACACGGATCACCGCTACTCCGAGCGCAGGGCGATCGTGGGGCTGATCTTGGTCGTGCGACGCGCAGGCAGCCAGCAGGCTACAAGAGCGACCGCCACGAGGACCAGCGCCGAGCATATCACAATCGTAGGATCCTTACCGGGCAGGGCCGGCAGAAGCCGCGCCAGCATCGTGACCAGAACAAAGGAAACGCCCAGGCCAACGGCCGCTCCAATCGCAGCCAGCAAGGCGCCGTTGCGCACGAACAGCCAGACGATGCCGCCTGGCTGGGCGCCAAGGGCCATGCGGATACCAATCTCCTTCGTCCTCTCAGAGGCGAGGTTGGCCACGACGCCGTAGATACCGACGGCCGAGAGGAGGAGGCCCAGGAAGGCTATCTGCACGAGGATGCTGCGAAGGAAATTGAAATAGGAATAGGTCGCAGCGTTATCCTCCTCGGTCGTCGCCATGTAATCGATCGCGAGATCGGGAAGGAGTCTAGCCATCGCCTTCCTCACCGGCTCTTTCAGCAGCGCCGGGTCTCCGGCGGTGCGCACTGTGAAGACTATGCCGCCCCAGGAGTCCTGCGCCCACGGGCGCATGAACCTCATGCTCGACATGCTGGGATTGTAGAACTCCGCCCCGCCCTTGAAATCCTGCATGACTCCGACCACGGTCGCCCACTTCGCGTCGCCACCGGTGTCGATCTCCATGAGCCGCTTCCCTAGCGCTGACTCGCCCGGCCAGTTCTTCTGGGCCATCGACTCGCTCACGATAGCGACCTGCTCCGAATCGAACCTGTCGGAGTCCAGGAATTTGCGTCCTTGGATAAGGCGGATTCCGTACACCTCGAACCAGCCCGGGCTGACGTTGAAGTATCCCGCCTCGGGCTCGTGGCCCTTCTCGGGCGCCGGCTGGCCCTCGATCTTGAAGGGCTCGGCGCGGTTGCCCCATGTCGGCGAGCCGCTCGAGATCGCCGCCGCCTCGACGCCGGGCAACGCCCGGAGATCCTCGAGGGCGCGCTCCCCGAATGCGATGACCTTGGGATGGTTCTTGTCGCCGCCATAATTGTCCTGGTCGAGCTGTATGTCCCCGATCAGCTGCTGCCCCGGCTTCCATCCCAGGTCGCGGTGCGTGAGCCGGAATATCCCGCTGACGAAGAAGCCGGCCCCCGCCAGCAGGATGACGGCCAGCGCCAGCTCGATCACGACGAGGCTCTGGCGCAGCCAGTGCCTGGAGCGGTCCGAAGTTGATCCGCGTCCGCCCGACTTGAGCGACGCAGCGCAATCGCCGCGCGTGGCCATCCACGCTGGGACCGCTCCGAAGAATGCGCCGGCCACCATGGCTATCGCGAACGTGAAGCCCACCACCCTCAGGTTGACGGGCATGTCCATGTCGAAGAACCGCACGACGAAGCTGTTGCTCCATATGCCCATCGCGATCCCCAGCACCCCGCCGATTGTGGAGACGATGACGCTCTCGAGCAAAAGCATGCCGATGAGCCGCGAGCGCGAGCAACCGAGCGCCATCCGGATCGCGATCTCCTGGGCGCGACGCGTCGTCCGGACAAGCTGCAGGTTCGCCAGGTTGATGCAGGCTATGAGGAGCACGAGGCCCGACAGCGCGGACGTCATCCAGGTGAGCTGGGCGCCGTCGTTGCCGAGCTGGTTCGTCGGATAGCGCACGACAGCAAATCCGCGGTCCTTGTTGGTCTCCGGGTAGTCGTGCTCCAGCCTCTTCGCGATGACGTCCATCTGGAGCTGCGCCTGCTTGATGGTCACGCCCGGCTTCAGCCGCGCGACCTCGGAGTACCAGCCGACCTTGCGGACGGTGCGGCTATGCGTGACCGGGTCCAGGTAGAAAAAAGAGGGACGACTCTGGAACAACGCCGGGTCGTTCAAGGACGGCGGCATGACGCCGATCACCGTGCTGACACGACTGTTCATGCGCACCGGCTTCCCGAGCACGTTCGGGTCGCCGTTGAAATGCGAGTGCCAGAACGCATCGCTGATCAGCGTGACGAACGCCATGTGCTTGGATTCGTCCTCGTTGGGCAGGCGACCCAGCTCCGGCTGGACGCCGAGGACCGTGAAGAAGTCGGACGTCATGTAGAGCGCGCCCACCTGGACCGGGGGTTTTCCGATCTCCGCATAGCTGACGGAGTTCATCGAATATGCCGCGATGTCCGTGAACACGGTGTTCTGCTCCCGCTCGTCAAAGAAATCCGCCGGCGCGTTCGGTATGTTGCCCCAGCGCGGAGCCGTGGAGTAAAGCTGAACGAGCGTCGCCGGGTCGTGATACGGGAGCGTCTGGAGGATCAGCCTGTTCAGCACCGTGAACGCCGTCGTGTTGACGCCGATCCCAAGCGCGAGCGTCAAGAGGGCCACGACCAGGAATCCCGGACTGGCGGCCAGCTTTCGCAGCGCATATTTCATCGCCGCGCGGAACCTAGGGCCGCCCATGCCGAACGCAAAGAGGAAGCGCGGTCGCAGGCCGATTGCGGCACAAAGTGGGTGCAGTGCCCCGACTGCGCCGGTTGCCGTATAGCGCATTAGCCTCTTGCCGGGGCCGGCCCGTTGACCGAGGACTTAGCCCGCTCCGATGCAACCGCACGTCCTTTCAATATACCGCAAAGGATGAGCTTCCCGGAAGGCCAGCAACCCGTGCCACAGGAGCGATTCCACGGGCTGGATCTGCTGCGCACACTCGCAATCGTCTCGGTGATTCTCTGGCACGTGCCACGGGAAGTGTATCCCCTCCCCTTCAAGCCTGCGACCTGGGCCGGAGTGGACCTCTTCTTTGTGCTGAGCGGCTTCCTTATCGGCTCCCAGCTGCTTCGCTTCTACTCCCAGGGCATCCGCCCCTCGTATCGGGATTTCGCGCTGAGGCGCGGGTTCAGGATCATCCCCGCGTATCTCGCCGTCTTGGCTGCATACGTCCTTATCCCGCAGTTTCGGGAGGGACCCTCGATGCGCCCCCTCTGGCGGTTCCTCACATTCACGACGAACTTTGGTTTGGACGCGCGCGCGGAAGGCGCATTCTCGCAGTCGTGGTCGCTGTGCGTGGAGGAGCATTTCTACCTCGTCCTGCCCCTCGTCGTCCTTTGGCTCATGCAGAGACCGAGCACCGCAAGAGCCTGGAAGACATCCGCCGCCATCATTCTGGGCGGCCTCGCGCTTCGGGGTTTTCTTTGGCTCCATTATATAGCTCCGCTTAGGCCGACGGGCTGGCCGATCACCGAATACCTGGAGAACGTCTATTACCCGACCTACAACCGCCTCGACGGATTGCTTTGCGGCGTTCTGCTGGCGGCCATCCGGACCTTCAGGCCGGCGGTGTGGGTGAAGTTCACGAGGAACGGCAACTTGGCGCTCGGGCTTGGCCTCGTTGTCACGGCAGGTGCGCTCTGGCTCTGCCAGGACATGATCTCCTTCTGGACGGCAACGGTTGGCTACCCCTTCTTGGCGCTCGGGTTTTCCATGCTGGTCGTGGCGGCCATGAGCAGCTCGAGCCTGATCGGGAGCCACCGTGTGCCAGGCGTCACGCTAGGCGCGAGTCTGGCCTACAGCACCTATCTCACCCACAAGGAAGTCATGCACCTTGACCGCATCTACCTGTCCGGCTGGGTCTCACTCCAGGGCTGGCTTGGGTTGGCGATCTATTTCCTGTCATTCTTGGTAGCGGCGGCGCTTCTCCATCTGGTGGTAGAGCGGCCTTTCCTGCACCTTCGGGACAGGATCCTTGGAAAGACACTCCTCGGTCGGCCATTCAGGGCTTGAACTTAAAAATCACGGTTAGGAGAGTCCCCCGGCCCTTCGCCGCCTTCGGACATCCAATCAAATGAACTCAGAATACGAAAAGCTCTACGGGACCTGGAAACTGGTGA
>DASRSJ010000059.1:0-27950 GCA_035656555.1 Opitutaceae bacterium
CGTTCGTGATCACCTCGCAGGCGCAGTTTCGCGCCCCGCCGCCCTACACGATTGGATCCAAGGAATACGCCGACGAGGTCGCCTACGTGAACAAGGTGGGCGCCCGCGACGGTGCCGACCGCGACGAGTACCAGACGCTAACGACGCCTTTCTGGTCCGACGACCTTGGCACGGCGACCCCTCCCGGCCACTGGAACGTGGTCGCCGAGACTCTCGCCAAGGAGAAGGGCCTGTCTGTCCTCGAGACGGCGCGCCTCTTCGCCCTCCTGAACATCTCCGAGGCCGATGCCGGAATCTCCGTTTGGGAGACGAAGTTCTACTACTCCACGTGGCGCCCGGAGACGGCGATCCGCGAGATGGACACGAAGCTCAACTCCGCGGAGGCGCCCAATCCTGACTTCATCCCGAACCTGCCCTCGCCCTCCTTTCCTTCGTACGTCTCGGGCCACAGCGCGTTCTCCGCGACCGCGGCCCGCACCCTGGCGCTCTTCTTCGGTACCGACGAGATCCCGTTCAGCGTCGGCTCCGACGGGCTTCCCGGCGTGATCCACCACTTCGACCGGTTCACGGACGCGCAGAAGGAGGCCGGCATGAGCCGCGTCTGGGGCGGCATCCACACGATGTCCGACAATCTCGAGGCCCAGAAGATGGGCGTCTCGATAGCGGACTGGGTGTACACCCACGCGCTCCTTCCCGACTCCAAGTAAACGGACCACGACATGCCCACCATGACCACTTCCAAGCTGCTCGCAGTCTCCGCCTTTCTCGCCAGCGCCCTCGTCTGCATTGCCGAGCCGGCCTACGTGGCCAGCCCGCTGCGCGCGCGCAAGGCCGCCCCTGACGGCCAGAAGCTCTTTCAGGTGATGGCGCCCGAGGACACCGGCGTCACGATCAAGAACCTCTACAACGACCCGCGCATGTGGGGCGACCGCTTCCGCGAGCTCACGCTCGGCGCGGTCGAGACCGGCATCGCGGTGGCCGACTTCGAGAGGGACGGCAACCTCGACATCTTCGTCGTGTCCAGGAACGGCCCCTGCGCCCTCTACAGGCAGACGGCGCCCTTCAAGTTCGTGGACATCGCGCCGGCCGCGGGCGTCGACTGCACCCAGAACGGCCCGGGCAGCGTGACCAGCGCCACGGTAGTCGACATCAACCAGGACGGCTGGCCGGACCTCTATGTCTGCAGGTTCGACGCCCCGAACCTCCTCTTCGTCAACAATGGCGACGGCACCTTCACCGAGCGTGCGAAGGACTACGGCCTCGACATCAAGGATGCCAGCGTGGAGGCGACCTTCGCCGACTACGACGGCGACGGCTACCTCGACTGCTTCCTCCTGACGAACGTCCTGGATTTTTCGAAGAGCCCGATGGGCCGCAGGAACTACCTCTTCCACAACAACGCCAACGGTACGTTTACGGACATCTCGAAGAAGGCCGGCATCTGGGGCACAACGCAGGGCCACACGGCCCTCTGGTTTGACGCGAACCAGGACGGCTGGCCGGACCTGTACGTTGCGAACGACTTCGAGACGCCCGACCGCTTCTACATGAACAACGGCGACGGCACGTTTTCCGACGTCGTCGACGAGCGCCTGCCTCACGTGACCTACTTCTCGATGGGCGCGGATTCGGGCGACCTCAACAACGACGGCTTGGTCGACTTCATGGTGACGGACATGCGGGACCACACGCACTCGGGCTTCATGACGGGGCTGGAGGAGATGGGCCGCGGCCTCTGGGAGATGGAGCGCGTTCCTGAGCTCATCCCGCAGTACATGTGGAATTCCGTCTACATCAACACGGGAACCGACCGCTACCAGGAGGTCGCGCACCTGATCGGCGTCGATGCCACGGGCTGGACATGGGCCGCCCGCTTCGGGGACCTGGATAACTCCGGGCGCGAGGACATCTTCTTCACCGCGGGAATGATCCGCGACTTCACGAACCCGGACCTGGTCGACAAGGCCAATGTCGCGCCGAACCCGAATGCGCGTGGCGCCGTCTGGAAGAACTCGGCCGTTCGCAAGGAGCACACGCTCGCCTACAAGAACCTTGGCAACCTGAAGTTCGAGGACGTGAGCGCAAAGTGGGGTCTGGACGACTACGGCGTCTCCTTTGGCTGCGCGCTCGTCGACCTCGATGGCCGAGGCGACCTCGACATCGTCTACAACACCTACGACGGCCCGCCGACCATCATCCGCAACAACACGACCGACGGCCACCGGGTCATGGTCAAGCTGGCCGGCCGCGCTCCGAACCTCGACGCCATCGGCGCCGAGGTCCGGATCGAGACGGCCTCCGGCGTCCAGGTGCGCCAGGTCTACACCGAGCGCGGCGTCGTGGCCAGTGAGCCCGCGACCGTCCACTTCGGCCTGGGCCAGGACAGTGTCATCTCAAAGATGACGATCCATTGGCCAAACGGCCAGACGCAGGTCCTCGAGGACCTGCCGGTCGATAAGCTCCTCACGGTCAAGCAGCCCGCGCTCGCCGCCGGCGAGACGGCGCACCGCTCGGTCGCCAAGATCAGCCGCCCCGCCAATCCCGACGCGCTTTACACGGAGAACGCCCACGCCCGCGGCGTCGACCTTACGGACAGCGCGCCCTTGACAGATGAATTCACCCGTCAGCGCCTGCTTCCCAGGCGCCTGGGGATGAGCGGTCCCGCGATAGCGGTCGGGGACGTCGACGGCGACGGCATCGCCGACATGTTCGTCAGCGGCACAGGCGGGCAGGCCGGCGTGCTCTACCTCGGACAGCCGAATGGCAAGTTCACCGCCTCCTCGTCGCAGCCCTGGGCCTCCGTCAAGGATAGCGACGACGTCGGGGCCACGTTCCTAGACACGACCGGCACCGGGCACCTCGACCTCTTCATCGCGAGCGGGGGAATCCGGCACGACCGGGGCGACCCGGCGCTCACCAACCACCTGTACCTGAACGACGGCCACGGCAACTTCACGCCGGCCCCGGACGGGATCCTCCCCGGCAATGCCGAGTCGACCTGTGTCGCGGCCGCCGCGGATTTCGAGGGCACGGGCAGGGCGGGCCTCTTTGTCGGGGGCAGGGTGGTCCCGGGCCACTGGCCGGAGACCCCGCGCAGCTACCTCTACAAAAACGTCGGCGGCAAGCTGCTCGACGTGACCGACGAGTATGCGCCCGGCCTTCGGAAAGTGGGCATGGTGACCGCGGCCGTCTGGGCCGACGTCGACCATGACGGAAAGCCCGACCTCATCGTGGCAACGGAGTGGGGCCCGATCTCCTACTTCCATAACACGGGCCACGGCCTCGAGAACTGGACCGAAAAGTCCGGGCTCTCGAAGCGCACGGGCTGGTGGAGCTCGCTCGCCGTCGCCGACCTGACTGGCAAGGGCAACGTCTCCATCATCGCGGGCAACGTCGGACTGAACACGAAGTACCACGCGACCATGGACGAGCCGACGGTTCTCTATTCCGGCGATCTCGACGGAAGCGGACGCCAGCAGCTGATCGAGGCCCAGTACGAGGGCGGGAAGCTCTACCCCGTGCGCGGCCGCAGCAAGCTGGCCTACGTCTATCCCTGGATCACGAAGAAATTCGCGACATACGAGGCGTACGCCCACGCGACGGTTTCCGACATCTTTGCGGCGGACCACCTGGCCTCAGCGAAACGCTACCAGGCGACCGAGCTTGCGAGCGGCGTGTTCACCCTGGGCGACAATGGAAAATTCGAATTCAAGCCTCTGCCTAGCGTGGCGCAGATCTCGCCCGTCAACGGCCTCGTTGTGCGGGATTTCGACGGCAATGGCACCCCGGACGTCTACTGTGTCGGCAACAATTACGGGCCGGAGCCCTCGACCGGTCGCTTTGACGGCGGCGTCGGCGTTCTCCTGAAGAATGACGGCAAGGGCAACCTGAGCCCGGTGCCCGCGTGGAAGAGCGGCCTCGTGGCCGCCGGCGATGCCCGCGCGGCCGTGGCCGTGGCACTGCCCGGCCAGAAGGGTGCGCCGACGATCGCGGTTTCACAGTGCAATGGCCCGGTGCTTATCTTCACGCCGAACCAGAACGTGAAGTCCGCTGGCGACCCGCTCGTGCTGCGCTGATACAAACTTAGAGCTTTTTTGACCTGTTCGCCGAGGGAAGCCGGATGCCAGCCACCCTCGGCGATTTGTTTTTAGACGGCGGAAGCAGCTTCCCATGAAATAATAAGGAAAGAGACCATGGGAATCGCTTGCCTAGATAGCTAAGTGATATCATAAAGCTATCTCATTCAATCCCACTACTCATGAATGCTTCGTCTCCAGTCCAATTCACCACCCACAACGAGAAGCCCAGATCGGCCTCGAGTGGCTGGATGATGCTTGTCTGTGTCCTGATCCTCATCGCCGCCGGGCTCTATTTGCTCGTCCTCGGCGCCAGCAACCGTTCCCTCGCCTTCGGCATTGGGGGCATCCTGGCCATGATCGCGGCCTTCATCACCGCCAGCGGGTTCTTCACGTTGCAGCCCAACGAGGCGACGGTCCTGACGCTCTTCGGCGCCTACAAGGGCACCGTCCGCCAGAACGGCTTCCTCTGGACCAACCCATTCTACCGGAAGCTCAAGATCTCGCTCAGGGCGCGAAACCTGAATGGCGACAAGCTCAAGGTGAACGACAAGCGCGGCAACCCGATCGAGATCGCAGTCGTCATCGTCTGGCGCATCCACGATACGGCCCAAGCGGTGTTCGACGTCGATAGCTACGAGAGCTTCATCCGCATCCAGAGCGAATCCTGCGTGCGCCACGTGGCGAGCAGCTACCTCTACGATGACGGCGACGCCAATGAGCTGACGCTTCGCGGGGGCGGCACCGAGGTCGCTGCAGCCCTTGCCAAGGAACTCCAGGAGCGCCTCTCCCGAGCTGGAATCGGCATTGAGGAGGCGCGCCTCACCCATCTCGCCTATGCCCCGGAGATCGCCCAGGCGATGCTCAGGCGCCAGCAGGCTGAGGCCGTCATCGCCGCCCGCCAGAAGATCGTCCACGGAGCCGTTGGCATGGTCGATCTGGCGCTGCGGGAGCTTTCCGAGAAGGGCGTCGTGAAGCTCGACGAGGAGAGGAAGGCCGCGATGGTCTCCAACCTCCTTGTCGTCCTCTGCGGCGAATCCCAGGCGCAGCCCGTCCTCAACGCCGGCACGCTCTACACCTAAGCAGGACCGCGCCCCGTCATGGCCCCCGTCAACCAGACATTCCAGTCGGCGCCCGTCGGGCGCCGCGTGATCCTGGCCACAGCACTCTCCATGACGGCCTTCGTGATAACGGTCGCGGTGGACCTGACCGTCACCATACCGTCGCACCGCTGGATGCCAGTCCCAAGAAACATCGCGCTGATGTTCACCCCGCTCCTCACGGTGCTCGTCGGCATTTTCCTGTATTTCCGCCAGCGCTCCCGCGTCTCCCAATTTAAGATCGAGGAGGACGTGCTTGTGCTCGGTAAGAAGAAATATCCGCTGCAGGGCGCCACGGAGGTCGTGCGCGATTCCGCCGTCCTCAAGGGGGCGCACAGGCGTTGCGGCAACGGCGGACTTGGCGCGATCACGGGCTCCTTCAAGAGCAGGAAATACGGGAAATTCTACGTGTTCATGACCGCCACGGAGAACGCGGTTGTCATCCGCTGGCCGGACAGCGTCGTGGCGGTATCCCCGCAGGACACCGAGTTCTTCATCTACTCGGCCCGCAAGGCGGCCGGCCTCGCCTGACCCATGGTGCGCCAAGGAACCTAGGAATGGCGGAAGAACGAAAGGCATTCCTGCTCAGGCTCGACCCCGCCCTTTGGAAGGACGTGGAGCGCTGGGCGGGTGATGAGCTGCGCAGCGTGAACGGGCAGATAGAGTTCCTCCTGAGGGAAGCGGTGAGGCGCAGGCGCAAGCCGTCCGACGGGGGCTCTCCCGAGCCGGCCGAGCCCCAGGGATAGTCGCGGAAGGGCGTTGCGTCCTTCGCGACTAGGCCAAAGTTTTTTGGCGCCGTCCCATGCCGTTGAAACTCGCCGAAGCCCAGAAACGCATCGCCGCGCTGCGCGCCGAGGTGGCGGGGCACGACGAGCGCTATTACCGCCAGGCGCAGCCGGAGATCGGCGACCAGGAGTACGACAAGCTCAAGCGGGACCTCCTGGACCTGGAGACCACGTACCCGGAGGCGGCCGAGGCCGCGGGCGCGCACACGCCCACCGACGCCGTTGGGGACGACCGTGCCGAGGGGTTCCAGACCGTGCGCCACCGCCAGGCGATGCAGAGTCTGGACAACACCTACTCGGAGGCGGAACTGAGGGAATTCCACGCCCGCCTGGTCAAGCTCCTCGGCCGCGAGGACCTGTCGTACGTGGTGGAGCCCAAGATCGACGGGCTCGCTGTCAGCCTCACCTACGAAAAGGGAAAGCTCGTGAGGGCCGTGACCCGCGGCAACGGCGTGGAGGGCGATGATGTGACCGCGAACGCGCTCACGATCCACTCCCTGCCCAAGACGCTCAAGGCCTCGGCCGCGGCGCCCGTCCCGGACCTCATCGAGGTGCGCGGTGAGATCTACATGACGCTCGCGGAGTTCCAGCGGATCAACGCCGCGAGGGACGAGGAGGGCGAGGAGCGCTATGCGAATCCGAGAAACCTGGCCGCCGGAACGATCAAGCAGATCGACCCCCGCGAGGTCGCGGCGCGCAGGCTGGAGATCGTACTCTACGGCGTCGGCGCATGCGAGCCGGCCAAGGCCGGAGGCGAGACGCAGTCGGGCTACCACGAGCGGGTGCGCGCCTGGGGCCTGCCGACCGTCGAGAAAATCTGGAAGGCAAACGGCATCGACGAGGTGTGGGCCGCGGTGGGCGAGCTCGACCGGCTGAGGCAGAAGTTCGCTTACGCCACGGACGGCGCGGTGGTGAAGCTCGATTCGCTCGGCCTGCAGCGCGAGGCGGGCGCAACGAGCAAGGCGCCGCGCTGGGCGATGGCCTACAAGTTCGCGGCGGAGCGCGCGGAGACAAAGCTCCTGGCCATCTCCGTCCAGGTCGGCCGGACGGGCGTCCTCACCCCTGTAGCCGAGCTCGCACCGGTCATCCTTGCCGGCACGACCGTTTCGCGTGCGACTCTCCACAATGGCAACGAGATCGCCCGCAAGGACATCAGGGTGGGCGACTTCGTGTTCGTCGAGAAGGCGGGCGAGGTGATCCCGGCCGTCATCGGCGTGAACCTTGAGCGCAGGACACCGGAATGCTCCGTCTTCAAGTTTCCGACCCGGTGTCCCTCCTGCGGCACGGCAGTCGTGCAGACAGAGGGCGAAGTCGCCCTGCGCTGTCCCAACTACGACTGCCCGGTCCAGGTCAGGCGCCGGGTGCGGCACTTCGCCTCCAAGGGCTGCGTCGACATCGACGGATTAGGCGAGGCTATGGTCGACGTCCTCGTTGAGAAGGAATGGGTCCGCGGCATCGCCGACATCTACAAACTCAAGCGCGAGAATCTTCTGGGGCTTGGCAAGAGCGTCGAGAAGTCGACCGACAACCTCCTGGCCGCCGTCGAGCGCAGCAAGACGGCCGAGCTGTGGCGTTTCGTGCACGGCCTCGGTATTCCGCATGTCGGCACCGCGGCCGCGAAGGACCTCGCCGGTCGCTTCGCGAGTCTGGAGGCGCTGTCGGAGTCGAAATACGACGACTATATCGGTCCGGGCAAGGAGAGCCTGATTGCCGGTATCGGCAAGACGATGGCCGAGGCCATCATCGACCATTTCAACCAGCCCGTTAACCGCACGCTTGTCCACGGGCTTGCGAAGGCGGGCGTAGAGCCGACGGCTCCAAAGCCCGTCGTTCCCGGGACGGGACCCTTTGTCGGCAAGACCTTCGTCCTCACGGGCACGCTTCCGACTATGACGCGGGAGGAGGCCTCCGCCAGGATCGAGGCCGCCGGCGGCAAGGTGGCGGGCAGCGTGAGCAAGAAGACCAGTTATGTCCTAGCGGGCATCGACGCCGGCTCGAAACTTGACAAGGCGAAGACGCTCGGGGTCGCCGTCATAGGGGAGGCGGAGCTCATCGAGCTCCTTTCCTCGGGATAGGCGCGCCGGCCCGTCAGGGCTGCAGCGCCAGCGAGAGCTCCTGCATGAACGCCTGGGCGTCCGCGGGCGATGGGCGGTAGCCCGGCTGGCTGACGTCCGTCAGGCCCGGCCTGCCCTGAAGGTCGACCATCCACTTGCCCGTGACCCCGTCCGGGAAGGTCACGGTGCCGGTGGCCATCGCGTTGGGATTCAGGTTCATCTTGTCCACCGTGACGTGGACGGCGCCGCCCGGCGCGTCCATCGGGGGCATTTCGCCCTCCGGGCCCGGCGCGGGCATCGCCTGGGCCGGCGGGGGAGGAGACTTGCTGACATCGCTCGCATCGGCCTTGGGCTTTGCGTCGACCAGCTGGAGGTTCAGGTCATCCACGAGGAAACGGACGTCCATGTAGGTCATCGAGACCTTCAAAAGCTCGGCCAGCTTCTTCTGGACCGCGTAGAGGTTGTCGCCGGCCGCGACCCACTCGGCCACGGTCTGCTTTTGCTCGGGAGTAAGTGTCATGGGTTCGAGTCCCAACTAAGCCCATTTGACCCAACAACTCAAGCTGCCCCTCTGCAGGGGCCTAGCGGGCTTCTCCGACCTTCATGTAAAGCTGCTCTCGTCCATAGAATCCGCTGTTGTAGAAGAGTTCGGCACGGCCATCTGGTGTCACGTGGATAAACTGGCGCCAGAGGTTGGTCCCCTCCCCATTGTCTTGGGCCTCCCGCGGGATGTCCCTTATCCACTCGATGGGCTGCGGCGCGAAATGCCAACCGCCTACGGGCCATTCCTGGTCGGTCCAGGCGAAACCTCCAAGGCTCGGGGCGGGTTCCTCGCTCCAGACGGCCTTCCTGCCGGGATCCGGTGCGGTGGGCGAGGCGTTGAGCACCGCAACCCAGTGGTGCTGGACTCCACGGAGGATCTGCAGTCCACCGACCCAGCCCGAGGCCCAATGCCCGGGTTCTTGGGCAGGCGCGAGTATGACGCCGAGTTTCGTTACCGTTCTTTCCCCAAGTTTCTGGGTGGCGACAGCCTGCGCGGAGCCGAACGGGCTGATCCGCCTGGCCTGCGGCTCCTTAGGGTATCCCATGTAGAAATAGAGGAATTCCCTGCGCGCCGGGAAGTAATACCCCGTGACGGCATCGGTGTGCTTGGCATCGAAGTCCGCGCCCGTACCCGTCGGTATCAGGATATCCCGCTCGAAGGTCCACGGTCCCGCGAGGTGCTCAGACCATCCGCGCTGCACCTGCTTCGTTCCTTTCCTCCAGCTGACCACCAGAAGGCAGTAGCGCCCGTCGATCAGTGCCGCATGGTTTGGGCGGTCGGGATCCATCACGATGAAAGGCTTGTGGAACTCGCCCACAGCCTCGGGATTCGTGACGGGAATTGGCCCCTCGATCTTCCATTTGCCGGGCCCGAGGTCGTCAGGATCTAGGCAGACAGCCTGGGCATGCCCGGGAGGAGAGTAGAAGAACACCATGCGCCATCCGCTGATGGCGTCGTCCCAGACGATGCAGGGGTCCCCGCTGACGCTCATGGTCTGGAGGCCCTTCTGTCGGGGAAGGACGACTCCCCTGCGCGTCCACGTGTTCGGGATCGAGAAGCCGGCGGCGTTTGAGGACGGAGATTCCCCTCGAGCAACAATGGGTAGGACGAAAATGGCGCCAAGCAGGAGCCAAAGCATGTGCGTCTTCGGTTTCATGGGGCTGCGTGGCCGGATGGACACGGGGGAGGAGTCCGAACGTGCGGATGCGACCAAACGCTTTCCAGAGAAATCCGAGGCCGCCTGGGGGCGGTTCGCCTCAGCGCGACAGCTGCGTCTTCAGGAACTCGATGCTTCCGCGCATCGATGCGTCCTGCTCCATCATGTTGTCCACGGCCTTGCAGGCATGGATGACAGTGCCGTGATCGCGGCCGCCGAAGGCGTCGCCGATCTCCTGGAGGGAATGCTTGGTCAGCGTGCGGGCGAGGTACATCGCCGCCTGGCGCGGGATCGCGATGTTGTTCGGCCTGCGCTTGCTCGTCATGTCGCTGTGGCGGATCTGGAAGTGGTCCGCGACGCGCTTCTGGATCGTCTCGATCGTGAGGATGCTCTGGGCCTGCTCGACAAGCATGTCGTGGAGCAGCCTCTCGGTCGTCGCCAGGTCGAGCGGCTTGTTGCTGAGCGCGCTGTAGCTCGCGACCTTGATCATCGCGCCCTCGAGGCGGCGGATGTTCTTCGTGATGTTCTGGGCGATGAACGTGATGATCGGCTCCGGCAGGCCGCATTTGAGGCTGGCCGCCTTCGTCCGCAGAATTGCGATCCTGGTCTCCAGATCGGGCGCCTGGATGTCGGCCGGAAGGCCCCACTCGAAGCGGGACACGAGGCGGGCCTCGAGCTTCTGGATCTCGCTGGCCCTGCGGTCGCTCGAAAGCACAATCTGCTTACCCGACTCGAACAGGTCGTTGAAGGTGTGGAAGAACTCCTCTTGGATGCGCTCCTTGCCGGCCAGGAACTGGACGTCGTCCAGCAGCATGACGTCGGCGTGGCGGTACTTCTGGCGGAACTTGACCATTCCGTTCTCCTGGAGGGCCTGGATGAAGTCGTTCGTGAACTTCTCGGTTGAGAGGTAGGCCACCCGGGCGTCCGGGTTGTTCTTCAGGATAGCATGCCCGATCGCATGCATGAGGTGGGTCTTGCCGAGGCCGGTGTCGCCGTAGATGAAGAGGGGATTGTAGGCCTGGGCAGGCGCCTGGGCCACTGCGAGGGCCGCCGCATGGGCCATCTGGTTGTTCGAACCGACGACAAAGGTCTCGAACGTGTTACGAGGGTTGAGGGTGCCCGGTGCCGGGCCCCTGTCATCCGAGCGGGATGCGCGCCTGGAGCTGGCCGCCTTCGGCTTCGCGGCCGGGGCCGACGAGCCGGAGGAACCGTGCATGGACGAGGTCCGGGAGGAACCCTCTGACTTCTGCAGGTTTACGCTGACAGCCCTGCCGGCATTGAGCCTTAGGCGCTGCGTGATCAGGTCCAGATAGTTGTCGTGGATCCAGATGGCCGCGAAATCGTTGGGCACGCCGAGCGTGATGGAGTCCTCGGACGTCTCGAGGCACACGACGGGCTCGAACCACATCTGGAACACGTCCTCCGGGAAGAGGGATTTGAAGTCACACTTAACTGTTTCCCACAGGTTAAGGGGCAGGGACAAATGGGGCATGGGCGGTCGGAAAGTCAGGTCTTATTCACATTGGCTCCGTGGAGGCGTTTTGACACGTCGTTTGGGCCGCCATTGTGGTCCGTCCGCTGAGAGAAATTGGATGTCCTGGCCAAGGGCTATGTTGGGGGGGTAATGAAATTGTGTAAGAATTTGATGACCAGGAACTAACAGGGTCTGCAGTAGGGCGGCCCGAGGGGGCGGCATAAGTAACGTGGCAAAGAACATCCGCGAGGCTGAAACGCTTGGACAAGGGCGGAGTAACTGTGATCGGGAAATCCATTACAAGGCCAACTTTCTGACAAGTTGTTCACATGGCGGGTGGGATAACTTTTTTCCCTTTTTTCATTGCGTCTGCACCCCGTATTTAGGCGTCGGAAACGACCCCCGCGCCGCGTGTAATCGCTGCGATGTTACATCGCCCTGCATCAGGCTGTGAAAGCCTCAGAGCAGGTTACAGCCGTGTTACGCCGCGGTGACGGTGCGTGGACTTTTTAGATACGATCACGGACGCCCGCTCAGGCGTGCGCGGGCTCCGGCTCGGCCCATTTTTTATGCTCCTTGATGAGCGCAATTAGGCGGGCGTCGGCTTCGGCCTGCGGGATGTTGTATTGGACGCACTGCTTGCCCACGTAGAGGTTGATTTTCCCCGGGGCGCCGCCCACGTAGCCGAAGTCCGCGTCGGCCATCTCGCCGGGCCCGTTCACGATGCAGCCCATGATGGCGATCTTCACGCCCTTCAGGTGCGCCGTCTGGGAGCGGATCCTCTGCGTTGTCGTCTGGAGATCGAAGAGCGTGCGGCCGCAGCTGGGGCAGGCCACGAACTCGGCCTTGGAGATGCGCGCGCCCGCGCCCTGAAGGACATTGTAGGACAGCCTGGCCGATCTCGGCGCATCGGACTCCGTCTCGATGCTGACCAGGTCGCCGACGCCGTCGCAGAGGAGGCTGCCCGTCAGGAAGCTGGCCTCGATCAGCTTGGAGAGAAAACTGTTGTCCCCGTGGATCGTGTTGGCGGAGGTGTTGCGGATCCACACGGGAGCCCTGCTGCCGACAGCCTTTAGGATCTCGACGATCCTGCGATAGGCGCCGACCGGGTGGTCGCTTCCGCGGCCGGTCTCCCCGGAGTGCGTCACGATGAGGTGGCTGTCGCCCGCGGCCTTGATGGCGCCGGATAGAAGGGAGAAGTCGGCGGGCGAGGCGTCGATGGCGACGAAGTGCCCCGTGCGCTTGGCCAGATCGCACCACTGGGAAAGAACCTCGGAATCCTGCGCACCGAAGCGGCGAAGGAGGACGACGCGCGGGCGCGCCGATGAGAGGAACGCCTCGAGGTCGCCCGGGACAAGGCCGGATACGAGCTCGAGTACCAGGAAGAGTGACGTGGCGGTCTTCGAAGCGGCTTCGAGGACCCCAAGCTCGTCCGCTGCGGCGATGGGAACGAGGAGTCCCTCGGCCGGGGTGTCCTTCAGGAGCGGGGAGGAGAGGGCGGACAGCGTGGCGGAGGCCTGCGCGGCGGAAGCCGCGCGCACGATCACCCTCGGCGGCTGCTCCGGGCCCACGCGGCTTGGGCCGACCAAGAGCGCGGATGTGGCGCGCCGCTCAAAATGAAACGGATCGATCGAGTCGGAGGTCGAGCCGTCCTCCGTCGCCAGGCCCCAGAGGCCCATGGCCTTGTCAGCGATCGCGCGGGCGACCGGGATCTCGTACACGCTGTCCTCGGTGAGCGAGACGCGGATCGTGTCGCCGAGACCGTCCAAGAGCAGCGAGCCGATGCCGATTGAGCCCTTGATCCTGCCGTCCTCGCCGTCGCCGGCCTCGGTGACGCCGAGGTGGAGCGGGTAGTGCATGTCCTCCGCGTCCATGCGCTCCACGAGCAGGCGGTACGCCTCGATCATCACCTTCGGGTTGGAGGACTTCATCGAGAGGATGATGTCCCTGAAGCTGTGCGACTCGGCGATCCTCAGGAACTCGAGCGCGCTCTCGACCATGCCGAGGGGCGTGTCGCCGTAGCGGTTCATGATCCTGTCGCTCAGCGAGCCGTGGTTGGTGCCGATCCTCATCGAGCGCCCGAGCTCCTTGCTGCGGACGACAAGCGGCGAGAACGTCTCGTAGATCCTCTGCAGCTCCAGGTCGTAGTCCGCGTCGCTATAGTCCCGGACCGCGAACTTCTTCTTGTCGGCGTAGTTGCCGGGGTTGACCCGGACCTTCTCCACGTGCTCGACGGCCTCCATCGCGGCCTGGGGGAGGAAGTGGATGTCGGCCACGAGCGGGATTGCCGCCCATCCGGCGTCCGAGAGGCCCTTGCGGATGTCCTTGAGGCACTTGGAGGCGGCCACGTTAGGGGCCGTCACGCGCACGATCTCGCAGCCCACCTCGGCGAGGGCGATGGACTGGCGCACCGTCGCCTCGACGTCCTGGGTGTCGCTGGTCGTCATCGACTGGATCCTGACGGGATTCGAGCCGCCGACGCCGACGCCACCGACCATGACCTCGCGGGTCACGCGCCGAACGGTGTGGAAACGCGAGCCGCAGTAGGCCATGCGCTCTGGATCAGGGCTTGGCCGCAGCGGGAGCCGCCGCGACGGGCACTTGGGCCCTGCTGTCGCGGTTGTCCCGGCTCCAGCGCCTCACGTCGAAGACGCTCACGTAGACGACAAAGGAGACGATGAGGACGACGAAAACGCTCTGCATCGTGACCACGAAGTTGACCGGCAGCTGGCGGCCGCGGAGCCTGCCGATCGTCGCGAAGACGATCTGGCCGCCGTCCAGGACGGGTATCGGCAGCAGGTTCAGGATCGCGAGGTTCACGTTGATCAGGATCGTCAGGCGAAGCACCGTGCGGATGCCGGCCTCGGCGGCCATGTGGAAGTTGTGCACGATCCCGAGCGGGCCGGAAACCTTGTTCAGGCCGATGTCGGAGTGCGGGTTGATCAGGTCCCAGACGGTGCGGATCGTCATGATGAACGGCACCTCGATCTGCGCAAAGGGCGAGGGATGCACGATCTTCGAGCCGGACGAGAATTCATTGTTGGCGAGCTGCGCGAAATCCACGTGCGCGGGCAGGACGACCGTGGTGTGCGCCCCGGCGCGGAGGATCCCGAGAGTCGACTCCTTGTTCGGCTGCGCCGACAGCTCGTCGGAGAATCCGGCGAAGTTCATGACCGGCACGCCGTTCACCGTCTCGATCGCGTCGTTGGCCTTGAGGCCGGCCTTTTCGGCGACGGAGTTCGGCTCGACGGCCTGGAGAGAGATCGTGTAGCCGGGAAGGACGCCGACCTGGCGCAGGTGCTCCTCGCCGGTCAGGATCGGATGGAGGGTGATCTCCATGGGCTTGCCGGCGCGCGAAATGGCGAAGGTCGTGCTCCTGCCGCCCGCGGTGTCCCGGCCCGAGCCCATGATCAGCGTGTCATGCAGGTCGTCCCAGTTCGAGATCGGGTGCCCGTCGATCGACTTCACCACGTCGCCGACCTGGAGTCCGCCGACCAGGGCCGGGCTCGGCACCTTCGTGCCGTCCGGCATCTCGATCGTCTTGGCGATGTAGCCAATCGTCGTGCTGACCGATTCGATGTTCTCGGGCTGGCCCGCGACCCACACCACGCAGGCGAGGACGAAGGCGAAGAGGACGTTGAAGGCGGCGCCCGCGACGAAGACCAGGAGCTTCGTGCCGTAGGTCACCGGCGGCAGCTTCTCCACGTCGACCTGGCTCTGGCCCTCGACGGGCCCCAGGTCCGCGATCTGGGGAAGGAGCACAAATCCCCCCAGGGGGAACCAGGCGATCTGGTAGCGCGTGCCACTCTTCGCGGTCCACGAGAACATCGGCGGGCCCATGCCGATTGAGAATACCTCGACGTGGACGCCCCTGGAGCGGGCGGCCAAAAAATGGCCCAGCTCATGGACGAAGATCGATCCCCCGAAGAAGAGGATGATCAGGAAAATCGCCCAGGAATTAGAGAGGACGGAATGGATCAGGTCGGTCGACACTATATGGTAAAATAATGGCAGTAAGCTACTTGAGGGTAAGAACGTCGGACTGCGCCCCGTGCCTCGCCTCGCTGTCAGCCCCCAGCACGCTGGCCAGGTCGACAGGCTCGAAGTTCACGGTGCGCTCCAGACCTTGGGCCACGATCCGTGGAATCGCAAGAAATGGAATCCTTCCGTTGAGGAAGGCGTCCACGGCGACCTCGTTGGCCGCATTGTAGACGGCCGGGGCTATGCCCCCGGCCTTGAGCGCCTCGTTCGCGAGCCGCATCATCGGGAAGCGCTCCACGTCGATTGGCCTCAGGTCGAGGCTCATCAATTGGCTGAGGTCGAGCCCGGCCTCAACGCCGGCCACGCGCTCGGGGTAGAGGAGGGCGTGCTGGATCGGGAAGGTCATTGAGGACGGCGAGAGCTGCGCCATCATCGCACCGTCGTTGAACTCAACCAGGCAGTGCAGGAGGCTCTGGGGGTGCATGACGGCCGTGCACTGCTCGGCCCGCAGCCCGAAGAGCCACTTGGCTTCCATAAGCTCGAGACCCTTGTTGGCCATGGTCGCGGAATCCACTGTGATCTTCGGCCCCATGACCCAGTTCGGGTGCTTGAGGGCGTCGGCCGGCCTCACGTGTTCGAGCTTCTCCGCGGGCCAGTCGCGGAAAGCCCCGCCGCTCGCCGTCAGCACAATCCTCTTGATGTCGGAGTGGGGATGGCCCTGAACGCACTGGAAGACCGCGTTGTGCTCGCTGTCGACGGGCAGGAGCAGTTTCCCTGTCCTCTGGACCTCCGCCATGATGAACTTCCCGGCGAGGACCAGGATCTCCTTGGACGCGAGGGCGAGGTTCTTGCCCGCGGCGATCGCGGCCAGGGCGGGCTCGAGGCCCGCGGTGCCGACGACGGCCACGAGGACCACGTCAGACTCGGGGAGCGACGCGATCTCGCAGAGGCCGGCCGGACCCTGAAGGAGCTTCGTTCCGATGGGGAAGGCCCCCGAGGCCTTGGCCTCGGCGAAGGCCTTCTCCTCGTAGATAGCGGCGTGGCGGACGGAATGCTCGCGGGCGATCTCGGCCAGCTTCCTCCAGTCCGACCTCGCGGCCACGCCAACCAGCTCCAGCTTGTCCCTGTGCGCAGAGATCACCCTGAGCGCGTTCATGCCGATCGTACCCGTGGCGCCCAGGAGGACGACCTTCCTTCGGAAAGGGGACCTCGATGCGGATGGGGATGCGGCGGCCAAGGTCGTGGGCGTGCCCTTAGGTGAGGCGGCTGAGGAGCACGTAGCCGACCGGAGCCGCCAGGATCAGGCTGTCGGAAAGGTCGAAGATGCCGCCGATCCCGGGGACGCCGCCGCCGGAATCCTTGAGGGCCGCGCGCCTTTTCAAGACCGACTCGACCAGGTCCGAGAAGATGGCGACGACGGCCAGGGGGCAGGCGATGAGGGCGGCACGCAGCGGCGTCACGCCGGTCGGCAGGATGGAACGGCCGAGCCAGGCGACAAGGGCGCCGACGGCCATGGCGATTATGACGCCGCCCGCGGCGCCTTCCCAGGTCTTCTTGGGGCTCGTGAGCGGGGCCATCGGGGTCTTGCCGATCGCAAGCCCGGTCAGGAGCGCCCCCACGTCGCAGAACTTCGAGACGGCGACGACCCAGAGGCAGAGAACAAGCCTGCCGTCGGGCGAGATCATGTCGTTCTGCACCGGCGTCACAATGCGCACGAGGTACTGGAGCATGACCGGGACGTAGACGATTCCGAAGAGGGTGGAGGTGAGGGAGTCGACGCGCTTCTCCGGCGGGCGCTCGAGGACGATGCGGATCGCGCAGACGACGACGGCCAGCGGGAGGAGCAGCGAGGGCTGGATACCGAAGCGCTCGTAGGTCCAGGGAGCCAGGGTGATCAGGGCGCCGAAGAGGAGCCCCATCCCGGCGAAGGGCTCGTTGCCCGAGGCCGCCATCAGGAGATACAGCTCCCTCATCGTGAGGACGGAGACCACCGTGATCGCGACCACGGCCCCCGTCGTGCGGAAGAACCAGAGCACCGCGAAGATGCCAAGCCAGAGGAAGACGGTGCTGAAGATGCGCTTCGCCATGGCGCTACTTTCCCGCCTCCTGGGGCTTCAGCTGGTCGCTCGTCATGCCGTAGCGGCGCTCGCGCCGCGAGTAGTCGCCGATCGCCGCCTCGAGGTCGGCCTTCGAGAAGTCCGGCCAGAGGACGCTCGTGAAGTAGAACTCCGCGTACGCCGCCTGAAGGAGCAGGAAGTTGCTCACCCTCGTCTCACCGGAGGTGCGGATCACGAGGTCGGGGTCTGGCATGCCCTCGGTGTAAAGGTACTTGGCTATGGTGCCCCAGCTCTTCTCGCCGGGCACCTCGCGGCCCTCGGCCAGCGCGGCCGCGTATTTGTGCGCGGCGTCCACGATCTCCGTCCTCGATCCGTAGTTGAGCGCCAGGACGAGCGTGTAGTCCGTGAAGCCGCTCGTCTTTTCGATCGTCGCCGCGAGGACCTTCTGCACGCCGACCGGCAGGCCCTCGGTGCGGCCGATCGTCCTAAGCCGCACCTTGTCCCTCACAAAGGTCTCAAGTTCCTTCTTCAGATAGAGCTCCAGGAGGCCCATCAGCGCCCCGACCTCGTCCTTGGGGCGGTTCCAGTTCTCGGCCGAGAAGGCGTAGAGGGTCAGCATCTTCACCCCCAGGTCGCGGGCCGCGTAGGTGGCGGTGCGCACGGCTTCGACGCCCCTGCGGTGGCCCTCGATCCGGGGCAGGCCCCGCTTCTTCGCCCAGCGCCCGTTGCCGTCCATGATGATGGCGACGTGCTGGGGAATGTTCGCCCGGTCTGCGGGCGGCTGGCTGGCGGAGGACATGCGTTCCGGCTAGGGTAGGTCCCAGCCGCCGGATTTGACAAGGGGGAAGGGCAGGCGAGAATCCCCCAATCCATGAGAGTCGCATTCATAAGCGGCACGAGCATCGTCAATTCCACGTTATTCTCGTCCTGGGACGTGAAGACAGTGGAGACCGAGCACGGCAGCGTGACCTACAAGTCCAAGGGCGACTTCGCCCTTATCAACCGCCACGGCTACGCCTTCCCGCTGCCGCCGCACTCCATCAACTACAGGGCCAACATCCGCGCCCTGGCCAACCTGGGATTCAAGGACGTGGTCTCGCTCAACTCCGTGGGATCCCTGAAGAAGGAGATACCCCCGGGCACCCTCGTCTCCTGCTCGGACTATGTGTGCTTCCAGCAGGGCCCGGCGACCTTCTTTGACAAGGAGCTGCGGGGGGGAGCCCCGGGCATCGCCAACAACCTGATCCCCAAGCTCGTGGCCGCTTTGGCCCCGGAGTTCACAATCCCGACCGGCAAGGTCTACGTCCAGATGAAGGGTCCGCGCTTCGAAACCAAGGCCGAGATCCGGGTCGTCAAGGACTGGGGCGACGTGATCGGGATGACCGCGGCGCATGAGGCGGACCTCTGCACCGAGGCCGGGCTCAGCTACAACAGCTTCGCCATCATCGACAACTACGCGAACGGGCTCGAGGGCACCGAGATCGACTTCGGCAAATTCAAAGACCTTGTGAAAACGAACCAGGAGAAGGTGAACAGGCTTTTCACCCGCTTCCTGGAGATCCTAGGGTAGGGCGCCCCCGGCGACCACCATGAGCGAATTCCTCCAGTCCGAGCAGATCGCGAGCGCCAAGGGTGCGCTCGACCGCCTCAGGGCGAACATGCGCCAGGCGATCCTCGGCAAGGACGATGTGATTGAGCAGCTGCTCATCTGTCTGGCGGCCGGCGGCCACCTCCTGATCGAGGACCTTCCCGGCGTCGGCAAGACGACGCTCGCGTACGCGCTCGCCCGCTCGACGGACTGCGTCTTCTCGAGGATCCAGTTCACGAGCGACCTGCTTCCCTCGGACGTGACGGGAGTCGCGATCTACGACGAGAACTCGCGTGACTTCGTCTTCAAGCCGGGCCCCGTCTTCGCCAACATCGTGCTGGCGGACGAGATCAACCGCGCCCCCCCGAAGACGCAGTCGGCGCTCCTCGAGGTGATGGACCGCGCCAAGGTGACGGTCGACGGCGACTCCCACAGCGTGGGCTCGCCCTTCATGGTCTTCGCGACGCAGAATCCCGTCGACTACGAGGGGACATTCCCGCTGCCGGAGAGCCAGATGGACCGCTTCCTCATGCGACTGCGCATGGGCTACCCGCAGCATAGCGACGAGATCGAGATCCTGCGCACCGCGAGGAGCGGCTATGACTCGATCTCCATAAATCCCGTCGCGACCCGCCATGAGGTCGCGGCGCTCCAGGCGCTGGTCCCCCAGGTCTTCATCGAGGACAGCATCCTCGACTACATCCTGCGCATCGTCGCCGCCACGAGGACCGAGGTTGAGTTCAAGTCGGGCGCCAGCGTGCGCGGCGGCCTCGCGCTTCGCACCGCGGCCCAGGCCCGCGCGCTCGTCAACGGCCGCGACTTCGTCCTTCCCGACGACGTGTCCGAGCTTGTCCCCGCGGTCCTCGCGCACCGCCTCGCCCTCTCCCGCCAGTCCGGCGACGCGCTGGAGGAGCGCCGCTCGGTCGCCGTCCACCTGAAGCGCATCCTCTCGGCGCTTCCGCCCCCGGCGTGAAGAGCACGGCCGGGAGCGGCGAGTTCCGTTTCTGGAGGAGGACGCTCTGGGGCCTCGTCTGGCCCAGGCGCCACGAAAGGATACAGCCGACGATACCAGGGCTTGTCCTGATCGGCCTGGCGCTTGGCATCGGAACGGCCGCCTACAACTCGGCGAGCAACATCCTCTTCATCGCCCTGGCGCTGCTCCTGGCATGCCTGATACTGAGCGGGGTCCTCGCGTGGATGAACCTGCGGGGCGTGGAGTGGAGGCTCGACGTGCAGCCCCCGCTGATCGCCGGGCAGGAGACCCAGGTCGGCCTGCACCTGCAGAACGACAAGCGCTTCCTTCCCACCTACGCCCTGTGGTTCGACTTCGCGGCGACGCCGCAGAAGTCGGGCGGCCCCTCCAAGCCTGAGTCGACCATAACCGGCAAGGGCATCGACGTCTGGGCGGCCTTAAGGAAGTTCGACGAGGGAACCTCCGAGGGCACCGTGCACCTGCGAACGCGGCTGGACCCGGCGGGCCAGTCGAGGCTCGACTGGAACTTCACCCCTGAGAAGCGCGGGCTCCTGAGGATCGAGCTGCGGGGAGTCGGCTCCCTCTTTCCCTTCGGCTTCCTGCGCAAGCAAACCGGCACCGACCTGCGCCGGGAAGTGCCGGTCTGGCCTTCTCCGGTCGAGTACCGCAGGTTCGGGGGCGCGGCGCCGAGGCGCCCCGCGGGCGAGCTGCGCCAGTCCAAGGCCGGCAACGAGGGCGAGATGATGGCGCTTCGCGACTACCAGCACGGCGACTCGCACCGGCTGATCCACTGGAAGGCGAGCGCCAAGAAGGGAAAGCTGCTGATCCGCCAGTTCTCGTCCCAGAACTCCGACGCGTGCGCCCTCTGGCTGAGGACGGACGCCGCGGTGTGGACGAGGCCGGAGCAGTTCGAACTCATGCTCAGCTTCGTCGCAACGCTCGCGCAGGACCTCTTTCGCGCGGGCCGCCTGCAGTCGACGGCGATCGACGACTCCCCCCAGGTGCCAACCAAGCGCGTCACGGACCTTGAGAGCTTCCTCGACAAGCTCGCCGAGGCAGAGCCCAAGCCGGCGGACACCGCCCCGGTGCTCGGCAGGGCGCGCTTCAACCTCATGACGTTCGAGCCGGACGGAATCCGCGGCGTGGCCGCGATCATCAATGGTACGAAGGCCGCAGCAACTTAGCCTGGACGAGCTGCAGCTGCTGCGCTGGCTCCTTGGCGGGGTGCTGATGCTCCTCTCCGTCGCGACGGTGTTCTACATGGATATCGGCTCGGAGTGGATGGCGCTGCTGTCCGCCGCGGGCATCCTGGCGGCGCTTGTGAAGCCGGCGCTTCCCGCGCGCGTTCCGAACATCGTCCACCGCCTGGCGTTCCCCGCGATCCTGGCGTTCTTTGCGGCCGACCTCTGGCGCTCCGGCCAGATCCTGCCGGCGATCGTGCGCCTGGACCTCCTCCTGCTCCTCTACCGCGGGCTAAGCTACAGGGCCCGGCGCGACGACCTGCAGATCGTGGTCCTGGGGCTTTTCCTGATCGTCATCGCCGGCGTCCTCACGGTCTCGCTCCTCTTCGCGGGCCAGATCCTCCTCTTCACGGGCTGCGCCCTCGCGCTCCTGATGGTGGTGACGATCGCCGGATCCACCGAGGGTGGCCTGGCGCCGAAGCTCGCCGTCAGGAACGTCGTGCCGGGCTGGGCCGACTACGGCTGGAGGAACCTCTTCTCGCGGCTCTGGGACGTCGCGGACTGGAGGCTCCTGGCCTCCGGCATCGTCCTCTTTGCGGGCGTCGTCGTGGTCTCCGGGCTCCTCTTCCTCGCGATACCGCGCTTCCAGCTCGAGAACAGCCTCTTCCTCGAGCGCTTCGTCGTCCACAAGGCGATGACGGGCTTCAACGACCAGATAAAGTTCGGGGACATCACCGACATCACGCAGGACGACGGCGTCGCCTTCAACGCGGACATCTCCGACCAGACGCAGGCGCCCGCCACCCCTTACTGGAGGATGGTGATCCTGGACGAGTACAAGGACGGCAGCTTCAAGCTCTCGCCCGGCATGAGGGCCGCGTTCGAGCGGGAGAGGACCTCCGCCAACATCCTCCCGGGCTACGGCGGCTACAGGAACGTGCCCTCGTGGACCTTCTACCTTGAGTCCGGGGTCAGCCGCTACCTGCCGACGCTCGGGCGTTTCTACGCGCTGCGCTTCCAGGACGCCCACAACTTCAGGTACTCCACCGACCTCGGGATCGTGGCGCTTCGCGACGAGCCCGCCAGCATGACGGCCTACCGCGTGGAGGGCATGAACCCGGGCTCGGACCAGATGGTCGACCTTCCCTTCGCCGGGCGCTGGAAGAAGCGCGGCAGGGTGGGCTTCCCGATGCAGATGGACATCGACCTCTCCGCACCGGACAAGGCGAAGCTCCAGAAGACGGACGACGACCTCGGCGTCGTGAAGGGCATGGCGACACGGGATTTCGCGGTGAAGGCGATCGACTGGCTGAGGATGAGGCACCGCTACGCCCTCTCGCCCAGCATCCCCAGCGGCGATGGAGACCCTCTCATTCGCTGGCTCGTCTCAACCGAGCCCGGCCACTGCGAGCTCTTCGCGGGCTCGCTCGTCATGATGGCCCGAACCGCCGGGATCCCCGCGCGGGTCGTGACGGGCTTCAAGGGCGGCACCTGGGACGCCTACTCGGGCAATTACACGGTGCGCAACTCCGACGCGCACGCCTGGGTCGAGCTCTGGGACTCCACGGTCCACTCGTGGATTCGCGAGGACCCGCTTGCCGCCGCCACGATCGATCCCACCAAGGAGGTGGGAGCCGCGGCCATCGCCGGCATCATGGACCGCAGCTGGGCCGCCCGCATCAACAGCCTGCGCGTCTTCTGGTACCGCAGGATCGTCAACTTCGACCAGCAGACGCAGGCCGACGCGGCGAAGGCCGTCAAGGAGGCCACCGACAGCTCCGGCCGCTGGATCCGGGAGACGCTCGCGGGCCTCGTGGGGAACATGAAGACGTGGTTCCTCGGGCCGTGGAGCACGTCCAAGATCCTCAAGCTTTCCCCGATCGCGGTCGTGGTCGCCATGATCGCCTGGCTCCTCACGACCGGGCGCTGGCGGCTGGCCGGTGTGGGTCGCGGCGGGAAAGTCGATCCCGTGCGGCGGGAGGCGGGGCGCTGGCTTCGCAAGGTCGACGGGCCGGAGCCGCTCGTGGCCGACCTCCAGCGGCTGCGCTATGGCCCTTCGCCCTCGTGGCCGAAGCCCACCGAGGTGTTCCGCAAGGCGAGGCAGGCCGCGTCTAGTTCGAGGCAACGGGCGAGGCGCCGCGCTTCTTCTCGAAGTACTTCTTGAGGATCGCGGAGGCGATGGGGGAGGCCTGGGGGCCGCCACCGAAGCTCTCGCCGGGAGGACCGTCCACCGCGATCGCGAGCGCGACCTCGGGATTCTCGAGCGGCGCGAAGCAGATGAACCACGCCTCGTCGACCTTGCCCTGGGGGCGGGTGATCTGGGCTGTGCCGGTCTTTCCCGCGATGTTCACGCCGGGGACCTTGAGCGCCGGAAGGTTGAGGTAGCGGGCCGTGCCCTCGGGATCGGTCGTGACGCCCAGCATGCCCTTCAGTATCGCGGCCCGCTGCGAGGCGCTTAGTCCGGTTCGTTCGGAGTGCTGCAACGGGGCGTTCGGGTTGTGAAGGAGGGTCGGCCTGGTGTAGATCTCATCCCGCGCAAAAGAGGAGGCGAAGCAGGCCATGACGAGCGGCGTCTCCCCGACGAAACCCTGGCCGATCGCCATGTTGGCCGTGTCTCCCGGCGTCCACGGCTCGCTGCGCTTCTCCTGCTTCCAGGCAGGATCCGGGATCAGCATGCGATGGGTCTCACCGGGCAGCTCGATCCCGGTCGGCCTATCGAGGTGGAAGCGCCGGGCCTGCGCCGCGATCGCGTCGACTCCCGTCTTGAGTCCCACGGTGTAGAAATAGATGTCGCAGCTTTCCGTGATCGCCTCGGGCAGCCTGAGGCGGCCGTGGTGGCTCAGGCCGTTGTCGCAGCCGAACCTGCGGTTGCCGACCATCATGTACCCCTCGCAGTCGGCCGCCTCGTCCTCGGGCGTCACGGCGCCGTTGAGGAGGGCGGCCGTGGAGACCACGATCTTGAAGGTCGAGCCCGGCGCATAGACGCCGTTCAGCGCCGTGTTGGTCCAAGCCTTGTTATCCTCGATCTGCTTGGCCGAGGCCGAGGAGAGGTGCGGGGAGAAGAGGTTAAGGTCGTAACCGGGGCGGCTCACCATCGCGAGGACCTCGCCCGTCTTCACGTCCATCACGACGGCCGATCCCGTCTCATCCCCGATCGCGTCCTCGGCCGCCTGCTGTACATCGATATCCAGGCTGGTCGTCAGGCTCTGGCCCTGCACGGGAACGCGGCTCTCGATCGGGGGGTTCACCTTGTAGCCGGACGGGTCGACGCGCAGGATCGTGTAGCCGGCCTGGCCCTGGAGGGTGGAGTCGAACTGCTTCTCGAGGCCGTCCCGCCCGATGCTTCCCTTCATCTTGAGCGTCGTCAGCCCCTCGCCGGGGAACTCATCATCGTCCTCCTCCTCGTTGGTGCCGACGTAGCCGAGTGTGTGAGCCGCCGCGTCGTTGTAGGGGTAGAAGCGCGTGTTGGAAGTGTAGACCTGCAGCGGGGAATTGACCGGCAGGTGCTCGATCAGCTTGGCGAACTCCTCAGGCTTTAGGTCGTCGACCAGCGTGTAGGGCAGGAGGAGCTGGTGCTCCAGGTGCCTCTGCAGGCCCCCGCCGTCGACCACCTCGCTGCGTCCTAGGAATTCATTCACCTGGTCCATGTAGCGCTGCACGACGCTCACATGCGCCAGGCGCTCGAGCTGGGCACTCGTCGGCAGGTCCTGGTCGCCCGACTGGCGGTAGTTGGTGCGGATGCGCGAGTATTCCTTCCTGAACTCCAGCCGGAGCTCATCCAAATAGAGCACCACCGCGAAGCGGGGGCGGTTGCCGACCAGGAGCTTGCCGTTGCGGTCGAAGATGTTGCCGCGCGGGCCCGGCACGATGACGCGCCTCTCGTTCTGCTGGCGCTCCTCCTCGTGGTGGATGGCGCCCTTGTAGATCTGCTGGTAGCCGAGGCCGCCCGCCAGGACCATGAGCAGCAGCGCCACGATCCCGTAGAAGACGACGATCCTCGGATCGAATCCGACCTTGGAATCGACAAGGCTGCCTGAGCGTTCGGTGGGCACTGCCATCTTGCTTTACCCTATGCCGAACGCTGCGGATTCGCACGCGCCAACTCGAGGGAATGCTGCTGAAGCGCGAAGAACCACGGCGCGATCACGGCGACGAGGGCCTCGGACCAGACGAGGTCCGAGAGCGCCCTGGGCCACTCGCCGAGATGGCGGAAGCCGAGGCGCATGAGGGTGACCGCCACGAAGACCGCGGCGTTGACGGCCAGGGCGATGACGACCCGTACGGTCGTGTCCTCCCGCTGCATGCGCTCGCGCAGGTTGTACACCACGGCGTGGGCGACCGCGAAGAGGACGGCATGGGTCCCGAAGGCCACCGGCGCCATGGCGTCACACAGGAGGCCGCCCAGGAAGGTCGCCGTGAAGCCCTCGCCAAACGGCATCGCGAGGGCGGAGTAGGCGACATAGAGGCCGCCCGCGAAAAGCCAGAGGTGGAAGCCCGAGAGCAGGCTGTTCACGCCCGCGACAAGCGCCTGCAGGACGTAGAGCGTGACAAAGAGGATGAATGCGCCGCGCATCAGGATTGGGGGCTTGGCGTCATTTCCAGGCCGAGAAAATAGTCCCTGAACCCCACGGAGCGCCAGAACGCGGTTGCCGCCTCGTTCGCGCAGAGAACCTCGACCGTCAGGCGGGAGTCCCTCGGCCAGACCTGCCCACGAAGGAGGGCGAACGCCTCTTTGCCGAGGCCCGACCCGCGGCGGTCCCGGCGGATGAAGAACTGTCGCAGGTAGACCGAGTCCGGCTCGTTCTTGAACAGCGCATATCCCACGGGTTCAACCGCTGAGAAGACGACCGCCTTGTAGTCGGTGGATAGCCACCCCCTCATGCGCTCAAGCAGCTGGGGGACGTCCATGGGGTTCCTGTGTCCCTCGTCCGCGATCAGCTGGTGGTTCCAAGCTGCGAGGAGGTCGCAGTCCGAGGCTTCCGCATAATGCCAGGCGAGGCTCATGGATGCTCCTGAGGTCTGATTGCGCGGGCGCTATTCCTTCGAGACCGGCACGAGGACCGTCACCTCGGTCAGCTCTGAGAGGCGCGGGTCGAGCTCGACCTCGCCCGTCTTGAAGAGACCGTCGGCGCTGGACTCGACGTGCACGATCTGGCCGATCGTCAGTCCCGGCGGATAGACGCCGCCCAGGCCCGAGGTCGCGAGGCGCTTCGGTGCCGTCTGGTTCGCGTAGACGTCGAGAGGCACGAACTCGATGACGCCGCGCGGGCTCCCGAAGACCTGGTTCTCGGCGCCCTGGAAGCTGACGGGCCTGCTGTCGCCCGAGACGACGGCGGCTATGCGCAGGCCCGGGTCGCTCGTCAGCTGCACGACCGAGGTGAAGGCGTGGACCTCGGAGACGCGTCCGACGACCCCGCCGCTGTAGACCACGGGCGCCCCCACGGGGATCCCGTAGTCGGAGCCCTTGCGGATGATCATCCTCTGCCACCAGCCGGAGAAGTCGCGCTGGGCCACGCGCGCGTGCTCGAAGTGGTAGCGCTCGTCGGGAGGCATCTTCAGGAGCCCCTGCAGGCGCTCGACCTCGGCCTTGAGCTCCTCGTTCTGCCGGACGGAGAGGGAATATGAGGCGTTCAGGCGCGACATGTCGCGTCCGGCCTCGATCAGCTCATCCTTGGAGTGCAGCCGCAGCGCCCAGAACTGCTGCAGGTCGGCCGCGTACGAGGCCGACACCTCGATCGGCGCCGTCATCTCGAAGAAGCTCGCGCGAACGAACGTCTTGAAGGCGATCGGGGCCGCGAGCCAGGCCGCGAGGGCCAGCCCCAGCACTGCGAAGGGTCGAGCTTGGTCGAATCGCTGGGACCTGCCAATCCTCACGCGTTCTGCATCAGCCAGGACAGGTCGTTCAGAACGGCACCGGTTCCATTGGCCACGGCAGAGAGGGGATCATCGGCCACCGTCACGGGCAGGCCCGTCTTGTCGCTGAGGAGCCGGTCGATCCCGCGGATGAGGGAGCCGCCGCCGGCCATGACGAACCCGCGGTCGACCAGGTCGGCGGAGAGCTCGGGAGGGCAGCGCTCGAGCGTCGTCCTCACCGCGTCGACGATCGCCGCGATGGTGTCGGAGAGCGCCTCGCGCACCTCCTGGGAAGTGATGTGGATCGTCTTGGGAAGGCCGGCGACGGAGTCGCGGCCCTTGACCTCCATCGAGAGCTCCTCGTCCAGCGCGTAGGCCGAGCCGATGCGCATCTTGATCTCCTCAGCCGTGCGCTCGCCGATCAGGAGGTTGTAGGCGCGCTTCATGTATCCGATGATTGCGGCGTCGAGCTCGTCTCCCGCCACCCTTATGGACTTCGAGAATACGATTCCGTTCAGGGAAATGATCGCGATCTCCGTCGTGCCGCCGCCGATGTCGACGATCATGTTGGCCGCCGGCTCGTCGATGGGGAGGCCGACACCGATCGCGGCCGCCATGGGCTCCGGGATCGTGATGACCTTCCTGGCGCCCGCGTGGGTCGCGCTGTCCATGACCGCACGCTTCTCGACCGCCGTGATTCCCGAGGGGATCGCGATCACGACGCGGGGAGGGGCCCTGAAGCTCTGGCTGGCCTTCTGGATGAAGTACCTGAGCATGGCCTCCGTGACGTCGAAGTCGGCGATCACGCCGTCCTTCATGGGCCGGATGGCCGTGATGTTGCCCGGGGTTCGCCCGAGCATCCTCTTGGCCTCGTCGCCGACGGCCCTTACCTTGCGGGTCACGGTGTCCAGCGCGACGACCGAGGGCTCGCGCAAAACGATCCCCTTGTCCTTGACGTAAACGAGCGTGTTGGCCGTGCCGAGATCGATACCGATGTCGTTGGAGAAGTAACCGAAAAGGTTGGCCATGTGGGCTTGTTGCGGTGGGAGCTGGAGGTCGCTGGCGTTGCCGCCGACGGAATCGAATGGTCTGCGCAGGCAGCTGTCAACGAGGGAAATACGCGGCTTA
>DASRSJ010000060.1:0-4529 GCA_035656555.1 Opitutaceae bacterium
TCTGGTGGCGCAAGGGCAGGCTCGGCCTCAAGGCGGACGTGCTTCCGCTGGTGCCATGGATTTTTCTCGGAGGGGCGGTCGGCGCGCTGACGGCCTGGGTGGAGCGCACCTACATCGGCGCGCAGGGAGGCACGTTCGAGCTTTCGCTCCTGCAGCGCTTCCTCGTGGCCGGACACGTGGCCTGGTTCTACCTCGGCAAGGTCCTCTGGCCCTCTGACCTCATCTCGATCTACCCGCGCTGGGTCGTCGATGTGCTCTCCGCGCCGCAATATCTCTATCCGCTGGCCGTGATCCTCGTCCTGGGCGGCCTCCTTGTGCTTGCCAGGAAATGGAAGGGTCCGCTCGCCTCGGCGCTCCTCTTTGTCGGGACGCTCTTCCCGGCCCTCGGGTTCATCAACGTGTACCCCTTCGTGTTCTCGTTTGTCGCGGATCATTTCCAGTATCTCGCGGCCGCGGGCATGATCGCCTCGGTCTCCGCCGGCGCGGTTCTCGCCGAGGGCCGCTTCTCGCTGGGAAAGCGGACAGGAAGGGTGGCCGCGGCCGTTTTGATAGCCTTCCTCGGGTTTCTCACGTGGCGCCAGTCCTTCAAGTACCGCAGCCAGGAGGCCTTTTACACTGCGATCCTGCAGAGGAACCCCGCGAGCTGGCTCGCCCATGACAACCTCGGGATCGTGCTCAACGAGGAGGGAAAGTCCGATCAGGCCGCTTCCCACTTCCTCGAGTCCATGCGGCTGAACCCGAGCTATCCCGAGGCGTTCAACAACTACGGCAACCTCGTGGCCAGGGCGGGACGCTGGCGCGAGGCGGGAGAGGCCTACGCGGGCGCATTGCGGGCGCGTCCCTCCTTTTCCGCGGCGGAGTACAACTGGGGCTTCTCGCTCAGCCAGGCAGGCAGGTATGCGTCGGCGATCTCCCACTTGAGGAACGCTGTTCAGATGAAGCCCGACTTCGCCGAGGCCCACTACGAGCTCGGCAACGCGCTCGCCAATTCGGACCATGTGGCCGAGGGCAAGTCCGAGTACGAGGCGGCGCTTGTCCTCAGGCCCGGATACCCGGAAGCTGATGCCAACCTGGGACTTGCGCTTGCACAGGAGGGCCAGTGGCAGGAGGCCATTGCCCGCATCCAGGAGGCCATCGCGCTGAGGCCGGGCTACGCGGAGGCCCACGGCTATCTCGGATACTCCCTGGCCGGCGCGCGGCGATTCCCGGAGGCCGTCGCCGAGTACAAGAAGGCGCTGGCCCTGGGTCCTGACAATCCCGACATCCATTACAACATGGGCGTCGCGCTGGGCCAGATGGGCCAGGAATTCGAGGCTCGGGCGCAGATGGATGAGGCGCGGCGCCTCCAGGCCTTGGCCGGGGCGAGGTAGGTGCCATGGGCGGCTTACCCCACATCGTCCACTTGGATGCCGATGCGTTCTTCGTGTCGTGCGAGCAGGCGCGCGATCCCTCGCTTGTCGGCAAGAAGTGCGCCGTTGGAGGCACCGAGCGCGGCATCATCTCGTCGGCGAGCTACGAGGCACGCGCGTGCGGAGTCTACACGCCGATGCCGACCGTCACCGCCAAGCGTGTATGTCCAGACCTGATACTGATACCGCACACCTCCGGCTTGTACGGCACCGTTTCCAGGAGCATGTTCGACCTCTGCGAGACGCTGACTCCCGCGGTCCAGCGAAACTCGATCGACGAGGGCTACCTTGACCTGGAGGCCTGCCGCTTCGCGGACGCGGCCTCGCTCGAGCGCTCGGTGCGCGGCCTGCAGGCGAGGATATGGGAGGAGCTGAGGATACCCGTCTCCATGGGCATCGCCTCCAACAAGCTGGTGTCTCAGATCGCCTCGAAGCTCAGGAAGCCACGGGGCTTCGTCGTCGTGCTCCCCGGCGAGGAGCAGGAGTTCATGAGGCCGCTCAGCCTCGGCAAGCTGCCGGGCATCGGTGCGAAGACCGAAGCCGAGCTCGCGAAGTCGGGGCTTCGCAAGGTGAGCGACCTCTTCGAGCGCAGCGAGACGGAGCTGGCCGCCATACTCGGGCGCGACTGGAGAGGCATGCTGGCGCTCGGCAGGGGAGAGGACGACAGCGAGGTCGAGACGCACAGCGATGACGCGAAGAGCTATTCCAAGCAGGAGACGTTCTTCTCCGACGAGGGGGATTTCGCGGAGGTCGAGCGCGTCGCAAAACGCATGATCGACGAGCTGCTCCCGCTCGTGCGCGCGGACAGGGCGATGGTGAGGACCATCACGGTCAAGGTGCGCTATCCCGACTTCACGCAGGAAAGCCACGGGCAGAGCATAGAGTCCGCTACGGACCTCGAGGCGACGTTCTACCCGCTCGTGGGACCGCTCCTTCGCACGGCGTGGAAGAAGAATCGGCCCCTTCGCCTTGTCAGCGTGAAGCTCTCCAGCGTCGAGGCCGGTGCGACACAGCTGGAGATGTTCGCGCAGGCCGATGAGAAGCGCAGGGCCCTTGCGGGCGTCCTCGACAAGCTCAACCAGTCCAAGAAGAGCCCGGTCGTGATGCACGGCCACCAGCTGCCGCGCTCAAAGAAGCGTAATTAAGTTTGGGATACAAACTGGCCCCGGATCGCGTGGTTTCCGTGGCCGGCGCCGTACGGGTCCCCAGGCAGGCAAGTTAGGCCGTTTCGGCATGGGTTTGCCGAGGGGGTCGGCCGCAATGCAAAATATTTGAAGAAATTAACAATCGGGACGCACAAACCTATTGACGGGCGAAAACCAAAGCTCAATAGGTTGTGGCTGTTCCGGGCAACGACCACATCCTGTTGTGGTCAACAACGCGTAAATAAGTTCCAGCAACTTTAGGTGGCCATGGCTCGTTTCGCGTCGGAAAAAGCCCTTGTTACCCCGATTTCACCCTCTTTTCGCCAGTAGCCATGCAAAAAATCTTCCAGGTAGGCACCAAAACCTTCGTCCTCGACCAGGCCAAGGCGGAGGCTGCGTTCGCCGCCAAGCGGGTGATCAATGGCCGGGAGACCATGTGCTTCAACCTTCTTCCCCTGAAGTACCAGTGGGCCTACGACCTTTACCGGACAATGAAGGCCAACCACTGGGAGCCGGAAGACATCCCGATGGGCAAGGACATCGAGCAGTGGCGCGATGTTAACTCTGTTTCGGACGTCGAGCGCTGGATCATCCGCATGGGAATCGGCTATTTCTCGGCGGCAGAGGGCATTGTCGGCGACAACGTCCAGCACGTCGTGCGCGAGCTGGTCACCGCCCCGGAGCTCAAGCTCGTCCTCGGGCGCCACGCCCACGAGGAGAACATCCACGCGGACTCGCTCCTGTACATGATCGCCTCCCTGGGGATCAACCCCCACGAGTGCGAGGCGATGTTCGAGGACGTCCCGACGATCGTCCGCAAGAACGAGTTCGTCACCCGCATCTCCAAGCTGCTTCGCAGGGACTTGGACCTCACCAAGATAGAGAACAAGAAGCTCCTGGCCTCGAACATCTTCGTGTTCGGCCAGTGCATGGAGGGAACGCAGTTTTACGGCCTGTTCGGCATGATCCTGTCGCTCTACCGGCAGAACAAGTTCCCCGGCATCGGCCAGATGTTCCGCTACACCCTGCGCGACGAGTCGAACCACATCGAGGTCTTCCGCAACCTGTTCATGGACCTCGTCGAGGAGAACCGCGAGATCTGGACGTCGGAATACAAGGAGGAGCTTCGCGCGCTGATGCAGGAGGCTGTCGCCCTTGAGAAAGACTTCATCCGTGACTGCCTGCCCGTCAACGCAGTGGGCCTGAGGCTGGAGGATTTCCAGACTTACATCGATTTCATTGCCGACCGCCGGCTCGAGGGCTGCGGTCTCGCCCCGCTTTCACCCGGGGTAAAGAATCCGCTGCCGTGGCTTGCCGAGATGATGGACATCGCGAAGGAGCAGAACTTCTTCGAGGGCAGGGTCACCGAGTATCAGAAAGCTTCCTCATTGACTGTCGCCTCTGACGACGAGCTCTAAGTAAAGAGCCGCAAGAAAACAGTATCTTAGCGCCGACAGTCCCTTCATCGCGTTAGTGCCCCCAGTCTGCCGTTGACGGCACATGGGTCGATCATCGCTCCGCCCCAAAATTCGTTATTGCAAATCTCTTATAGATAGGAACTTCGACAATGAAAAACATTCCACTCGCCCACGACCTCGCCCTGAAGCGCACGGTCCATTCCCCGATAGAGCAGAAGCCGGTTTTTGCGTGGCGCGACGTCATCAGCGCGAGTGAGATCCCGCTGCCCCCGATCGTGCTGCTCTGCCCGCATGGCGAGGAGCGCTTCGATATGACCGAGGTTGCCGACACCCTCGGCAAGGCCCTCACCAACGTTTGCATCTCGCAGGGGGAGAAGGACATCTTCACCGACAAGAACCGCGCATGGGTCGCGCGTATCTGCAGCGAGCTCGGCGGCAACCTGACCGAGATGGGCCGCAAGCAGAACCCCCTGCGCCTGACGCTCAACTCCCTCTATGAGCTGATCGAAAAGACGCTCGTCGACAACAACGCCTACATGGTGGCGAAGAGCCTCCTG
>DASRSJ010000061.1:0-2006 GCA_035656555.1 Opitutaceae bacterium
CGCGCGCAACCCGGTCGCAAAAAAGATTTTTGATCAGGCTAGGGTTTTGGAGGGCATGGTCCGCAACACCGGCAAGCACGCGGCCGGCATCATCATCACGGACAAGCCCCTCGAGGAGTTCGTGCCGCTGACGCTCCAGGAGGGCGACGTCACGGTCCAGTTCGACATGAACGCGGTGGGAAAGCTGGGGCTGCTCAAGATGGACTTCCTGGGCCTGAAGACCCTGACCGTCATCGCGGACGCGGTGGACAACATCCGCAGGACGGTCGATGCGAACTTCGACATCGAGAAGATCCCGATCGACGACCCGAAAACCTTCGCGCTGCTCAACAGCGGCAAGACGACCGGTGTCTTCCAGCTGGAGTCGGGCGGCATGCAGAACCTCTGCCGGCAACTCCAGGTCTCCTCGATCGACGAGATCATAGCCCTCATAGCCCTCTTCCGCCCCGGCCCGATGGACTGGATCCCGGACTACATCAAGGGCAAGAAGGACCCGAGCACGGTGCGGTACCCGCACAAGCTTCTGGAGGAGGTCTGCAGCGAGACCTACGGCGTCATGGTGTACCAGGAGCAGGTCATGGAGGCCGCGAAGATCATCGCTGGCTACACGCTCGGCGGCGCCGACATGCTCCGGCGCGCGATGGGCAAGAAGGACGCCGCGGCGATGGCCGAGGAGCGCAGCAAGTTCGTCAGCGGCGCCAAGAAGATCAACGGGATCGACGAGAAGACCTCGGACGCGATCTTCGAGATCCTGAACAAGTTCGCGGGCTACGGCTTTAACAAGTCGCACTCGGCGGCCTACGCGCTCCTGAGCTACCAGACGGCGTACCTGAAGGCCAGCCACCCGGTCCACTTCATGGCGGCCATGCTGAGCGCCGAGCTCGGCAACTCCGACAAGGTTTCCCACTTCGTCGCGGAGTGCGAGTCAATGGGGCTCGTGGTGCTGGGCCCCGACGTCAACGAGTCGCGCGAGATGTTCACGCCGATCGGCGGCAAGATCCGCTTCGGGCTCGCGGGCATCAAGGGCGTGGGCGAGTTGGCCGCGCAGAAGATCATCGCCGAGCGCGAGTCCAACGGTCCATTCAAGGACTTCGAGGACTTTGCGACCCGTGTCGACGGGCGGGCCGTCAACAAGCGCGTGTTCGAGCACCTGGTTAAGACGGGCGCCTTCGACTTCAGCGGCTCGAGCCGCCGGCACCTCTTCGATGGGCTGGATGCGGCCATTGCGGCCAGTTCAGCCCACGCGAGGGACAAGGCGGCCGGCCAGGACACGTTCTTCGGCACCCTGGCTCCCGTCACGGAGTCCAGGAACGGAAAGCACAAGGCCGCGGGTTCGGGCGCCCCGGACTTCAGCCCTCATGAGAGGCTGACCTTCGAGAAGGAGCTCCTCGGCTTCTACGTCTCGGGCCACCCGATGAACACCTACGCCGGCCTCTGGGAGTCTATCGATACCACGGCCGCGGACGCGCTCGCTGCCCTGCCCGACCGGGGCGAGTTCCGCCTCTGCGGTGTCGCGGGCAACCTGGTGAAAAAGTACGCGAAGAAGGACAACCGGCCCTGGGTCGCCTTCACCCTCGCGACCCGCAAGTCCACCATCTCGCTCAACATGTTCGCGGACGCATTCGCGAGCTATGGCACTTCGCTCTCCGAGAATGCCCCGGTGCTCGTCCAGGGAAACATCATCCGCGGGGCCGACGGCCCGAGGGTGAACGTGAAGGAGTGCTATCCGCTGGATGCGGCGGTCTCGCGGTCCGTGCGCCGCATCACCTGGCTCGTGCAGCCGGGCGACCCGAACCTGGAGTCGTTTCTCCGGAGGCTGAGGGAGACGATCATCAAGGAGCAGGGCGACACCCGGATGGAGTTCGCCGTCCTCCTTGAGGGTGGCGTGGCCCCGGTTGCCGAGGCCAGCGCCGCGCTCTCGTGGCGCCTGACGGGCGCCGGATTCCAGGACCTTCGCGCCCATCCCGCTGTCGCGGGCGTGCGCATCGAGACAAGACCCCTTGAAC
>DASRSJ010000062.1:0-3789 GCA_035656555.1 Opitutaceae bacterium
TCGATCAGCGCATCGAGCAGCTCTTCGCCAAGGGGTTTCTGTTCGTCCTCGGGTTCTGCGAGCGGCGCCTGGTCGTTGCTTTCGAATATAACCTCCCTCGCCCGCGCCGCAGCCTTCTTTTTCCGCGGTGTCCAGAAGATGTTCTCCTCCCATTGCTCCAGATTTGCAGCCTCGTACACGAACGGCAGGACCCTGGTGAGCACACGGATGCAGTTTAGCGCCTGTCGCTCGTGCGCCTGATCCGGGTTGGGGAACGACGGGGTATAGCGCAGCTCAATGAGCTTTGATATGGTGCGCAATATCAACGTCTCCAGGTTGGCCAGGCAGTTGTCTCGAGTGCGGCGGACGTCGGCGGGCGAGAACAGGGTGAATATGTCTTCTGCAGACTCCGGCAGCTCCCAGAACTGAGGCGTTAGAGTGCATATTGCTAGGCGAAAGACGTACCGCGTTCCAGTAGGCATCCTCAATGGGAATGACCTTTGGGTCGGAGAGGCGGAATATGCCCTGTTTGAACACCAGCTTCGAGTCGGAGGCGCCCATTTCATCAAGCGAAGGGCGTCCGCCCAGTCAACATTGAGGGCCGGTCGAGTCAGCGAGCGGGCGCGGAGGAAGCTCCAGACGGATAGAAACGATTGTACGATCTCCGGCAGCCGAGCGCGTCCTAGTCCGAGGTGAGGGGCATGAAAGATGAAGGATGAGGGAGATCAGGCATTGGTGGCGCTTCCCGGATCACGCTTCTTGGCAAGTAGCAATGAATACCCTAACCCTGGCTTCTGACTCAAATATTTGAGGCCTCTCCAGCTCGGAATTCAACCTCTCCACCACACTACCCTCTGTCTGAGTGAGGCCATTCCGGCAATCCTGACAGCCGGCGATCAGCTATCGCCGTGTGAACCGTGTCCTTCACCGCAATACCTCCAAAGGACTCGACATGCGGTGGTGTTGAATAAGAGCCTCACGTCTTCCACCCTGCTCAAGAGCAATGGCCCCGAAGCGCAAGGCCCCCGCTCAGGCCGCAGCGGGTCGCAAGCGGGTTCAGTCTGGAGTCTCAACCCCGCGGGCGACCGAGAGCGACGAGCCGTCTGGCTCCGACTCGTTCGACGACCCTGACCCGGAGGAGGAGCAGCAACTCAACCACCTGGTCGACAAGTTCTCCATCCCTCAGTATTCCGAAGACTTCTACGCCCTCGACGACGAGGTGTCGTACCTCTTCGGCGAGCATGACTACGCCGGCATCCCCCTCAAGCCAGACCACGACACCCGCCCCCTGTGGATCGACCCGGGCAGAGGCCGCATCATCGTCGAGGCCTTCCACCCCCGGTTCAAGGATGCGGAGAGCTTCCTCATCAACATCGCCGAGCCGCTGTCTCGCGTGCAGATGATACACGAGTACACGTTGACGGCACACAGCCTGTTTGCGGCAGTGTCGGTCGGGCTGACCACCAACGACATTTTGGAATTGCTCGACGAATTCTGCAAGACTCCGATCCCAAAATCCATCGTCGAATTCATCAAAGGATCGACTCTGTCCTTCGGCAAAGTCCGGCTCGTCCTCAAGGACACCAAGTACTGGGTCGAGAGCCAAGACCGAGAGGTCATACAAACGCTGCTGCGTGATGAAATCATCTCGAAGCTTCGGATTGACAGCACCGGGGTCACCACCGAGGCCGCCCCGAAAATGGGCGATCTCGTGATATCCGGCACATCGGCCACGGTCGCACCGCAACCTGCCCGTCCTGCCGCTGAAGAGGAGGGTGCGAGCGAAAACCAAGCCTCGGCGCCGTTGATCACGGAGGAGATGGAGCCGGAGGAGCAGGTGCACAAATTCGAAATCCTTCCCGAGTCGGTCCAGGAGGTCTCGAAGCGCTGCCGGTTCATCGACCTTCCGCTCACGGAAGAATACGATTTCCGAAACGACTCGGAGAATGCGAACCTCGTCATCGACCTGAAGCCCGCCGCCCAGATCAGGGACTACCAGGAAAAGGCACTTCACAAGATGTTCAGCAACGGCCGGGCGAGGAGCGGGATCATCGTGCTGCCCTGCGGCGCGGGAAAGACGCTCGTCGGCATCACGGCCGCATGCACCATCAAGAAGGGCATCATCGTGCTCTGCACCAGCGCCATGTCCGTGGTCCAGTGGAGGGCCGAGTTTCTCAAGTGGTCAAACGTCAGCGCCGACGACATCGCCACCTTCACCGCCGACTCGAAGTCCATGTTCCGCGGCAACACGGGCATCCTCATTTCGACGTACTCGATGATCACGCAGACCAAGAACCGGTCCTACGACGCGCAGAAGGTCATGGGCGCGATCGAAAACAGAGAATGGGGCCTCATGATCCTGGACGAGGTGCACGTCGTACCGGCGGAGATGTTTAAGAGGGTCACCTTCAAAGTCAAAGCGCACTCCAAGCTCGGCCTCACCGCCACGCTACTGCGCGAGGACGACAAGATCCAGGACCTCAACTTCCTGATCGGCCCTAAGCTATACGAGGCGAACTGGCAAGAGCTCAGCGAGCAGGGCCACATCGCCAAGGTGCAGTGCGCAGAGGTCCAGTGCCCGATGACGGTCGAGTTTTACATGGAGTACCTCACCGCGAAGACGCCGCAGAGGCGCACGCTGTTGTTCACGATGAACCCGCGCAAGTTCCAGGCCTGCCAGTTCCTGATCAACTACCACGAGGGGCGCGGCGACAAGATCATCGTGTTTAGTGATAACGTGTACGCGCTGCACCAGTACGCGCTCAAGATGGGAAAGGCCCTCATCTTCGGCGGCACGCCGCAGGCGGAGCGCATGAAGATCCTCGAGAACTTCCAGCACAACGACGCCATCAACACCATCTTCCTGTCGAAAATCGGCGACACGTCGTTGGATCTTCCGGAAGCGACGTGTCTGATCCAGATCTCGAGCCACTACGGCAGTCGGCGTCAGGAGGCACAGCGCCTGGGCCGCATCTTGCGGGCGAAGCGCAGGAACGACGAGGGGTTCAACGCCTTCTTCTACAGCCTCGTCAGCAAAGACACGGACGAGATGTTCTACTCGTGGAAGCGGCAGGCGTTCCTCGTGGACCAGGGCTACGCCTTCAAGATCATCACGGCGCTCAACGGCATCAAGGAGATGACTGGGCTCGCGTTCCAGACGCCACAGGAGCGCCGCGACCTGCTGTCGGACGTGCTGCTCCAAAACGAGACGGCGGCGGACTCGGAGGTGATCGACGGCGACCTGTTCAGCGTGGGCGGGCGGGCGGGCAAGAAAAAGGGGGCGGTGGTCCGGCGGCGGGCGGGCATGCTGGCCGACTACTCGGGCGGACAGCGCATGGCCTACGTTGAGTTCAACAAGAGCAAGAACAAGGAGCTCAAGGGCAAGGGTAACGCGTTCATGCGCAAGATGCGGCGGGAAGAGGACAAGCGCAAGGCGGCGAACAAGGCATAGAGTGCCGCTCGCAAGCACTAGCCGAGTCCTACAGATAGGCCGTGATGAGAAAAATGACCACGCCCCTATTCGAAAGAGGGCAACCACGACAGTTGGCAAGATAGATACTTGTATAATGACAACCAACCCTTCAGGATTTTCCTCGAACTCAATCTGGAATCCGACGCGCTACCATTGCTCCTCGCGCTCGGACTTCAGTTTTCGAAAGCCAAGTTGGCCAAACTAATAAAATCGCTCGCTCCTCTTTGGACAAACTCTGATCCATTCATAAGGGTTTATGTCTCTTTCCTTCGATCGCCTGGTTGCCCTGACAGTGTCGCAGGAGCCCTATCCCTCCGCTTATGTTAGCCATCACTGGT
>DASRSJ010000063.1:0-3176 GCA_035656555.1 Opitutaceae bacterium
AGGGTCCTTGACCATGTCGTGGCTCTCAGCGCCCACAACGATGTGCGGGGCAACGCTATCCGGAACCAGTAGAGTCGTCTTCGGGGTGACCCTGAGCGTGAAAGTGTAGATGCCGGACGGGTTCGACGGGAGCGTCGAGGGCGTCAGGTTCGTAAGGCTCAAGGTCGAGCAACCGCACAGGAAGACAAGGGCGAGGGCCGCCGCGGAAGCGGGGATGAATTGTCTCGCGACGGAAATTCGTTTGAGGTCCATTTCGATGCTATTAATGAGGGCTGTCGCCACAGAGGAGCAAGCCAAAGGTGACGGCGCAAGACCGCTCGGGCTCTATGTCCACGTGCCGTTCTGCGCCACCACCTGCGACTTCTGCGCTTTCTATCAGGTTCGTCCGACCGCCGAATCGGTGGAGGGTTTCATTAATTCAATGGCGGACGAGGCGAGGCTCGTGGATTGGAACAAGCCCCTCTCTACCGTCTTCTGGGGCGGCGGCACGCCTGGCCTCCTGGCGCCCAAGGACCTCGGTCGCTTGGCCGAGCTCGTCCACTCAATCCCCGGCGGCCAGCGGCCTGCCGAGTGGACGGTAGAACTCGCCCCTTCGTCCGTCACGAAGGAGCGCCTTTCCGTGCTTCGCTCAGCCGGGGTGACGCGGGTCTCACTCGGCGTCCAGAGCTTCAGACCGGCGCTTCTCGACGCCCTCGGCCGCGCCCACTCGCGGGAGCAGGTCTACCGCGCCTATGAGTGCATCAGCGAGGCGGGCTTCCCGAGCGTCAACGTGGACCTCATGTTCGCCCTGCCGGGCCAGACGGCCGCTGAGTGGGACGCGGACATCGACGAGGCCGTCTCGCTCTCGCCCGACCATATCTCGACCTACTGCCTCACGTTCGAGGAGGACACGGCCCTCTGGATCAAGCTGTCCGAGGGAAGGGTGCGCCTGGATCCCGAGAATGAGGCGCGCATGTATGAGCGCACCTGGGAGCGCCTCGGCGCCGCGGGCTATGCGCAGTACGAGGTTTCCAACTTCTCAAAGCCGGGCCACGCCTGCGTCCACAATCTGAACACGTGGCGGATGGGCGAGTGGGCGGGACTCGGGCCCTCGGCCGCATCGCAGCAGGGGAGCCTCCGCGGCTCCAATGTCGCGAGCCTGCCGGAGTGGGCCGCGCACGTCGCGCGTGGCGAGCGCGTGACCGAGGACCGAACGGAGCTCACACCCGTTCTGCTGGCCGAGGACGCGCTGGTCTTCGGGCTTAGGATGAATGAGGGCGTGGACATTGCCCGCCTGCAACTCTCCTGCCCGAACGCGCCCTGGGAAAAGGTCGGGGAATTCGTGAACCGTCTGGTGGTGGAGGAACTGGCAACCCGAGATGGAGGCCGCGTGCGGCTGACGTCCAAGGGACGCCTGCTCGCGGACCAGGTCGGTAGCGAGGTGATGGTGGCGTTCGACCGGGAGCCGGGCTCCCGGCCGGTGATCGCCTGAAAAAACGGCCTAGGCCGCCTGCTGCTTGCCGCCCATGTGGGCAAAGAAGGAGTCGCGGCGCGTGCGGGCGACCGCGAGGTCCTTGGTGCCCAGGGAGCGGCGTATGCGCTCCTTGGTGAACGGGGTGGGGTGCACGGTGTAGTGCAGGAACCACGTCCCGTGGTTGTTCCAGAGGTGGTGGTTGGGATTGTCCGCAGCGATGCGGATTCCGGAGGTGTCGGCTTGGCTGGTCATGTTGCGTGATCTTATTGGTGGATTTAATCGCGCAGCAGGGCTTGAAAACAAAAAGACCGATCTGGGCATCAGATCGGTCGTCCGTTTTCGGGAGCGTTTCGGTTCGAAGCCTTGCGGCCTCGCACATCCGGGCTTGAACCCGATCCACCGTGGCCGCTCCCGGCCCGGTTGGCAGAACCGGCTTTTTTAGGGCCAATTCGTTCCTGATGCGTCGCCAATCATGAAAACCATCGCCGATCCGTCCAGAGTTTTTTTAGGATTTGGGGCTTGGTTTAGTGCAACTCGTTGGTTACCAGTTTGAAATCATACGCCTCGTGTCAGTCATAAGATGCCCATCCCGCGGATCACAGTCGCCGTAATCACCTACAACCGCTCCCGTTTCCTCAGGGAAACGCTGGCCGGTCTCGTGAAGCAGGACTACCCGGCGGCGCTCTGGGAGCTGCTGGTGATCGACAACAACTCGACGGACGACACGGCCGAGGTCGTCGCCTCGTTCATGTCCGCGGCGCCCTTCCCGCGCCGGATCGTGGAGACCAGCCAAGGGCTGGACCACGGGCGCAACCGCGCGATCACCGAGGCCAAGGGGGAGATCATCGTCCTTGCCGACGACGACATCCTGATGGCCCCGGACTGGCTCTCGAAGCTCGTGGCGCCGTTCGCCTCCGAGAAGGCGCACACGATCGGCGTCGTCGGCGGCGAGGTGGTCCCCGTCTTCCCGGACGGACTCCCGAAATGGATGGAGGGGGCGCACAGGCCGCTTTCGTTTCGCAGGGACGCGGGGATCCTGCCGCCCGAGCAGTCCCCGATGGGCGCCAACTTCGCATTCCCGAAATGGGTCTTTGCCAAGCTCGGCATGTTCAGGACGGAGCTCGACCGTTCGGGCACGTCGCTCTTTGGCGGCGGGGACACCGAGATGATTCGCCGCGTGCGCGCGACCGGCCTTGAGGTCTGGTTCGTGCCCGAGGCGAAGGTATTCCACCAGATGCCCGCCAGCCGCCTCACGATGGACTACGCCATGCGACACGCCTTTGACTCGGCTCGGTCACGCGTCGTCGACGAGGCCGGGATCATCGCCGTCGCGGGCCGCTCGGCCGCGCCGTTTTACCTGAGCCGCGCCGTGGCCAGCGTCCTGAAGCTCGTGGGCTATGTCCTCCTGGCGACGGGCTACGCCATCCTCCTGCAGCCGGGCCGCGCGAGGCGAACGATGGTTCGCGCGTGGCGCTGCTGCGGCTACCTCTACCAAATCTCTCGCTCTAGCGTCGGGAAGGTCTGAACCTCCCTCGCCCGACCCATGGCATCACCCGCACCGGTATCCGTGTTCATCCTCGCCAAGAACGAGGAGCTGAAGATTGGCCCCGCCCTGGAGAGCGTGGCTTGGGCGGCGGAGATCGTGGTGATCGACTCCTTCAGCACGGACCGGACGGTCGAGATCGCGAGGCAGCACGGCGCGAGGGTCGTGCAGCTTGAGTTC
>DASRSJ010000064.1:0-6267 GCA_035656555.1 Opitutaceae bacterium
GGTGTCTGCGCAAGTCGCCCCTCAGGAACACTTTTTCGGGCTGGTAGCTCAATGGTTAGAGCAGTTGCCTTTTAAGCAATTGGTTCCGGGTTCGAGTCCCGGCCGGCCCACCATCTTCAAAGGCCGCCCGCGGGCGCCGCGGGGCCTCATATTCCCGCTTAATTTCTTGCCGCGATCAAAAGGTTGGCCAATTACTTGCTCTTCACCCTAGGTATCCAACACATGAAACAAGCCTCCAAGTCGCTCTTTATCGTCGCCGCCAGCGCAGTCCTCCTCCTTGCAGGCTGCTCCAAGAAGCCCATCCGGCCCGACCCGAGCTCGACAGCACTTGGACCGAACGGCGGCGGCGGCGGCAACCTGGCCCCGACGGACGTATCGACGACTGACGCCAACTCCACTCTCCAGAATCGCGACCCGAACATCCTCGAGGACGCCAACACGATTCGCGGCCTCCTGCAGCCGGTGTATTTCGCGTACGACCGCGACGCGATCAGCTCCGCCGAGCGCCCGAAGCTCCAGGCCGCCAAGGACTATCTCGATAAGAACCCGCAGTACCGCCTCATGATCGAGGGCCACTGCGACTGGCACGGCACCTCGGAGTACAACCTTGGTCTCGGCGACCACCGCTCCAACGAGGCTAAGAAGTACCTGGTCTCCATCGGCGTCCCCGCCGACAAGATCGAGACCGCCTCCAAGGGCAGCGAAGAGGCGACGAAGAACGGCGACGACGCGGCGCGGGCCAAGGACCGCCGCGACGACCTGGTCATCCTCAAGAAGTCGTAAGGCCTCTTAGGATACGCTTCGCGGTCTCGACGCCCTTGCGCATGACGTCGAGACTGAAGCTCTCGTTCGGCGCGTGAAGGTTGTCCTCGGGCAGGAATAGCCCGAGCATGACGGAGTCGAGCCCCGTCGACTTCTTGATCTGGGCTATGATCGGCACGCTTCCGCCCTCGCGAAGGTACAGCGGCGCCTTGCCCCAGACCTGAGTGATCGCGCTCTCGGCCGAGCGGAACGCGCGCGCCAGGACCGGCGACTGGTCCTTTGGCGTGTTGGACTTTCCCGGCGGGACGACCACGTAGGGGTCGCCCTTGTGCTGGTCGACGAACTCGATCGTCACGCCGCTCGGCTTCCTTGAGAGGATCGTCTTTCGCACGAGCTCCTTGATCTTCTCCGGCTCCTGGTTCGACACCAGGCGGCAGCTGATCTTCGCGAAGGCCTTGCTCGGGATGACGGTCTTCGTCCCCTCCCCCTGGTAACCCCCGCCGATCCCGTTGAATTCCAGGGTCGGCTGGAAGCGGACGGCCTCGAAGGGCGTGAAGCCCGGGGTCGTGTAGAAGGAGTCGATGCCGAGGAAGTCCAGGTACTCCTTGTCCTTGCCGCCGAGCTTCACGAGCTCGTCCTTCTCCCATTGCTCGACATCGAGCACGTCGTCGTAGAAGCCCGGGATATTGACCGCGCCCTCGGGCGTGTGGAGGCTCGAAAGGATCTCGGAGAGCGCCTGGATCGGGTTCCTCAAGACGCCGCCGTGGAGGCCGGAGTGCAGGTCGCCCTTTGCGCCCGTGACGACGACGTCCAGGAGCGCCAGGCCGCGAAGCCCGCAGGTAATCACCACCTGGTCCTTGTTCGGGAGCGCCGTGTCGGAGAGGAAAACGAAGTCCGCCTCGCTCAGGCGCTTCGCGTGGGTCTCAAGGAAACTGGGGAAGCTGGGGCTTCCCATCTCCTCCTCGCCCTCGATCAGGAACGTGATCTTCAGCGGAAGTTTCGGGTTCTCCTCCAGAAGCTGTCCGACGGCCGCGATATTCGTCATGAGCGGGCCCTTGTTGTCGGCCGCGCCGCGCCCGTAGATTCGATCGCCGATGATCGTGCCCGTGAACGGCGGCGTCTTCCAGAGGGCCACAGGATCCGCCGGCTGCACGTCGTAGTGGCCGTAGATCACCACATGGGGCCACGAGGGGTCGCCCTCGCGGGTCGCCCAGACGATTGGGTGAAGCTCCGTCTTCACGAGCTCGACCTTGAAGCCCATGGAGGACAGCAGGTCGGAGACAAATTTTTGCGAGCCCACCATCCCCTCCTTGAACGCGGGGTCGGTCGAGACGCTGGGATAGGAGATCCACTCCTTGAGCTTTTCTACGTGGTCGAACATGGGCACAGCGTGCCCGTTCCCGGCCAAACTGCCAATCCCGAAGGAGCCGAATCAGTGCCTGAAGTGGCGGATGCCGGTAAAGACCATCGCCATGCCGCGCTCGTCCGCGGCCTTGATGACCTCGGCGTCGCGCACGGAGCCTCCTGGCTGTATGGCCGCCGTGGCGCCGGCCTCGGCCGCCGCGATGAGGCCATCCGGGAACGGGAAGAGCGCCTCGCTGGACACGATGGAACCCTTGAGGTCCAGGCCCGCCTCGGCGGCCTTCCATACCGCGATCCGGGAGCTGTCGACTCGAGCCATCTGGCCCGCGCCGATCCCGAGCGTCTGCTCGCCCCTGCAGTAGACGATGGCATTCGACTTCACGTGCTTGCACACCTTCCAGCCGAAGATCATTGCGTCGTACTCCTCCTGCGTCGGGGCGCGCTTCGTCACGACCTTGAACTCGGCCTTGTTGCCAAGCGTGCGGTCGCGGTCCTGGACCAAGACGCCGCCGACTACCGAGCGGATCTCCTGGAGCGCATCCGAGCCCAGGCCCTCCTTGGCCACCATGAGCCTGAGGTTCTTCTTCTTCTGGAGGATCGCGAGCGCCTCGGGACTGAAGCGGGGCGCGATGATCACCTCGGTGAAGATGTCCGCGATGAGGGCCGCCAGGTCCGCGTCGAGCGTTCGGTTCGTGATGATGATGCCGCCGAAGGGGGCCTGCCTGTCCGTCGCGTAGGCCTTGTGCCATGCCTCGAGAACCGTGTCGGCGCTGCCGAGCCCGCATGGGTTGGTGTGCTTCAGGATCGCGACCGTCGGCCTCTCGAACTCGCCGATCAGATAGGTGGCGGACGTGATATCGAGAATGTTGTTATAGCTGAGCTCCTTGCCCTGGAGCTGCTCGTAGTGGTCGTGGAAGGTCCCGTAAAGGGCCGCCTTCTGGTGCGGGTTCTCGCCGTAGCGAAGCGACTGCGCCCTCTTCCATGAAAAGCTCAGCTGGGCGCCCAGGCCGCCCATGGCCTCCAGGTCCGGGCCCGCTTCCTGGAGCTCGAGGTAGCGCGCGATCGCTCCGTCGTAGGAGGCGGTCCTCTGGAACACCTTCAGCGCAAGGGTCCGCCTGAGTGTCGAGAGCGCGTCGCCCTGCGCCTTCATCGCCTCGAGCACCCTCACGTAGTCCGAGGGGTCGCAGACAACCGTCACACTCGCGTGGTTCTTCGCCGCACTGCGCAGCATCGAGGGACCTCCGATGTCGATGTTCTCAATCGCCTCGTCGAACTCGACGTGGGGCTTCGCGACCGTCTCCTCGAAGGGATAGAGGTTAACGACCACGAGGTCGATGAGCTCGATGGCGTTCTTCTCGGCCTGGGCCAGGTGCTCGGGCAGGTCGCGCCTGGCGAGGAGGCCGCCGTGGATCTTCGGGTGAAGCGTCTTCACGCGCCCGTCCATGATCTCGGGGAAGCCCGTGTGCTGGCCGACCTCGGTGACCGGCAGTCCCTTGTCCTGGAGCATCTTCGCCGTGCCTCCGGTCGAGAGGAGCGTGTAGCCGTGGTCGCTCACGAGGGCCGCGGCGAACTCCGCCAGACCACGCTTGTCGCTGACCGAGAGAAGGGCGAGTTTCCGCATGATTCAGCGCGTTTGTGCGGCCCCCGCCGCCGCGCATCAAGCGGAAACCCGCTTGCGGAGCGGGCAAAGGGGCCTCTCCTTGTGGGATGGGCTGCGGATCCTCCATCGAAATTCCCGGGCTGACGGCCCGGCTGGACAAGCTCGTCCACCACGACGGGGGTGTGAGCCTGCCCGAGGACAAGCCGCACGCCTTCGTTTACTACATCACGATCCGCAACGCCTCGGACCGCACCGTGATCCTCCTGGGCCGCAAATGGGTCATCGACTACGGCAACGGCAACCGGCAGGTGGTCGAGGGCGACAAGATCGTGGGCGAGACCCCGCGCCTGGCCCCCGGCGAGGAATTCTCCTACAACAGCCACCATGTGACCGGGGGCGACGCCCACGTCCAGGGCTGCTTTCACGGGGTGGACGATTCCGGGGCCAAGATTCATGTCCTTTTGCCCCCTTTTGACCTCATAGTGCCCCGTTAGTGAGGTATTTGCGGCATATGGGGTGGCGGCGCTTGAATTGTGACGCCGCAGCCTCATAAATTCCGGTATCCATGAAGCTTATTGATCTGAACCGCGATGGCGGCATCGGCGCCAACTCGCTGTTCGTCCAGCTGGGTGATGTAAAAATCCTGATCGACTCAGGACTCCACCCGAAGAGGGTCGGCCGCCGCGCGGCGCCGGACCACAGCATCCTCAGGGGCAAGAACCTGGACCTGATCATCATAACCCATTGCCATCTGGACCACATAGGCAGCCTGCCGGTGGCCATGAAGGAGCACCCGAACACCCCGGTCATCATGACGTCTTCCAGCCGGATGCTGATCGAGCGCATGCTCCACAACTCCGCGAGCGTCATGCTGCGCCAGAAAGAGGACCAGAACATCGTCGACTACCCCCTTTTCACCCACGAGGACATCGACCGCCTCTCCCGGCGCATGACAGGGGTCAATTTCGGCCAGGTTAAGAAGATCAAGTCGGGCAAGGACGAGATCGAGATCATCATGCACCCGGCGGGCCACGTGGCCGGCGCCGCGGCGGTCGAAATCCGCCACAAGCACCGCGCGATCTTTTTTACCGGCGACGTCCTCTTTGAGAACCAGCGCACCCTGCCCGGCGCCAAATTCCCGGCCGGCCATTTCGATACCCTGGTGACCGAGACCACCCGCGGCACGACCGAGCGCACCCTCGAGAAGACCCGCGGCAACGAGATGGCCCGCCTCGTCGAGTCGATCAACGACACGATCAAGCGCGGCGGCTCGTTCCTGATTCCGGTCTTCGCCCTCGGGCGCATGCAGGAGGTCCTCTCGATCATCCATGACGCGCGCAAGTTCCGCCGCCTGGTCGACTGCCCGATCTTCGCCTCCGGCCTCGGCATGGACCTGGCCGACTACTTCGACGAGATCAGCCGCAAGACGCGCCATGTGCAGTTCAACAAGGGGATCATCAAGGAGATGAAGATCAAGCCCCTGCCCCGCGTCCTGACGCCCGGCGTGGACCCCAAGCAGAACGCCCTCTATATCATCAGCTCCGGCATGCTGGTCGAGCGCACGCCGAGCTACACGCTGGCCTCCGGCCTCCTCGGCAATGCCGGCAACACGATCGGCTTTGTCGGCTACTGCGACCCAGACACCCCGGGCGGCAAGCTGCTGGCGATGAAGCCCGGCGAAACGTTCCTCTTTGAGACCGCCCACGTGAAGGCGAAGATCAAGGCCCGCGTCGAGCGCTTCGAATTGAGCGGCCACGCGGACAGGGAGGAGCTCCTCCAGTTCGCGGTGCAGACCGGCGCCAGGACAATCGTCCTCACGCACGGCGACCCGCCGGCACGCGAGTGGTTCGCCGAGCAGCTGGCCGCCCAGCTTCCGACGGCCAAGATCGTCAACCCGGTCCCGCTGAAGGAATACCTGGTCTAGACGAGAGGCAGGGTCATGAGACCCGCCAGGCGCCTCGCCATGACGGGGGCGCCCGCCACGTAGACGATCCGCTTCATCTTCAGGTCGAAGATCTTCATCGGCAGCTGCTCGCCGCTCATGAAGATGACCTCCCCGCCCGCCGCACGGCAGAGCGGGATCGCGGCCGCCAGGTCCCAGATCTTCACGTTGAAGTCCACCGCGCCGCCGAAGAGGCCGGCTGCCACGTAGGCCAGGTGGAGCGTCGCGCTGCCGAGCCCCCGGATCTTGAAGTTCGTGAGGATGGCCTCGGCCGCGGGCACGAGCGCCTTGTCGGAGGGGCTGTGGAAGCCGATCAGGGTCTCAAGGGTCGGCGGGGTTGAAACGACGGCCGACGTGCGCTCGCCGTCGTGCATACCGAAGCCCGGGCCGCCGTGCATCAGGACCTTGCGGCCCAGGTCGTAGACGACGCCGTAGACGGGCTCGCCGTGGACGATCAGCGCCAGGGATATCGCGCAGTACGGGATGCCGAGCGCGAAGTTGTTCGTCCCGTCGATCGGGTCGAGCACCCATCCGAAGCGGGAGGTCACCGGGATGGGGCCATCTCCCTCGGGAAGCTCCTCGCTGAACATCTGGTCGGCGG
>DASRSJ010000065.1:0-9649 GCA_035656555.1 Opitutaceae bacterium
TGCGCAACCTGCGCACGGTCGGTGACGTGAAGACGTTCATTGATTGCAAGATCCGCGGCCTGCCGCTGCCGCGCCCGACCAAGTTCCTCCCGATCGAGCACATTGGCGCGGTGATGCCGGTGCAGCCGCCCTTCCTTTTCCTGAACGAGGCCTCCGTCAGCTCCACCGGGGCCAACGGCAAGTACAAGATCTCCGGCCAGGAGTTCTTCCTGCAGGGTCACTTCAAGGACAACCCGGTCATGCCGGCCTCGATCATGCTCGAGGCCCTTGGCCAGCTGGCGGTCCTTTATCTTCTTGAGGGCGCGCCCACCGAGCCCGGCAAGGCCATCGGCTCCAACACGATCTTCTTTACGGGCTGCGAGGGCGTACGCGCCCACCGCATGTGCAAGCCCGGCGACATCCTGACCCTCTCCATCAAGCCGAAGCGCATGAAGATGCCGCTCGCGACCTTCGAGGGCGCGATCCGTGTCGGCCAGGAGAAGGCGGTCATCGCCGAGGACATCACCCTTACCTTTGCCTACGTCGAGTCCGCGGTTGTCACTGCCCCCGTCGCGGGTGCGGCACAGCCGGCGGCCCCTGGCGAGTCCTCAGGCAGCAACCCGCCCCTGCGGGTCGCGGTCAACGCCTGATATTGACCGGTCTGTGACCCTGGTCACATTGGTCAGGGCGCCCCGCCCTTAGTCGAGCATGCCCAGAGTTTTCATCACAGGTGTCGGTTTCGTGACGAGCATCGGCAACGATGCGACGACTGTTACCGGCAACCTGCGGGAGATGCGCCACGGCTTCGAGGTCTACGAGCCCTTCCAGAAGCCCGACATCGCCTGCAAGGTGGTCGGCACGATCAAGGGCTTCTTCACCGACTCCGTCGACCCGGAGGACTGGACGTGGCCGGCGGGCTACGAGATCAAGCGCGAGACCATCCGCTCCATGGCCCCGCACGGACTCTACGCGCACTGCGCCTTCATCCAGGCGATCGCCGACGCCAAGCTGACCGACAAGGACGTCTCCAACAGGGACACGGGCCTCTTCGCAGCGTCGGGCGGCTCGCCCATGCTGACCTACTACCACCATGACCGGATGCTCAAGCTCGGGCCCGCCCGGTGCTCGCCGCTCGGCATCGTGGCCTCGATCGTCGGGACGCTCAATTTCAACCTGGTCGCGGCCTTCAAGATCCAGGGGGCCTCAACGGGCTTCTCCTCCGCCTGCGCCTCCTCGGCGCATGCGATCGCCTACGGCTACGAGGAGATCTCCCGCGGCAGGCAGAAGCGCATGTTCATCGCCGGCGGCGAGGATGGAAACCGTGACGCGATCCTTCCCTTTGCCGGCATGCGCACCCTTTCCCTGCAGAAGGACCCGGCCCTCGCCTCGAGGCCCTTCGACGTGGCCCGCGACGGCTTCGTCGGCACGGGCGGAGGCGTTGTCCTGGTCCTCGAGTCGGAGGACGAGGTGAACCGCCGCGGGGCGACACCCTATTGCGAGCTCCTCGGCTGGGGGCAGGCCTCCGACGGCTACAATGTCGCCATCTCTCACCCGGACGGCACCGGCTCCAAGGCTGCCATGGAGAATGCCTTCGCCGCGACGGGAGTCCTACCGGCCCAGGTCGACTACGTGAACGCCCACGCGACCTCGACCCTGATAGGGGACATCTCCGAGGCCCGGGCGCTTCGCTCGGTGTTCGGAGAGATGGGGATCCGCCCTGGGATCAGCAGCACGAAGGCCCTGACCGGCCACGGGCTCTCGCTCGCCGGCGCCATGGAGACGGGCTTCTGCGCCCTCTTGATGAAGGACGGCTTCATGCCGGGCTCGGCCCATATCTCGAACCTGGACCCGGCCTGCGAGGGCCTGAACGTCCTGCGGGCCACCGTGTCCCAGGCGCCCAAGGTGGTGCTCAAGAACAGCAGCGGCTTCGGGGGCGCCAACGTGGCGCTCCTCATGCGCAAGGTCTAGGCGACGTTTGGGGTTTGAACCGGGCCTCGCACCTGTAAGTGTGTCCGGCTTCCGCCCCGGGCCAGCAACGGGGCACCCAACCCGCACTCCATGTCGAAGATCCGAATCCTTGTCCTGACCTCGAGCACCGGGGGCGGCCATGATGCGCGAGCGGAGGCCTTTGCGGACTGGTGCTTCCAGCTCTACAAGCACGACGTGGACGTGCGCATCGAGCAGATGCTCGAGAAGTCGTCGGTGATCAACCGGGCGGGGGTCAACTTCTACAACAAGATCCAGGCCAGCGCGCCGTGGGTCCACAAGGCCTTCTATGCGGTCGTGGAGTGCCAGAGTCTCCTGAACCAGGACACCGTTTCCCTGGGCCGCGGCTATTACGTGAAGGTGATAGAGGAATACCGCCCGCACCTGGTCTTCAGCGTCCATGACTGCCTGAACCGCGGCTACTTCCAGCTGGCCCGCAAACTCCTAGGCCCGGACAAGGTCAAGTGCGCGACCTACTGCGGCGAGTTCTCGGGCGGGTGGGGGTACTCGCGCAACTGGATCGAGCCCACGGTGGACATGTACTTCTCGCGCACCCAGACGGCGCAGGACTATGCCATCAAGCGGGGCATCACCCCCGACAAGGCGAAGGTGCGCGGCTACCTGATGCACCCCCACGCGCACTTCGAGACGGTCGCCCCCCAGGAGCGCGGCACCTTCAGGGAGGAGCACCTTGGCCTGCGCCCGGACCTCTTCACCGTCTTCCTGGCCACCGGCGGCAACGGCGCCAACAACCACTTCGACCTCCTGCCGGCCCTCGTGAAGCGGGCGGACCGCTGCCAGGCGATCGTCATCTGCGGCCGCAACAAGCAGGCCTACAACGACGTCGTCCACTGGCGCGCGAACCATCCCGAGTTCAACTGCTACGTCGAGGGCTACTCCGAGGTCGTGCACCTGCTGATGCAGGTGAGCGACGTGATCGTGACCCGCGGCGGGACGACGACGTGCGCGAAGGCGCTGCACTTCAAGTGCCCGATCATCTTCAACGCCTCAGGTGGCATCATGCCGCAGGAGGAACTGACATGGAAGTACCTGCGAAACGGCGCGGCCTCCGACAAGATCGAGAACGGGGAGGACTTCGACCGGATCATCGGCTCCTGGCTGACGGAGCCGGAGAACTACATCCGGATGAGGGACAACTTCCTGAGGCTGCGCTATGAGGAGGACCCGACGATCCTGATCGACGAATTGGTCAACCTGGCGGCGTCGGTCTCCCAGGAGAAGCCGATCAGGCTTCCCTTCAGGGCCCACTCCCACGCCCCGTTCACCGGGGTTTTGTGATCTCGACGAAGACGGTAACCACCGGGCGGCCGAGCTCGTAGCACCAGTTGTCACTGGCGAAGTCCGGACTGTCCCTGCGGGACGTGACGTTGTACGGCGAAAAGAGGTTTCCGAGCTCGGCCTCGGAGAAGTAGCGCACGCCCTTCTCATAGGGTGTCGGCTCGGGCGAGCAGTCCGTCGTGATCAGGATGCGTCCGCCGGGGGCCAGGACGCGGTACATCTCGCGGAGAGCCAGCTCGACGTCCGGGACATGCTCGATGACGGAGAGAGCGACGATGCAGTCAAAGGAGGCGTCTGGGCAGGAGAGCCGGGTCAGGTTCAGATTGCGGACCGGCACTCCCGCCCGCTTGTAGACCCCCATCCACTGGAAGAAAGGGGCTTCCGTGGCTTTTGCCGGGGCCAGGCCCAGCCGGCGCTCGAAGCTCTTCACCATGCGTCGCCAGATGAGGTCGGAGGCGGTCAGCCGGTAGCCGTAGGAGGCCAGGGCGAGTGGCAGGAAGGTGTTGTAGGAGCCGGTGTCCAGGATACTCGATCCCACCGGGACCGACCGGACCGCCTCAAGCACCCTCGCGAGCTCCCAGTCCCTCATCCGGATCGGATGGCGGTATTCGGATCCGACGAACCTTCGGACGGTTTCGTCGTAGCGGGCCAGGGTGGAAGCAACCTCGTGCGTCAGGTCGCTCCGGCGGTAGTAATTCATTTATGGAGGGATCGAACGGAACATAGCGCCCCAATCCGGGCGAGCGAAAAACGGACGAGCGAATGCGCCGAAGAGTCTTCCCGCCGCGGCCCCCGGATGTCTATTGTCGGTTGGAATTGAACGCCGAAGGACCCGCCATCACCTACCTCTTCACGACGTTTCCGAAAACGACGGAGATGTTCCTGCAGCGGGAGGTCGCCGCGATGAGGTCCAGGGGCGTGCGGCTTAGAATACATTCCATGTGGGGCGGGGGAGGGGCCTTCCGGGGAATCGAGGTCGAGCGCTTCAACAAGTGGAGGCTCCTGGAGCTCTTCTGGCTCATCCCCTACGAGACCTGGAGGAAGCCCGACATCATGAAGCAGCTCCTGCGGGGCCTCGCTAACAGGCGGGCGCCCTCCTGGATCAATTTCTGGGAGAACATGCTGGGAGCCGGCTTCGCCTGCGTCTACGCGCGCTCGTTTAGGAAGAACCCGCCCGGCCTCGTGCATGCGGCCTGGAGCGGCGCCCCGGCGACGGCGGCCTGGCTCCTCTGGCGGATGAACGGTCACCGCTTCACCGCGGGGGCGCACGCCTACGATGTCTTTGAGCACGGCGGGGACTGGTGGCTCAGGGAGAAGCTCGACGCCGCGCTCTTTGTCCACACCTCGACCGAGCTGGCCCGCCTGGCACTCATCGCCCAGGGCGTGCAGGCGGACAAGGTCGTGTGCATACGCAGCGGCCTGGAACGGCTCCCGACGCTGAAGGCGCTCCACAGCCCCCGCGTCCCGCTCAATATCGTCTCGCTCTCGCGCCTGGTGGAAAAGAAGGGTCTGGACCGGCAGCTGCGCATCTATGCGGCCCTCAAGGCGTCGGGCGTCCCGTTCACCGCGCGGATCGTCGGCGACGGTCCGCTGCGGGCGAAGCTCGAGAAGCTGGCCGGCCACCTCGGCGTGGCCGACCTCGTCACGTTCACGGGCCAGGTGCCCTCGCACGAGGTCTGGGACCATCTCGCATGGGCGGACGTCCTCCTTCACACGGGCGTCGTCGCGCCGAGCGGCGACAGGGACGGCCTTCCGAACGTGATCGCCGAGGCGATGGCGGCTGGCGTGCCGGTCATTACCTCGCCCACGGCAGGCACGACGGAGGCCATCAGGCATGGAGAGACGGGCATCGTGCTTTCCGTCGACCGCCCCGAGGAATGGGTGTCCGCGCTTCGGCGCTTGGCAAGCGACGACTCCTACTGCGAGTCGCTTCGCAAGCCCGCCCGCGCCTGGGTGGAGGCAAACTTTGATGTCAGGGCGAATACCGACAGGCTGCTGAAGCGGCTGGAGGCGGCCGCCGCGGCATGATCTATCTCGATACAACGAGCGCCTCCTCCTGGCGACACTCCTCGGGCCTCGCGCGCGTGAGCGGCAGGCTGCTGGAGGAGCTGGATGCGTCCGCGCGGCAGGCCTCGTGGCCTTCGCTGGCAAAGCTGCCTGGCAAGGCGGACTGGATCCTGATCCCCGAACTCTTCTCCGAGCACGAGAGGCCCGGTTTCACGGAATTCCTTTCGCAGAGCCCGTGCCGGTTGGCCGCCGTCTTCCACGACGCCATCCCGATCCGCCATCCCTCGATCACCTGGCCGAAGAGCGTGGAAAGACATCCGAGCTACATGAAGCTCCTTTCCCGATTCGACCGGATCTGGGCGGTGTCCGCGGCGAGCCGCGACGAGCTCCTGGGATTCTGGAAATGGCAGGGTGTCAGGGCCTCGCCCCAGGTCGACGTCCTGCACCTTGGGGCCGACTGGAAGGGCGTGCCCCGCGTCACGGGAGAGTCCAGCGCGGACGCGACGCAGCCCAGGATCGTCTGCACCGGCATCCTCGAACCCCGCAAGAACCAGATGCTCCTCCTCGATGCCTTCGAGGTCCTGCGCCTCGAGGGCGTGCAGGCGGAGCTTCACCTTGTCGGACGCGTCAACCCGCACTTCGGCGCTCCGATCCTGCAGCGCGTCGAGCATTTGGCGGCTCGTTGGCCGGGCCTTCACTATCATGCGGCGATGCCGGACCAGGAGCTCGTGGAACTCGTGCGCTCGGCGCGGGCGACGGCCTTCCCGAGCATCGCCGAGGGCTGCGGCCTGCCGCTTCTGGAATCCCTCTGGATGGGCGTCCCGTGTATCTGCAGCGACATCCTCCCGGTGCAGGAGAACGCCGCCGGCGGGGGCTGCCACGTGGTGCAGGGCAATAGCCTCGCGGGCTGGGTCGATGGGCTGAGGAAGCTCCTCACGTCCAACGTCTACCGCGCCCAGTTGTCCGCGGCCGCAATGAGCCGGTCGCTGCCGACATGGGCGCGCGCGGCACAGATGCTGCGCGAATCGCTCGTCTAGGACTTAGAGCTTCTTCGCGGCGTACGCCATCGCCGCCGCGATCTTCTCAAGCTGCTCGTCCGTGTGCATCGCCGAGACGGCGGTGCGGATCAAGTCCTTGCCCGCGGGCACCGCGGGCGAGATCGCGAGGACGGTGAAGACACCCTTCTCGAGGAGGGCCTTCCAGAAGGGATACACCCGCTCCTTGGAACCGAGAACGATCGGCACGGCCGGTGTCTCGCTGTCCCAGAGGTCGAAGCCCAGGCCCTTCAGCATGGCGCGGTACTTCTTCGTGTTGGACCAGAGCTTCTCCAGGTGCTGGGGCTCGGTCTGCATGACCTCAAGCGAGGCCTGGGCGCATGCGGCCTGGCTCGGGCTGATGGCGGCGCTGAAGATCGTCTGTTTTGAATTGGTGCGCAGGAACTCGATAACCTGCTTTGAGCCCGCAACGAATCCGCCGGTGCTCGCGAGGGACTTCGAGAGGCTGCCGCAGATCACGTCGACGCTGTCATTCAGGTTGAAATGGTCGACCGTTCCACGTCCCTGGCGGCCGAGGACACCGAAGCCGTGCGCGTCGTCCAGGACCGTGAAGCAGCTGTGCTCGTCGGCGATCTCGCAGAGTTCGGGCAGGCGCGCGATGTGGCCCTCCATTGAGTACACGCCCTCGATGACCAGCATCTTGGGCGAGGTCGGGTTGGCGGTGGCGATGACCTCCCGCAGGTCGTCGGGGTTGTTGTGCGAGAAGCGCTCCACCGTGGCGTTCGAGAGGCGGATGCCGTCCCAGAGGCAGGAGTGGACGTTCTTGTCCGCGAGGATCGTGTCGCCCTTCTGGGCGAACGCCGCGACGCTGGAGAGGCAGGAAAGGTAGCCGGCGGAGTGGATGTGGCAGGCCTCGCGTCCGAGGAACTCGGCCAGCTGCTCCTCGAGCTTGAGGTGATAGGTGCGCGAGCCGTTGGAAGGGCGGGCGCCCGTCGTGCTCGTGCCCCACTTAAGGAGCGCCGCGCGGCCCGCCTCGATGACCTTCGGATGGAACGAGAGCCCGAGATAGTCATTGCTCGAAAGCATGATCATCTCCTTGCCGTCCAGCTGGATGGTCGTGCCCTTCTGGGCTTCCATGGCATGGTAGAACGGCGCATAGCGCAGCCGCATCTTGGTCGCGTAGTCGTCACTGCAACGCTCCAGGATAGGCTTCTTGTTCTTGAGGAATAAGGTGATCGCCATGCGCGGTTACCGTTGGGATGGGGACAGGCGTTTGCAAACGCAAATGCCCGGACCGTTGGTCCTTCTATATCAACGGATTCGGATTACCTTATGAGAGGATATTGACGGTCCCCATCCACTGCCTGAGTTCCGAGGCGTACTGGGGCCAAGTCTTGAAGCGGCGCCCCGAGGCGGCGCTTCCAAGCTCGGCCAGTTCCGAAGGGGAGGCGAGGAGGCCGGCGATCGCCGAGGCGATTTCCGAAGCCGCGGCAGAGCCGATGTCCTTGCAGCCTCCTGCCCGGGCGATCTCACCCAAGGCGCCGTCCATCCGGCACGCGCAGGGCTTTCCACGGCTCAGGCTTTCCGCGACGGGAAGGCCGAAGCCTTCGGAAAACGACGGGTACACTGTGAGCGTGCACTCGGCATAGGCGGTCTCGAGGTCCATGTCGCTGAGCGCGCCATTGTACCTGATGTTTCGGCCGGAGGCCCGCAGGGCCGAGATCCGGCTGATGGCCTCCGATCCTGTCTCAGAGTTAGCCAGGCCGACGAGGCGCAGCTGGAACACGGTGCCCGTGGACCAGAGCATCTCACAGGCCTCCAGGAGGGCCATGTGGTTTTTCCGGCCCTCAATGGTCGCGACACAAAGAACGATCGGCACGGGCCCGGTTTGGACGGCAGTCGGCGTCGGCGCGGGATCAATGCCGAGCGTGACGGCGGTCACCTCGGGAGTTTTGGAGACGCCGAGCCATTTCCAGTAGGAGAGAAGCGCGGAGCGTGACGCTTCGGAAACCGCGGCGACCCCGTCGAAGCGCAGGAGCTCCTGGAGGTAGCTCGGGAAACGGGTGACGGTTGAGCGAGGCGTGAACTCCGGGAACTGCAGGGCAATGGCGTCGTGGAAGATCGCGATGCGAGGACCGCCAGACGCGGCGAAGATTGCGGGAAGGGCGGCGCCCACATCGGCCGAGAAGATCTCGGGAACGACAAGGCCGCCATAGCCGGCAAAGGCGGCAAGCGGATCGGGACGGCCCGAGAGGCGCCGAAACCTGCCCCGGAGCATCGGCAAAATCGGCCACTTGGCACCGCGACCGCTCGAAGTCTCGGTCGAGAGCAGATTGTCCTTCTCCCACTCGTCAAGCTGCCGCCAGGCGTCCTCGTAGGGATCATGGGTCACGGCCACCGCAGTTGAACCCAATTCCCTCCAGAGCGAGCGGGAAACCCGCTGCACACCCGTCCGTGCCCTTGTGTGGCTCGTATGGGATAGGTCCAGGAGAAGAGGGGCGTTCATTTTCCGGAAGCCTTGTCCTGCAGGGTGACTATCCGTTCGAAAACGGTGATATCCCCGATTGTCTCGATCGGCTTCCAGGTCCCGTGGAGGGCCTTCTCGATCTCCTGGATTCGATCGATTTCAAAAGGGAAGAGGGCCGCATAGAGCGGTCGATTCGCGGCGTCTGCGGCGACACGCACCTTGGCGGCGCTGGCGGGGTCCATCATGTCCCACCGAAGGATCGGAAAGCTGGTGTAGAAATAGATGGAACCGCTCGCCTGCATCGCGAGGCACACGGCGTCGGACGGCAGGTTTACCCTCATCCAGGACGTGATGGACCAGTAGCGCTCCTCCTCGGCGCCGCCGCGCATCGCCCCGAGCGAGGACGACCACCAGATCGAATTTCCCGCGACGAGACCCAGCGCCACGGCAAACGCGACCGGGGATGCGGCGAGGTCCCTTCCTAAACGTGAGCGCCCCAGCAGCGCCCTCAGCACGAGGGCCGAGCCAACCACCAAGGCCGGTGCGGCCGGCAGCAGGAATCGCAGGTACCACCACGTCTCGTGGGTGTATTCGTAGAAGGAGTAGAAGAGGGTGAAGATGGCGACCCACGATGCGAGCAGCAGTCCCCCTCGGCGCCCATCCCCCGAAAGGAACGGTGTGCCGAACACCAGAACGGCAAATGGGGTGAAGAGAGCCGGAAGCCAGCGCGCATAGTGAAGCAGCGTGCCAGGGATGAGGGCGCTGCTGAAGTTTTCGGCGGCGTTTCCGTAGCCGGTGATGAATGGGGATCCGTAGGCTGCCGAGGCGTGCGCGAGGAAGACGGCGGCGCCGGGCAGCCCTCCGAGGGCGAGGTAGACCCAGCGCTTGGGCGAGACACCCAGCGCAAGAAAAACGG
>DASRSJ010000066.1:0-28702 GCA_035656555.1 Opitutaceae bacterium
TGTGCCTGAAGGGCGAGGGGTGGGTCAGGTCCGCCGGGGAAACCGGCGTCGTCGGAGCCGGTGACCTTGTCTGGCTCCCCGCCGACGAGCCGCATTCCTACGGCTGCGACGGCAAGTCGCCGTGGACCATCCTTTGGGCCCATTTCAGCGGGACCGAAATCCCTTCGTGGGAGGCGCTCCTCGGACTTCGGGCGAAAGTGCGTCCCATGAAGCTCTCGCTCCCGGACGACCGCTTGGAGGAGCTCGCGCTCGACCGCGTGTACGCAGCGCTCGAGAAGGGATTCTCGCTAAGGCACCTAGTCGCGGCTTCCGCGGCGCTCCGGCACTCGCTCAGCTCGGCCGACCAGCTCGGGAGGGACACGCCCGACCCGCGCTCGGCCGAGGAAAGGGTGGCAAGGTCGATAGAGTCGCTGAAGGCCGACTGGCAGAGGCCGCACCGCCTCAAGGAGCTTGCCATCGCCGCCAGGGTCTCGGTCGCCCATTACTCGGCCATCTTCCGCAGGCAGACCGGGTTCTCGCCGATCGACTTCATCATCCGGCAGCGTGTGCGCCATGCGTGCAGGCTCCTCGACACGACCCTTGTCCCGGTAGCGGAGGTCGGCCGCCGCACCGGGTACGACGATCCGTACTATTTTACCCGCTGCTTCAGGCGCGTCATGGGTTTCTCGCCCCGCAAGTATCGCCAGGGAGCCAAGTAGGGCACGGGTCCACTGTCGCAACGCACCCGGTAGAAGAGGTTTGTGGCACTCGCTCGGGCAGTCCTTTGATAGCCGTCCGGTGGGCATTTTTCATGGACAAGCCCGAGTCCAATGCGCTTTCATGGGCACCTCATGCAAGAGAAGAAAGCCAAACTCGTCAGCCCCCTGAGCATTCTGGTCGATGCCATCCTGGTCATCGCCTTCTTCCTCTACATGTACACGGTGGTCTCGACCCACGTGCAGTCCCACAGCCACAGGCTTGTCCTGTTCTGGGGTTCCCTCTGCTCCCTCTGTATGACGGTCGTGTTCTGGCTGGCCCTGCAGATGTTCCGCGTGGTCGTTAAGGCCCAGCGCGGGGGACCGATCCGTTCCTAACGGGAACGGCGAAAAGAGGCCACGAAGAAGGCGTCGCCGTCGTGCGACGCCGGAGTGAGGCGGGTACCCAAGCCGATGGCCTCGAACGAGGGCTGAGTTCCCAGGAATTTCTCCACGACCTTCTCGTTCTCCGACTCGCAGAGGGAGCACGTCGCGTAGACCAGCATCCCCCCGATTTTAACCTGCCCCGCGTTCTCGCCGAGAAGCCTGAGCTGAAGCTCGGCCGCCGCTGCGATGGATGCGGGCGTCGTGACCCATTTCAGATGTGGGGCCCGCCTCCATGTGCCCGATCCCGTGCACGGCGCGTCCACGAGGACGCCGTCAAAGCCGCCGGCAGGACTGGATTCCCCGCCGACCGTGATCCTGCTGCCCACGCCAGAGCGGAAAGCCCGCTGGGAGAGTTCCTCGAGCGCGGAACGCCGGATGTCGCGCGCGCTGACCCGTCCTCTGGGACCAAGCATCGCCGCCAGCTGCAGGGTTTTGCCGCCAGCGCCGGCGCACGCATCCAGCCAGTGCCCGCCCTCGGGTATGGCGGCATTCCTCAGGACCAACTGCGAGCCGATGTCCTGGACTTCCACCATGCCGGTGCCGTAGGAATCTGTCCGTGAGATGTTGGACTCCGGAGCTAGCTCGACGGCGTCAGGCGCCAGGTTGCTTTTCTTCCAGGCGATGCCGAGCGAATCGAGTTCCGAGAAGACCACCTCGGGCCTGTCAGTCTGCAGGCGCAGCCAGAGCGGCGCCCGGGTGAGCAGGATGTCCCTGAGAGGGGCTTCGCAGGCGTTGGCGCATTCAGTCCGCAGCCACGCCGGGCTGAGAGCCTCGAGATCGGCTCCCAGGACGGCGGCCTTCTCCTGCGCCGGGACCGGACAGGCGGGCATGCCGGCCGTGACCTCGTCCCTGAATCCACGAACGGACGCGGAATCCGAGGCGAGCCACGCAATGCGGCGTACCGCCGCGGCGGGATCCACCTCGAGGAGCGTCTCGATCCACGGCAGGTAGCGCACCGCGGTGTAGACGAGCTCCCGGTAGAGACGGCGGTCGCGCGAGCCGAGGCGCTTGTCGCCTGAGAGCAGCTTTTCGAAGCGGGCCGGCATCGCGGCCTCCGTGCGCCAATGCGGGCGCAGGAGTGCGATCATCCCCAGCAGGCTCCTCTCCTGGCTTCCGGCTCGGCTCACGTTGCCTTGGTTCTCACGGGGACGCTTCCCGTGGCCTAGAAGCGCACGATGTTGAGGCTCACCTCGAGGCCGAAGTGGCCCTCGCCATTGTTCGGGCCCTCGGAGAACACGACCGCGTACTCGAGCAGCCAGGTGTTGGAGATCCTCTGCACCGCTCCGTAGTACTGGTCGACGAAGAAGTGGTCGCGCGCATCAAAGTCGCCGCGGGCAAAGACCTCGTAGACCTCGTTCAGCCTTCGGCGCAGCTCGATGTGGTAGGTGTCGACGCCAACGATGGGATTGGTGCCGAGGCCGGGCACGTAGTAGGAGCCGTAGTTGTCGGAGAGGTATCCCAGGCCGAAGCGCGCCATCCAGAGATCGCCCTCGCGAACGGTCACGTCCGCGTCGATAGCGCGCTGCGCGGCGCGGCGGGTGGAGACCGTGTCCTCGAGGCGGAACTCCAGCCAGTGCGCCGGCGTCGCGATCAGGTCGGCGTGGACGTCTGAGAAGTCTGTCTGCCCGGGGGCGCGCTGGAAGCGGAAGTCCTCGGCGACATTGAACGCGACCAGGTCCCGCGAGCCGTAGCCGTTGTCGTCGGCCCTCGTCTGGATCGTGTTGTTGATGCCGAAGCGAAGGACGTTGGTGGCCGCGATCTGGTCAATGGCGCGCATGTCGCCGAGCTCCATGATCGGGAGGTAGTTCGTGAACGTGTTGCGGTCGATCGGCGGGATCGAGTTCATCGCCTTGTCGCCGTCGGGTATGTAGCGGTAGCTCAGGGTCGGCGTGATGAGGTGGCGCAGTCCGTTGATGTGCCAGAGCGGGTTCTCGTAGTCGAAGGTGCCGCTCATCTTCATGTCCGAATCGAAGCCGATCTCGCCGAGCGCTCTGGAGGTGCCCCCAGTGTCAGGCGCGCCTTGGGTGTTCCAGTACTCGGTGAACCGGCCTCCCGCCACGGGGACGAAGTCGAAGATCCCCTTGTAGGTGAAGGGGCGGCTGACGCCGACAAACGTGTCGAAGCGGTTGGTCGCCAGGCGCGAACCCAGCTCCGTCGGGTTGTCCTCCAGGTGCGCGATCCCCGAATTGAAGCGCACGTAGATGCCCCCTCCGATCGCTGTCGGAAGCAGGTCGAATCGAAGCTCAGGCAGGCGCTGCTGGACGTGGTAGTAGGGGTCGGGCTGGAACCGGGTGAAGGCCGACGCGATGTAGTCGGGCTGGACGTAGTCCGCCTCGAGGAAGTTGTCGGGCTCCTGTATCGGCACGAATTCCTTGGAGTGAAAGTCGCGGATCACCTCGGAGTCGGTCGACCAGTTCACGTCGCTGCTCAGCGACAGGGAGTCTCCGATATCCTGGTTATGGTGCCACTCCGCGTAGGCGCGGTTCGTCGGCACCGGGTTGTCGAGCACGTCCGGGAACCTTGTGCCGAAGTCGTGGATGTATCCCGACTTCAGGTAACCGACCGCCGTGTCGTCGCCCTTCGTGATGTCATAGTTGACGATCGGCCCGAGCATCAGCCCGCGGAACGTGTAGACTCCGATGTCCGGGCCGGCCGTCACGCCGTCCGTGATCGGGATGTGCGTCGCGACGTCGGCGTAGGCGCCGAGCGAGTGGCGGTAGCCGCCGTCGAGCGTCACATTGTAGTTCGCCGTCTGGTGCGAGAGCTCCTGGCCGACGTGCGATACCGGCAGGGGCCTGTAGTTGCCGATGCCGACGTTTGCGCCGGAGAGGCGCAGGTAGTGGCCCGCGGAGTAGGTGATCGTGCGCGCACGGATTGTCGGCTGCCACTTTCCCGGCTCCCGGTAGGTGACGGTCGCGTTGTGGACGACGACCTCCGTTCTGCTGCCCTCGGCCGTCTCTCCTTCTATATAGTAGGGGAAGCGGCCAACCCGCAGGTTAACCGCGCTGAAGGTCCCGGTCGCCTGGTGCAGCGTGATCTTGTCGGCCAAGACCCGGTCGCCGACCTGGGTCAGCACCACGTGCCCGGTGGCCGTCGCGGTTTGGGCCTTCTGGTTGTAGCGGATCTCGTCCGCCGTCATGAGCAGGCCCGCGTCGGTGATGACCGCGTTGCCGGTCAGGATCGTGTCGCCGCTGTCGATGTCGAAGGCCGTCCGATCCGCGGAGATCTCAGCCTTCCCGGGCGTCTTGTCCGCCACCGCATCCGCGCCGCACATGGGGGACGCGAAGGCCGCAAGGCCGAGGAAAAGTGCGAGTCGACGCATCACTCGACGAAAGCAAATGGGCGGGGACTAATGCAAGCAAGCCTCTCGGGCTGCCAAAAAAGCGCGGTAATTCGTGCCAGAAACGCACTTTTGTCTTTTTAGGGGCCTGCGCCGACTCCATCGTGCAGCCCGCCATGCCCAAGAAACGCACCGCAAGAATGTCCAAAACAGTGCGTGATATGGCACCCCTTCGCTCAGAGGTCCGCGCCCTTGGCGCCGCCCTCGGCCGGGTCATAACCCGGATCGAGGGCCCGGAGACGTTCAATACCGTCGAGGTCCTTAGAAAGCATGCCAAGGCCAGGCGGGCCGACGACGCCGGCGCCGAGCGGCTGCTGGCTCAGGCGATTGCGGGCCTAGACCCCGTGCAGGCCTTCAACCAGGCGATGGCCTTCACCCTCTATTTCGAGCTCGTGAATCTCGCCGAGGAGAACTTCAGGGTCATCCTCCTGCGCCGCAGGCGGGTCGCGAGTGCGCTCGGCCTGGACGGCGGTCGCCCGATCCGGGAGTCGATCGAGGCCGCGGTCATGGAGCTGAAGGCGGCGGGCATCGGTGCGGCCGAGATGCAGCGCCTGGTCGACCGCCTGAGCATCGAGCTCGTCTTTACGGCGCACCCGACGGAGACGAAGCGGCGCACGCTCCTCGCGAAACTCCAGCGCCTGGCGGCCATCCTCCGGGCCCGCTCGCAGCCCGAGTCGACGCCGGACTCCGCGATCCTGGGCGAGGACACTGTCGAGCGCGAGATCGCCTCCCTCTGGCTCACGGACCGAAGCCGCACCGCCAAGCCCCGCGTCCAGGACGAGGCCCGCACGGGCCTGTGGTACTTCGACAAGACGCTGATCGCGACCATCCCCCGCCTGCAGGTCGACATGGAGCGCGCCCTCTCCAGGCATTTCCCGACGGTCAAGGCGCCCAGGAGCTGGCTCACGTTCGGCTCGTGGATCGGTGGCGACCGGGATGGCAACCCCGAGGTGACTGTCGCGACGACGGCGGATGTGCTCCTCCTTCACCGCCGTCTGGCGATCGAGAAGTTGCGTGACACCGCGGCCGAGCTCGGGCGCATCCTGACCGTGAGCGACCGCCGCGACACCGTGGTGCCCGCGCTCAAGCGAGAGCTCCAGGAGGACCTGCATCTTTCCAAGCATCTGGATGAGCTCGAGAAGCACTTCCCGCACGAGCCCTACCGCCTCCTCCTTGGCGTCCTCCAGGAGCGCCTCGGCCAGGCGAAGGACGAGCTGCGCGACGGCGGTAGCCTCCTCAGCGGCTCGGTTGTCGGTTCGTGCCTCTCAAGGGAGACGGTCTTCGACACGCTTTCGACGATAAAGGACGGCCTTGAGGCGGGCAGGGGAGGGATGCTCTGCGGCGGCGACCTTGCGGCCGCGGCCATACAGCTCGAGGTCTTCGGCCTTCACACCGCGAAGCTCGACCTTCGCCAGCACTCGCTCCACCACGAGAACGCGGTGACGGAGATCCTCGGCCGCCCGGACTACCCGAAACTCGGCGAGGCCGAGAAGCGCGCCCTGCTTATCGAGGCCATCGCCTCCGCCAAGACGCTCAGTGCCTCCGCCGTCGCGAAGTTCTCAGCACCCACGCGCAACGTGGTCGAGCCCATGGTGCTGGCCGCCGAGGCCACCCGTGTCATCGGGCCCGCCGCCCTCGGCATATATATCATCAGCATGACCAACGAGGTCTCGGACATGCTGGAGGTCGAGCTTATGCAGAGGCTCGCCGGCTCGTCGCTGCCGATAGCGCCCCTCTTCGAGACGCTCGAGGACCTGGAGAACGCGCCGATCGTCCTTGCGGAGTTCTTCGGCCTGCCCAGCAGGAGGCCGGCGCACCAGCACGTGATGCTGGGATACTCCGACAGCAACAAGGACTGCGGCTACATCACGGCCAACTGGGCGCTCTTCAAGGCCCAGGAGTCGATCTCGCGGGTGTGCCGCGAGGCCGGCGTCGCCGTCACGCTGTTCCACGGCCGCGGCGGCAGCATCGCAAGGGGCGGCGGCCCGGCGGCGAAGGCGATCCTGGCGCAGCCCGCCGGGCTCAGGGACGGCGCGATCCGCGTGACGGAGCAGGGCGAGGTCCTCTCGACCCGCTACCACGATCCCGACCTCGCGCACCGCATTCTCGAGCAGATGGCCTACGGCGTCATGCTCGGCATCAAGGCGGCGGGCGGCGAATCCTCGGCCAAGCCCGAGTGGCGGGAGATCATGGAGGAGATGAGCCATGCGGGCTTCGAGGCCTACAAGGCGCTTGTCCATGACGACCCCGAGTTCCTCGTCTTCTGGAGGCAGGCGACGCCGATCGACGAGATCAGCAATCTCAAGCTCGGGTCCCGGCCCACCTACCGCAAGGCAACCCAGAGCGTCGCGGACCTGCGCGCGATCCCGTGGGTGTTCTCCTGGATGCAAAGCCGCTTCAACTTTCCCGGCTGGTTCGGCCTCGGCAGTGCGCTGGCCTCCGTCCTTAAGCGCGGCCCGAAGTACCGCCAGCAGCTGCGGGAGATGCACGCGGGATGGCCTTTCTTCCAGACCCTGATCGACAACGCGCAGCTGACGATGCGCAAGGCCGACATGGGCATCGCCTCCCTCTACTCCGGCCTCGTGGATGACGCCAAGGTGCGCCGGCGCATGTTTGGCATCCTGAGCGCCGAGTTCGAGCGCACGGAGAAGGCGATCCTTGCGATCACAGGCCAGAAGCAGCTCCTGGGGCGCGAGCCCGTACTTCTGCGCTCGGTCGAGCTGCGCAACCCCTACATCGACCCTCTCAACTACATCCAGGTGGACATGATGCGGCGCCTGCGGAAGGGCACGGCCGCCGACGCGCGCGAGGCCGACGCCATCCGGGCTGTGATCGAGCTCACAATCAACGGCATCAGCGGCGGCCTCAAGAACACCGGCTAACATGCCGTTTTAAGTGGCGCGGGGACACCAACAGAGACAACCTGAGGCTCGCCAAAATCCCAAGCAGTGATCCTCCCAAAGTCTGATCTAGAGGCCCTACTGCATGCCCGCCACGGATCGCCCCATTCCGTGCTTGGAATGCATCCCTGCACCCACCGCAAAAGCCGCGGTCTGGTGGTGCGCGCGTTTCTGCGGGACGCCGAGTCCTGCGAGGTCATACTGACCGGCGACAAGGCGGCGTCCCCGGTGCCGATGAAGCTCGTGGCGCCGGAAGGGCTCTTCGAGGCGTTCATCACGGGCAGGACCGAGGTGTGTGCCTACGAGTTCAGGGCCAAGTCCTACCAGGGAGTGCTCCGCCAGTTCCGCGATCCCTACTGCTTCCTGCCGACCCTGGGCGATCAGGATCTCTATCTCTTCAACGAGGGCAACGAGCACCGCATCTTTGAAAAGCTGGGCGCGCACCCAAAGAACCTCGGCGGCAGCGCGGGCGTCGGCTTCGCGGTTTGGGCGCCCTCGGCCTCTCGGGTATCCGTCGTCGGGGACTTCAACGGCTGGGACGGGCGCTACCACCCGATGAGGAGCCTCGGCGCCTCCGGCGTCTGGGAACTCTTCGTGCCGGACATGAAGGAGGGCTCGCTCTACAAGTTCGAGATCCGCGACCAGGCCGGCAGCATCCGGGTGAAGACTGACCCGTACGGAACGAGGTTCGAGGCTCCCCCGGGCAACGCGGCGATCGTCTGCGACGTCTCAAAGTTTAGCTGGAGCGACGGGGCCTGGATGAAGAAGCGCCTCGCCCAGTCGGGCAAGGCGGACGTGCCGATCTCCATATACGAGGTGCACATGGCGTCCTGGCGCAGGAAGCCGGAGGAGGGCAACCGGCCGCTGACCTACCGCGAGGCCGCGCCGCTTCTGGCGGACTACGCCACCGAGATGGGCTTTACCCACATCGAGATCATGCCGATCGCGGAACACCCGTTCGACGGTTCATGGGGCTACCAGGTGACGGGATTCTACGCGCCGACGCAGCGCTTCGGCACGCCCGAGGACTTCGCTTGGTTCGTCGACCATCTCCACCAGCGAGGCATCGGCATCATCCTCGACTGGGTCCCCGCGCACTTCCCCCGCGACGCGTTCGCGCTAGCGGAGTTCGACGGGACCCACCTCTACGAGCACGCCGACCCGCGGCAGGGCGCGCACATGGACTGGGGCACCCTCATCTTCAACTACGGCCGCAACGAGGTGCGCTGCTTCCTGATCGCGAACGCGCTCGCGTGGCTCGAGCGCTACCACCTGGACGGCCTGCGGGTCGACGCGGTCGCGTCGATGCTCTACCTCGACTACTCGCGCGGGGCGGGGGAGTGGATACCCAACCGCTACGGCGGGCGTGAGAACCTTGAGGCGATCGACTTCCTGCGCCGGGTGAACGACCTGGTCCACAGCTACCATCCCGGCACCTACATGATCGCGGAGGAGAGCACCTCCTTCCCGGGGGTGACGAAGCCGACCTACGAGGGCGGGCTTGGGTTCGACTACAAGTGGAACATGGGCTGGATGCACGATACGCTCCAGTACTTCTCGAAGGAGCCCGTGCACCGGCGTTTCCACCAGAACGACCTGACCTTCGGCATGCTCTACCAGTACGCCGAGCACTTCGTCTCGGTGTTCTCCCACGACGAGGTGGTCCACGGGAAGGCCTCGATGCTCCTGAAAATGGGCGGCTGGCACATCCCCGAGAAGGCCGCGAACCTGAGGGCGCTCTACGCCCACATGTGGGCGTACCCGGGCAAGAAGCTACTCTTCATGGGCAGCGAGTTCGGCCAGTCCCAGGAGTGGAACCACAAGACGAGCCTGGACTGGCACCTGTGCCAGTACATGGACCACGAGGGAATCCGCAGGCTGGTCGGCGACTTGAATCGCCTGTACGCGAGCGAGCCCGTCCTGGGCTCAAACGACTTCAACCCGCACGGCTTTCGCTGGATCAGCTGCCTGGACGCGGATGCCAACCTGATCGCCTACCTGCGCGTGGACGCGTCCGAGCAGACGCTCTTCCTGGTCGTCGGTCACTTCGGCGGGGCGACCCGCAACTACCGGGTCGGCGTCCCGCGCCGGGGCTGGTGGAAAGAGGTCATCAACTCGAACAGTGAGTACTACGGGGGTTCCGGCCTCGGAAACGACGGCGGCAGGGACTCGGAGGACGTGCAGCGGGACGGCTATACGCAATCGATTGATATTAAGCTCCCGCCGCTGACTACTGTCGTTTTCAAGTGGACTGCGTCCGGATAGCGGGTCTCATTTCGTGTCAGTAGTTACCGAAGGTGTTTTTGACTCGCGGATTGGCGAGCGCACCACACATTCTTTTGTCAAAACAGGGTTCCCCGCCCTCATTCCATGGCGCGCAAAATCTGCTTCATAAATTACAAGGGCGGCGTTGGCAAAACGTCGCTGATCGTCAACACGGCTGCGGCATTGGCCAAGATGGGCAAGCGCGTGCTGCTTTTCGACCTTGATACGCAGTCAAACGCGAGCATCTGGCTCCTTAAGCTGGACCGCTGGAACAAGATCAACGCGACGGGCGAGGGTTCCATTTACTCGATCTTCGACCCGGGCAAGTCTCACATCAAGGACCTCGTGATCAAGGACGTCGTGGAGGGCAAGGCCGGCGAGAAGCTTCTTCCCGGACTGGATCTGGTTCCGACGACCTTCAACTTGGTCGACCTCGAGGCCGAGTACTCCGGCGACGCGAAGCGCCCCGCGTACCTCGTTTTCTGCGAGCAGGTTGCGATGCTCGAGCCGAACTACGACTTCATCCTTTTCGACTGCCCGCCGAACATCCTGCGCGCCTCGCAGTGCGGCGTCTTCACTTCGAACGAGATCTACGTCCCGTCCAATCCGGACGCGCTCAGCCTCATCGGCTTCACGCTCCTGGTTGACAAGCTCCAGAAATTCCACGCCCTCTCCGGCAGCTTCCGCAAAGCCTCGATGGGTTCGCCCGCGCAGGTCCAGGGAATCGTGTTCAACTCGATCCGCACGGGCGTCGACATCGAGGTTCCGAAAATGAGGATGCAGCTTCGCCTCAACCAATTTCGGGCCGCGAAGCGCGCGGCCGCGAGCGCCAAGATCTTCAACACGCAGATCCGCGACGCGATGGTCGTCAGGCGCTCGGTCGCGCTCGGCCTTCCGGTGATCCTCGTGGGCACTGAGGGCGGAGACACGACGGACTCCGTTACGAACGACTACAGGAAGCTAGCGACTGAGATCGCCCAGCACGAGCCGTCCTAATTTTTTGTAAAAATGTCCGAACCCACCTACACGGAAAAGGATTGGAACGACACACGCACTGCGTTCGCCAGCTCGATCATGGTCGACACGCAGATCTCAAGCCTTGCCCAGAACCTTGACGGACCGGTGTGGCCGGTGAAGTCGAAGGATGAGACGCCGGCGAAGTACATCGATTTGAGCTATGAGGAAGCGCTGGAGCTCCTTGCGCTGAAGGGCCAGACGGCCGACAAGCTCGACCTGCTGATGTCGATCCTGAAGGAGACGCTGGCCTTCGACAGCCCGTTCGGCGACATGGTCGAGCAGACCGAGGCCGCCTCGGTCCGCGACAACCCGCTCCTGAAGAACATGGCCCGCATCGCGGTGCCCGAGGATTTCCCGATTTCCCTGACGGCGCTCGGCGCCGACACGGTCGAGTTCTGCAAGCTCGAGAACCTGAAGACGCTCGGGGAGTTCGCCGTCTTCGCCCAGGGGATGTCCCAGAATGTCATCATCGGCGGCGATTTCAGGAAGCTTCTCAACGCTCTGTCCAACGTGGACGAGGTGACGCTGAGCGAGATCCTGCCGTTCAGGAAGGGCTCCAAGGGCCTTCACTTGATCGAGGCGCTCGGCCAGGCGACCCGCCTGCCGAACCCCATCCCGAAGGCCAAGGAGGCCTCGGTGTGGTTCGCCGACGAGTTCGCGCAGCTTAAGAAGGACTTCACCGACGGCACCGGCGTCGAGCGCCAGCTCGGCGTCCTCGGCAATGTGCCCCTCGAGAAGAAGGTTTCCGACCTCATCAGGCAGCTCATCAAGCCCGGCTCCGCGAGCAGCTCGTCCGAGTCTGACTCCGGCAAGGGCGGCTTCTTCAAGAGATTCTTCAAGAAGTAGACTCCACCAGGTCCCCCGCGAATGTCCGACCCGGCCAACATTCGGTTTCCCTCCAAGAAGACGGATTCCTTGGGCAATCTGTCGCTCAGGCGCCGTGGCGAGACTGGCTCGCCCTTCACCATTTCCGCGGCCAGCGCCCAGGCCCGCGAGTCAATCCGGGCCATCGTCTCGGCCACGAGGCCGCCCATGGGTGGCCGCAGCGCCGCCGATGACGCCCGCGCCGCAGACCTGGAACGCTCGCTCAGGCAGCTTGAGCTCAAGCTCGTCGAGCGTGAGCGGATCGTCCAGGAGCGCGAGTCGCGCCTGAAGGAGTACGAGCGCGAGCTGGCCGAGGCCGAGGCCCTCCTTGCCGCGCGCGAGCAGCTGGTCGCAGCCTCGAGGAAGGCGGCGGCAGCGGCCCCCGCCCATGCGGCCCCGTCCGTTTCGCCCGAGGAAAAGGCTGCCCTGGACGCCTTAAAGGCCGAGCTAGAGCGCCAGGAGGCGGCCCTCAAGGATGCCCAGGATGCCCTGCACGAGAGGGAGCGTTTCATGGAGGAGAGCGAAACCCGGCTTTTCGAGAAGGTTCAGAACCAGCAGGAAAGGGAAATCGAGCTCGACCAGAGGGAGGACGACCTGAAAGTGAAGATCCGAAAGACGAGGGAATCCGACGCCGGCGAGGCCGCCGCCCTGAAGGCCGAGGACGAGGCTGCCGCGGACGATCCCGAAATGAGGGCATGAGCCTTGACGGGGCCGTTCCTGGGTCGCTATTTTGATGCAACTTTTCTTGGGACCAGGCGTCCCACTCCTCCCACACACTGCTGCATGAGACACCTACGCCTTGCCCTTTGCGTCCTGATCCTTCCCCTGGCGATGCTGCGGGCCGCGGATGACGAGAAGGATCAGCAGCAGGCTCCCGAGGAGATCCCGAACTTCAACCAACTGGACGAGTACATCTACGTCCCGAAGACGACGCTGAGCCTTGGCGAGCGCTACTTCTTCAGGGGACCGAAGACCTCCTACAGCGGCCAGGGAAACATTCCCTCCACGTCGGCCCCCGGCGACGACAGCTCGATCAACGTCCCCAATCTGCAGCGCACGTACATCGACGGCTCGGTGTCCCCGGATGCCCGCACGGTGTCGACCGCCACGGGCGTCGGCGCCACGGAAGGCGTGCCGATCCAGTCCGACGGCAGGACGAACACCTGGGCCTACAATAACGCCAACCAGTTGCTGCCGGACGGAAACATCGCCTTCCACGCCTTCCAGGGCGAGGTGACCGACACGGCCACCCATTCCGTCGACGGCGAGGCCAACGCGGGCGTCGAACTCGTGGTCGACCGCGACATGGGCAAGCTCGGCAAGAGGCTCAAATGGAGCATCACGGCCGGCTTCTCGATCGGCGACATCCACTCCAGCGACTACGTCTCGGTCCCGACGAGCCTGACGACGCTGACGGACACATACGACCTCTTCGGCCAGGTTCCCCCGTCCGCACCCTTCAATTCCCCGAACAATATCTCGCAGACGGTCTACGGCGCGGGAAGCTCGGTTTCCTCGAGCTCCGGCACGACGACCACCACGCAGACGGCCCAGCAGGTGATCCTCCTCGGCGACCAGCCGATCAGCCGCAATGAGACGGCGACCCAGGTCTTCTCGACCAACCGCTACTTCATCGAGGGTTCGTTCTACACGCTGCGCGTCGGCCCGACGGTCCTCCTGCCGATCGGCAACCACTTCAAGCTGACGGCGAGCGCGGGCCCGGCCCTCATCTACTCGGGTTCCATCCTCAACGTTCTTGAGGACCTCAATGTCGCCACAGGCGAGGACTTCACGCAGCTCTACCAGAAGGACAATTCCAAGCTGCTGCCGGGCTACTACGTCGACGTGAACCTCGAGTACCAGCTGACCGAGACGGCCGGCTTCTACGTCGGCAACATCTACCAGAGCGCCGGCAGCTACAGCCAGAAGGTCTCCAGCGGACCCGGCACGTACTACTCGACGAAGATCGATTTCGGCAACCAGGACGGCGTCAAGGGCGGCATGACGGTCAGGTTCTGAGCGTCCCTGCTTACTCGGCTGACAGGTCCGCGAGGACCGAGCCGATGTCGCGAAGGCTGCCAGGCGGATAGAAGCTGTTTATCCTGCAGATCACCTGCTGGATGATCCCGTCGGGACACGAGGCCCCGCCTGTGACCAGGATCCTGCGCGGCTTCGCGGACCCTGCGACCGGGGCGCCCCAGAGCGGCCTGCGCTCCACGTGGCCCGTCTGGCCGGGAAGGCCCTTTGCCGGGAAGACGTAGTGCTCCGCCTCGTCGGGCGAGAGGATGTTAGCCTCGCTCTGGATGAAGAATGCGCGCTCGCCCAGGCGCTGCTCACAGAGGCGATAGAGCTGGTAGGTATTGGAGGAGTTCTTGCCGCCAATCACGAACGCGGCGTCGAGGGGCTCGGCAAGGGCGCGGGTCAGCGCGTCCTGGTTCACCTGGGTCGCGTAGCAGAGGGTGTCATTGCGGCCCTGGCCGCCGACCCTGGCGGACGATTCTTCCGTGCCGAACTTCTCGGCGAAGACATCCCTCAGGTAGGAGATGATCTCGCGGGTCTCATTCATGAGGAGCGTCGTCTGGTTGACGACCGCTACGCGGTTGAGGTCCCGCTCCACGTCGAATCCCTCCGTGCACTTGCCGGCGAAGAGCGTCCTGAAACGGTCCGCCGAGGACGGGTCCTTGCCTAGGCCGAGGATGATCTCTCCCAGAAGGCGGGTCTCCTCCATGTTCCTGACGATGATGGCGGGGGCGTAACGGCGGGTGTTGGAGAAGGTCGCCTTCGTCTCCTCGTGCTCGTGCTTGCCGTGGATCACGACCGTGTAGCCGTCGCGACCGTAAGCGCGTGCGGCCTTCCAGACCTTCTCGACCAGCATGCACGTCGCGTCGTACTGGCGGACGGCGATGCCCTTGCGCACGAGGCGCCTCTTGTCCTCGTCCGTGGCGCCGAAGGCGGGGATGATGACGATGTCGTCCGGCGTCAGCGTGTCCCAGAGGTCGGGGCCACCGGGCGAGGCCGGGTGGGGGACGCCCTTGTCAGTTTGCAGGTACCTGAGCCCGCGGCGGATCAGGTCCTCGTTGACGAAGGGATTGTGGATCAACTCCGAGAGCATGAAGACCCGCTTGCCGGGGTTCTCCGTCAGGGTCTCGTAGGCGCGCTCGATGGCGTTCTTGACGCCCAGGCAGAAGCCGAAGTGGCTCGGCACGAGGTAGTGGACGGCGCCGAAATCCAGGAGCACCGGCGCCGTGGCCGTGCGCTCGTGGCGCCTGGCGAGCTGCTTGATGACCGCGCAGAGCTGGGACTGGTAGATGGCGCCGGCCTCGGCGTCCTGGGCGTAAATCGCCGTGTTGCGCTCCTTCTCGGGGCGGAACTTGTAGATGAAGTCGTTCTCCCCGAGGTTCAGGTAGGGGATCTCGATCAGGTGCGGCTCAAGCCCGCGGAGCACCGACTGGAGCATCGGATCAAGGTCGTCCGGGGACGACTCGAGCTGCTCGATGGAGCGGAACTGGATGCCGGGGACGGAAGGCGATCCCTGCACTTGGGCGAATGATACCCTCAGGGACTCGCCCGGGGCGTCCGCCGTGAAGCGCTCCTTGGGCTCCGTGTGGAGGCTGAAGGCGTCCCGGAGTCTCTGGTGCGCTGTGCGGACCGCCGAGTCCGTGAAGGCGAGGGCTAGCCTGCCTCCCGAGGCAGCCACCGCGAGACGGTTGTTGCCGTCGAACGCGAGGATGCTGTGGAGCTGGCCGGTTGCTACCCCTGCGGGTGTGGACATTGGCCCAACCTAGCAGCGCCTCAGGAGTTCAGCAAGGGCGAGCTGAGGACCTGCTCGAGCTTGGCGACCTCCCGGCCTCCGCCCATCGCGAAGTCCGGCTTTCCGCCGCCCTTGCCGCCCAACAGGAGACTGAGCTCGTTGACGATCTTGCCGGCCTGGTGGCCTGCCTTGACCGCCGCCGGCGACGCGAACGCCACGACCGTGGCCTTCTCACCGAAGGCCGCGCCAAGGCGAACGACGCCCTCGCCAATCTGGGCGTGGATCTGGGATCCCAGGGCCCGCAGGGCGTCGGGCGACTCGACCGTGACGACGGCGGAGACGAACTTCAGCCCATCCTTCTCGGTGGCCTTCGCGGCCAGCTCGGTCGCAAGGTTAGCCGAGGCTTTCTGCTCGAAGGATTTCAGCTTCTTCTCGGAGGCGGCCTTCTCTCCTAGGAGCGCGTTAAGGCGTTCCTCGACGCCCTCCCGTGGGGAGCCAATCTTCTCCGCGACAAATTCGACGGTGTCGAAGGCGTGGAGCGCGTACTTGTACGCGGCCTCGCCGGCGACGGCCTCGATGCGGCGGGTGCCGGTCGAGATGGCGCTTTCGTGGACGACCTTGATCAGGCCCACCTCGCCCGTCGTCGGCACGTGGGTTCCGGCGCAGAGCTCGCGGCTGTAGCCGCCGATGTCGACGACGCGGACCACCTTGCCGTATTTCTCGCCGAAGAAGGCGAGGGTGCCCTCGGGCTTCTTGTCGAACTCGACCTCGAAGGTGTCGACCCTGGCGTTCTCGAGGACCTTGCCGTTCACGAGGGCCTCGATCTCGCGCAGCTGCGCGTGGGTCACGGCCTCCATGTGGGCGAAGTCGAAGCGCAGGCGGTCCGGCGCGTTGAGGGAACCGGCCTGGCGCACATGCGTTCCGAGGACCTTGCGCAAGGCCCAGTGGAGGAGGTGGGTGGCCGTGTGGTTGCGCTGTATGGCGCGCCTGCGGGCGGGGTCGACCGACAGGTCGGCCTCGGATCCCGCGGCGGGGACTACCGAACCCGCGGCCACCTTGTGTAGGTGCCGTCCGGACTTGTCCTTGACCGTGTCGGTGATCTCGATGGCCGTGCCGGCGATGAGGGCATGGCCCGTGTCGCCCAGCTGTCCGCCCATCTCGGCGTAGAATGGAGTCTTGTCGAAGACCAGGAAGACGCCCTGGTCCGTCGTCAGTGTCTCAAGGAGGGTCGCATGCGTGCCCTTGGCTGCGTCCAGCGAGTAGCCGGTGAACACCGTCGGGGCGTGCGTCGTCGTGGCCGACCCCTCGGTGGCGGCGACGATGATCTCCTTCTTCTGGGCCGCGCGCCCGCGCTCCCGCTGCTGTTCCATCAGCTTCTCGAAGCCGGCCAGGTCGATCGTGATGCCGCGCTCGGTGGCGATCACCTGGGTCAGGTCGGGCGGGAAGCCGTAGGTGTCGTAGAGCTCGAAGACGACCGGGCTTGCGAGCGTGCCGCCCGCCGCGGCCTCGTCGAAGCGGCGCAGGCCTCGCTCAAGAGTGCGCCCGAAGCTCTCCTCCTCGGACTTGAACACGCGGCGGATGGTCGACTCCTGCTTCTTAAGCTCGGGGAAGACCGTGCCCAGGGTCTCGACGACCGGGTCCACCAGTTTCTCGAAGAATCCCGTGCTGAGCCCCAGATTGCGCCCGTAGAGCGCGGCGCGGCGGAGGATGCGGCGGATGACGTAGTTGCGGCCCTCGTTGCCGGGAAGGATCCCGTCGGAGATCGCACACGCGACGCAGCGCGCGTGGTCAGCCAGGACTCGGAAGGCGACATCCGTCTGCTGCTGCTCGGAGAGGCCCGTGCGCTTGTCGGGGACGGTCGCGGTGTAGGTCTTGCCCGACATCTCGGCGATCTTGGCGAAGATGGGCGCGAAGACGTCGGAATTGTAGTTCGAGGGCTCGGCGGAGAAGTCCGTGAAGCCCTTGGTCGTCGCATAGATTCCCGCGACCCGCTCGAAGCCCATGCCGGTGTCGACGTGCTTCGCCGCCAAAGGCGAGAACGTGCCGTCGGCGTTGGCGTTGAACTGGATGAAGACGTGGTTCCAGATCTCGATGCAGCGCGCCGAGCCGGAGTTCACGAGCGCGCGGCCCTCGGCCTCGTCGTCGGAGGGCAGGAGATTGACGTTGATCTCAGAACACGGGCCGCAGGGGCCGGTGTCGCCCATCATCCAGAAATTGTCCTTCTTGCCGCCCATCACGATGTGGACCTTCGGGTCGAGGCCGGCGGCCTTGAACAGCCCGGCCCAGATGTCGTAGGCCTCCTGGTCGAACTCGGACGGGTCGTTCTTCGCCTTGTCGGGCGAGTAGACGGTGGCGAAGACGCGCTTCGCCGGGATGCCCCAGACTTTCGTCACGAGCTCCCAGCCCCAGGCGAGCGACTCCTTCTTGAAGTAGTCGCCGAAGGACCAGTTGCCCAGCATCTCGAAGAGCGTGTGGTGGTAGGTGTCGAAGCCCACGTCCTCGAGGTCGTTGTGCTTTCCGCCCGCCCTGATGCATTTCTGCGTGTCGGCGGCGCGGGTGTCCTTCGAGGGCTTGGCTCCTGCCCAGTGCGAGACGTCCGGCACCTTCTCCCCGAGGAAGATCGGCACGAACTGGTTCATGCCGGCGTTCGTGAAGAGGAGCCCGGGCGAATCCGGCATCAGCGAGGACGAGGGCACGACCGTGTGGCCGCGCGCCGCGAAGAAATCCAGGAAGGACTGGCGGATCTCGGAGGAGGTCACAGGCAGGCGATGATGGCGTCGGCCATGGCCTTCGTGCCGACGGAGGGGCCGCCGAAGGAGATGTCGCCGGTGCGGGTGCCCCCGGTGACGGCCTTCTTGACCGCGGCCTCGATGCGCAGGGCCGCCTTCTCGAGACCGAAGCTGTGGCGTAGCATGAGGGCGACGGAGAGCACCTGGGCGCAGGGGTTGGCGATGCCCTTGCCGGCGATGTCGGGAGCGGTGCCGCCCGCGGGCTCGTAGAGGCCGAAGGGCAGGCCCATCGAGTTCTTGCCGGCGCCGATTGAGGCGGAGGAGAGCATGCCGAGGGAGCCGCAAATGACGGCCATCTCGTCCGAGAGGATGTCGCCGAACATGTTCTCGGAGACGAACACGTCGAACTGGTTCGGCGCCCTGACGAGCTGCATGGCGGCGTTGTCGACGTACATGTGGCTCAGCTCGATGTCGGGGGCGTTCTTGGCCATGTATTCCGTGACAGTCTTCCGCCAGAGGACGGAGGTCTCCAGCACGTTGGCCTTGTCGATCGAGCAGAGCTTCTTCTTGCGCGTGCGGGCCGTCGCGACCGCGGTGGCCGTGATGCGCTCGATTTCGCTCTTCCGGTAGATCATGGTGTCGACCGCCTGGACGTCTCCGTCCGGCAGCGTCGTCGTCTCCTTCGGCTTGCCGAAGTAGAGGCCGCCGGTCAGCTCGCGGATGCACACGATGTCGATGCCGTCGGGGATGCGCTCGGTCTTGATGGGCGAGGCCGCTGTCAACTCACGGTAAAGGAGGCCGGGGCGGATGTTCGCGAAGAGGGTGAAGTGCTTTCGAAGGGGCAGGAGGGCGGCGCGCTCGGGCTGCTCCTTGGGGGGAAGCTTCTCCCACTTGGGGCCGCCGACCGAACCAAAGAGGATCGCATCGCTCTCCTCGCAGGTGCGCAAGGTGGAGTCAGGCAACGCCTTGCCGTGGTTATCGATGCCAGCGCCCCCGACGTCGGCCGCCTTGGCCTCCGTCGTAAAGCCTTCCAGCTTTGCCACATGAGCGAGGACGCGCAGCGCCTCGGTCATCACTTCGGGTCCAATGTAGTCTCCTGCGAGAACGGCGAACTTCAGGGTGGGCATTTAAAAGGGAATATCGGTAGCCATTGGGGGGACAAAGGTGAAGGGAATTTTCGCCGTTGCGGATGTGGCCGAATGTTCTCTCTTTGCGGCGTGAACGTCCACGTGCTCCCAGGCGGCCCCATCGAGACCAACGCCTACCTCCTGACCGAGGCCTCCACCGGCGAGGCCATCCTCATCGATGCCCCGGAGGGCACGTGGGACCGCATCGAGCCGATCCTGAAGCGGGACGGATGCCGCCTGACCGAGCTCTGGCTGACGCATGGCCACTGGGACCACACGCAGGGGGCCGCGGAGGTGGTGAGGAAGAGCCGCGCACCCGTGGTCGCGCATCTGGGCGACAAGCCCCTCATCGAGACACCGGAGGTGATGCGCCCCCTCATGATACCCGGCCTTGAGGTCGAGCCCGTCAAGGTCGACCGCTGGCTGGACGACGGCGCCGTGATGGAGGCGCTCGGCCGCCAGGTGAGCGTCCGCCATGTGCCGGGCCACAGCGAGGGCAGCCTGATGTTCTATTTTCCGGCGGCCTCCGCAGCCTTCTCCGGGGACGCGCTTTTCAGGGCGAACGTCGGGCGCACGGATCTGCCAGGCGGCGATCCCGACGTCCTCAGCTCGTCCATCCGAACAAAGATCTACACGCTTCCCGACAAGACGAAGGTGTTTCCCGGCCACGGCGGGGCGACCACCGTGGGCGACGAGAAAACCGGCAATCCCTATGTTCGCGCCTGACGACCTGAAGTTCATGCAGCGCGCCCTCGAGCTGGCGCACAGGGCGTGGGGGCGCACGCACCCGAACCCGATGGTGGGCGCCGTGATCGTCGAGGACGGCCAGGTCGTGGCCGAGGGTTTCCACGACCACGACGGCGGCCCCCATGCCGAGCGCGTGGCGCTGGGCGTCCTCGGGCGCAGGCCGGGGCCTTCGGCCACGATGTACGTCACGATGGAGCCCTGCTCGACCGTGGGACGCACCGGCGCCTGCACGGAAGCGATTGTCGGCTCGGGCATCAAGAGACTCGTCGTCGGAGCCTCCGACCCGAACCCGGCCCACGCCGGGCGCGGCTTCGAGATACTGAGGGCCGCCGGCATCGAGGTCGTGGCCGGGGTGCTCGAGGCCGAGTGCACCGAGCTCAACTTCGTCTTCAACCACTGGATTACGACCGGCCAGCCGATCCTTGCCGGCAAGCTCGCCGCAACGCTGGATGGGCGCATCGCAACGCGGACAGGCGAGTCGAAGTGGATCACGGGCACCGCGGCACGCGCGGACGTCCACGGTTGGCGCCGGCTCTTCCCCGCCATCGGGGTGGGGGCCGGAACCGTGATGAAGGACAACCCGCGCCTCACCTCGCGCATCGACAACGAGCCCGAGGCCTGCCCGACCCGCTTCGTCTTCGACGGCAAGCTGCGCTCGGTGTCCGACCGGACCCTGCCGTCGCTCTACACGGACGAGTTTGCGGCGCGCACCACGGTCGTCACGACGCAGCACGGGGGAATGGGATACGTGCGCAAGCTGCGCGGCCTGGGGGTGTCGGTCTGGATATTCGAGTCGGCCAACGGGCGCGTCCCGATGGCCGAGTTCCGCACGAGGTGCGCCTCGGAGGGCATCACCGGCGTGTTCCTGGAGGGCGGCGCGGATCTCATCAGCCGCTGCATCATCGAGCGCCAGCTGGACTATCTGTTCCTCTACCAGGCTCCGGTGTTCCTTTCCGACGAGCGCTCGAAGCCGGTCCTAAGCGGCCTGCGGACCGAGAAGCTTCCTCAGGCCCTGCGCCTCGCGAACGTGCAGCGCATGAACCTCGGGGACGACATCCTCGTGCGGGGCACGGTGGTCTATCCCGACAAGCTGAACGTCGATGAGACTTTATTTAGCCTCGGGTAACGCCCACAAGGCCCGGGAGCTCCAGGCGATGGCGGAGGCGTTCCGCGCCGGGGGACGGGCGGGTGATGTCGAGGTAATGTCGGCCTCGGCCGTCGGCGGCATGCCCGAGGTCGTCGAGGACACCGGCACCTTTGTCGGCAACTGCCAGAAGAAGGCGAGGGCGCTCAAGGCCAGGCTGCCCGACGGCTCCTGGGTCCTTGCGGACGACAGCGGCCTCTGCGTGGACGCGCTAGGCGGCCAGCCGGGCGTGGACTCTGCCTACTATGCGGGCCCCCAGGGGGACTCGGCCGCCAACCTGGCCAAGCTTGTGACGGCAATGCGTGGGGTGCCAAAAGGGAAGCGGGGCGCGGAATTCGTCTGCGTCCTCGTCCTTGCGGGCCCAGGAGGCCTGGAGAAAGTCTTCGAGGGCCGCTGCCACGGGAGCCTGATCGACGAACCGGCGGGTTCGGGCGGGTTCGGCTATGACCCCCTCTTTGTCCCGGACGGCTACGCCATGACCACGGCGGAGATATCCCCGGAGGAGAAGAACCGGATCAGCCACCGGGGCAGGGCCTGGGCCGAATGCGTCGGCTGGCTTGCGGCCCGGGGGTAAACCATGCTTGTATCGGCCCTCCATGGCCGACTTCTACATCACTACGGCGATCGACTACGTCAACGGGTCGCCCCATATCGGGCATGCCTACGAGAAGGTCCTGACCGACGTCATCGCCCGCCACCGCCGCCTGCTGGGCGATTCGGTCTATTTCCTTACCGGAACCGACGAGCACGGGCAGAAGGTGCAGATGACCGCCCAGAAGAAGGGCGTCGCCCCCCAGCAGTTTGCGGACGAGATCAGCGCGGAGTTCAAGGCGATGCTGCCGAGGCTCCTGGTCTCCAACGACGATTTCATCCGCACGACCGAGGAGCGCCATAAGAAGGTCGTCCGCGAGATCCTGCAGCGCCTCTACGACAAGGGGGACATCTACCGCGGCGAGTACAAGGGCTTCTACAGCGAGCGCCAGGAGCAGTTCCTCCAGGAGAAGGACCGCAATCCCGACGGCTCGTGGCCGGAGATCTACGGCGAGGTCGCCGAGATCGTCGAGGCGAACTACTTCTTCAAGCTGAAGACCTACCAGCCCTGGCTGGTCGAGTTCCTCGCGAAGAACGAGGACTTCGTCTTCCCGCGCTACCGCCAGAAGCAGGTGACCGAGTTCCTCAAGGAGGACCTGAACGACCTGTGCATCTCGCGCCCCAAGGCGCGGCTTGAGTGGGGCATCCCTCTCCCGTTCGACGAGACTTTCGTTACTTACGTCTGGTTCGACGCCCTGGTGAACTACTACTCCGCTGTGGCGGACAAACCGGGCATCTGGCCGGCCGCCTGGCACGTCATCGGCAAGGACATCCTCGTTCCCCCGCATGCCGTTTACTGGCCGATCATGCTGCACGCCGCGGGCATCCCCCTTCCGAAGGGCATCCTGGCTCACGGGTGGTGGCTCACAAAGGGCTCGAAGATGTCCAAGAGTTCCGGAAATGCCTTCAACCCCCTGGACCTCGTGACCGAGTTCGGCGCCGACGCCCTGCGCTACTTCCTGATCCGCGAGATGAACGTGGGCCAGGACGGCGACTTCTCGCGCGAGCTCTTCCTGATCCGCTACAACAGCGACCTGGCGAACGACCTCGGCAACCTCGTGAACCGCGTGCTGAACATGACGAACCGCTTCGCGGGCGGCTCGGTGCCGGCCCCGGGTGCGTCCGCCGACGCTGAGAACGAGCTTCACGCGCTGTGGGAGACCACGGGCAAGGAGTACGCCACGCTCTTTGAGGGCTTCCAGTTCCACACGGCACTCGACCGTCTCTTCACCTTCATCCGCTCCATCAACGCTTACGTCGAGAAGCGCGCCCCGTGGAAGCTCGGCAAGTCCTTGGAGGAGTCCGACAAGGCGCTCCTCGCGACGTCGCTTGCGACGATGGCCGAGTCCCTGCGTCTCGCCGCCGTCGCCCTCAGGCCCGTCATGCCCGCAGCCACCGAAAAGATCAACGAGGTCCTGGGCTACAAGCCCTCGGGCACCTGGTCCGACGAGCTCAAGTGGGGCAGCGCCCTCACCGGCTCGCCTGTCGCGACGGCGCTCGTCCTCTTCCCGAGGCCCCTGCCGGCCGCCGCAAAGGCCCCGTGACCGTACTGCCGCTAGATCCCGTCTCAAACGCCTCGCCCGAGGCCCTGACCGGGTTCCTTGCGGAGTGCCGTGACATGGCGGCCCAGTCCGGGCGCCCCGTCCTTGTCAGCATCACGATCCAGGTCGAGAGCCTGGATCCCCTCGCGGTGCTCGAGTCCATCTTCGACCCGGGCGAGCGGCACTTCTACGCGGAGCGCCCCTCCGAGGGCTGGGCGATCGCCGGCGCGGAGTCGGTCGTGGCCTTCACCGCCTCGGGCCCCAGGAGGTTCGCCGAGGTCCAGGCCTTCATCGACCGCACGCTCGATGACACGGTGGCCGTGGGCGACCAGGAGGTACCGTTCGGGGGGCCGTATTTCTTTGGGGCGTTCGCGTTCCTCGACAAGGTCGGCGAGGGCGAGCCCTTTGAGTCCGCCTCAGTCTTCGTCCCGCGCTGGCAGGTCGCCCACCGTGGTGGGCGCACGGCCGCCGTGGCCAACCTGCTCCTTGAAGCGGATTCCGCGGTCCAGAGCCTCGCGGCCCGCGTCTGGAACGCCCACTCGAAGTTCCGCTCGTTTGACTACAGCGCCGCTGAATTCCCGGAGGGTCAGGTGGCGGACGCCTCGTCGATCGACGAGGTGGGAGGCAGGAGAAGCTATGAGACGGCCGTCAGCCGGGCCATCGAGAGGATCTCGCGCGGGGAGATGCAGAAGATCGTGCTGGCCCGGGCCAAGGACGTGAGGTCCAAGGCGGCCTTTGACCCCCTTCGTATCCTGAACGGTCTTCGCCAGCGGTTCCCGGAGTGCAGCGCCTTCTCGGTGGCGAACGGCGCCGGCCAGAGCTTCATTGGGGCGAGCCCCGAGCGGCTGCTCAAGGTGGAGGACGGCGTCATGACGACCGAGGCCCTGGCGGGCTCCGCCCACCGCGGATCGACGGCCAGCGAGGACGCGTCGCTTGGCGGCAAACTCCTGCAGAGCGAGAAGGACCTGCGCGAGCACCGCATCGTCCTTGATTCCATCGTCCGCAGGCTCTCTCCGCTCGGTCTTGACCTCAGGCACTCGGAGCGCCCGCTCCTCAAGCGCCTTCCGAACGTGCAGCACCTCCACACGCCGATTGAGGCGGACCTGCCAAAGGGTGTGCGCCTCCTCGACATGCTCTCGCGGCTGCACCCGACGCCGGCCGTGGGCGGCACGCCGCGCGAGGTCGTTGTCCCCATGATCGCCGAGCTCGAGGCCTTTCCCCGCGGCCTCTACTGCGGCGCGGTGGGCTGGGTGGATTCGCGCGGGGGAGGGGAGTTCACGGTCGCCCTGCGCTCGGCGCTCATCGACGGCTCCAAGGCCCGGATGTACGCGGGTGCCGGGATTGTCGCCGGCTCAGCGCCCGAGAAGGAGTTCGCCGAGACCGAGCTCAAGTTCAGGGCGATGCAGGACGCGCTCCTCGAATCCTAGCCATGGCTCATCCTTCCACGGCGCCCTCGATGGATTTCAGGAACGTGAATGCGCTCTGGGGCAGCGTGATAGCGGAGACTCTGGTGCGCTCGGGGGTCACGACCGCCATCGTCTCGCCGGGCTCGCGCTCAACACCGCTGGCCTTTGCCTTCGCGAGGCATCCCGGCATTGAGGCGATCCCCGTCTTGGACGAGAGGTCGGCCTCATTCTTTGCCTTGGGGATCGCCAAGAGGGAGCTCAGGCCCGTCGTCCTCCTGTGCACGAGCGGTTCCGCAGGCGCCAACTACTTCCCGGCCGTAGTCGAGGCCCACGAGGCTGGGGTGCCGCTCATTGTCATCACCGCGGACCGTCCGCCCGAGATGCGCGACTGCGCCTCCGGCCAGACAATCGACCAGCACAAGCTTTACGGATCGTTCACCCCGTTCTACCACGAGCTGTCCGTGCCGGAGCTGACACTGCCGCTCATGCGCTACCTGAGGCAGACCGTGGCGCATGCGGTTGAGAGTTCGCTCGCCCCCTCGCCCGGCCCGGTGCACCTGAACGCGCCGTTCCGCGACCCCCTGGTCCCAACCGAGGACGGCGGCGCGACAAGCGCCTTCGCGGCGCCGATCGACTGGGACCTTTTCTTCACCCACCTGGCGGCCCCCGACACGGTAATCGCAGTCTCCGAGCTGCCAGGCATCTCGAGCATGGTCCACGGCCTCATCATCGCGGGACCCGCGCTCACATCCAACCCGGCCGGATATGCGGCCTCGGTCGGCCAGATCGCGCGCAAGCTAGGCTGGCCCGTGTTGGCGGACGGGCTTTCCCCGGTCCGCAACCACGCGGCCGTGGTCCCCCACATGGTGACCCGCTACGACGCGATCCTGAGGAACCCGGCCCTCGCGGACTCGCTCAAGCCCGAGTTCGTCCTCTGCCTCGGGGAATGGCCGACCAGCAAGGTCCTGCGGGTTGTGGTGGAGTCCAGCGCCGCCCCGATCCTCTTCATAACCGACCGCCACGACAACAGGGACGCCCTCCACGGGGCCACAAGGAGGCTCGTCCTGCCCCTTTCATCGCTGGCCGAGGCCCTTCCCTCGACCGAGGCCCCGAATGGCTACGAGCGCCTCTGGGCGAGCCATGAGAGCCGGGCCCAGGCGGTCCTCGACCTGCGCCTGGCAAGCGAGGAGGCCCTCGTCGAGCCCAAGGCCGCCTGGCTTCTCAGCCGGCACCTGCCGGCGCAGGTCTCTCTCTCTGTGGCGAACAGCATGCCGATCCGGGACATGGAGTTTGTCTGGTCCGCGAACGACAAGGGCATACGGGTCTTCTTCAACAGGGGAGCGAACGGCATCGACGGCACGCTATCGACCGCCATGGGCGTGGCCCATGGCGGGCCCCCGGCCGTCCTCCTGACCGGCGACTTGGCGCTCCTCCATGATTCGAACGGCTTCCTCACGGCGCCGCGCCTGCGTGGCGGCTTGACGATCATCCTCATCAACAACCGGGGAGGGGGTATCTTCGAGCACTTGCCGGTCGCCCAGTTTGAGCCGATCTTCGAGGAGTACTTCGCGACGCCCCAGGAGGTTGATTTCGCCAAGCTCTGCTCAGCGCACGGCATCGAGCACGTCCATGTCGAGGACTGGTCCCACTTCCAGTCGCTCGTGACGGCGCTGCCCGCCCAGGGCGTGCGGGTCCTCGAGCTAACCACCGACCGCAAGCGCGACGCCGCCTGGCGCAAGGACGCGTTTGCCTCCGCGGGCCGGCAGGGCTAACACTTATATTCCCATGGCGACCAAATGGAAAAAGGTTAAGGCATACTCCGACATCATCTACCAGAAGGCGGGCGGGATCGCGAAGATCACGATCAACAGGCCCGAGAAGAGGAACGCCTTCCGGCCCGAGACGATCACGCAGATGATCGAGGCCTTCAGCGACGCGCGCGACGACCAGAAGGTGGGTGTCGTCCTCCTGACGGGCGCGGGTCCGCACAAGGACGGCAAGTACGCCTTCTGCGCCGGGGGCGACCAAAGTGTGCGGGGAAGCGCGGGCTACGTCGGCGGCGACGGCGTCCCGAGGCTCAACGTGCTCGACCTCCAGAAGCTCATCCGCTCGATGCCGAAAGTTGTGATCGCGCTTGTGGCGGGCTACTCCATCGGCGGCGGCCACGTCCTCCACGTCGTGTGCGACCTGACGATCGCGGCCGACAACGCGATCTTTGGCCAGGTCGGTCCCGCGATGGGAAGCTTCGACGGCGGTTTTGGATCAAGCTACCTCGCCCGTCTGGTCGGGCAGAAGAAGGCGCGCGAGATCTGGTTTCTCTGCCGCAAGTACACGGCCTTGCAGGCCCTGGAGATGGGCCTCATCAACACGGTGGTGCCGATCGATTCGCTTGAGGACGAGGGCGTCGCCTGGGCGAACGAGATTCTCCAGAAGAGTCCGCTCTCGATCAGGCTCCTGAAGAGCGCCTTCAACGCCGAGCTCGACGGCCAGGCGGGCATCCAGGAACTCTCGGGCAACGCCACGCTCCTCTACTACATGAGCGAGGAGGCGAAGGAATTCCACTCGGCCCAGCGGGAGAAGCGAAAGCCGAACGCGGCGAAGTTCCCCTGGCTGCCTTGACGCTCCCCGCCTTGCGCTACTGGGCGCGGGTTGCCAGCCATCGGTCGATCTCAGGCAGGCGCTGCGCCCTTACGGCCGCGGCGAAGCGAACCTGCGACTCGGCTGTGTGGACGCCCTGTTGGGCGCTGACCGGTATATGGCTCCCCGCATAGGCCTCGAGGGGGCCGAGGACGCTGTCGTCGAATGAATTGCTCGCCAGGCGCGGGACATACCTGGCCCAGATGGTCGGTTCGATGAACTGCTTCAGCTCGTCCCAGTGCTGGATCGCGAAGTTCAGGGCCATGAGGGAGTGCCGGCGGCTCACGTCGGAGACAATCTGGGGCCGGAGCGTGGGTTCCATCTCACCCGTGAGCGACGCGTCGAGGGCCCTCTGTGCCAGTCCCAGGTCGGACGCGGCGCCTACAAGGTCGACGTACTGGTCCTTCTCGATGCCGGAAGGAGCGTTCACCTCCAGTGAATGAAGGCTTTCCCATGTGCCTAGGTCGGGGTTCACGGCAACGATCCTTAGGACCGTGATCCGCTCGGTGCCTGAGATCGACGAGGGCTCCTTCAGGAATGCCGTGAACTTCCCCTTTGCCCACCCAACGACGGCCGGGTCCCCGATTCGTCCCAAAAGGCCAAGGAGATCGGTCCGTTCGATCTCGGCATTTGCCGACTCTCCTGGGACAGCCTCGAGCCCTATCCTGCGCAGGACAGGGGAGGTGACTTCGGTCACGAACCGCCGGAATGCGGGCTGGCCAGCTTGCCCGTCGTAGGCCTGGTCCAGGTAGGTCAGGCGCGCCACCAAGGTGGTCCACACGCTCGGGTAGGCGTTAGCGGGCAGCCGCTCCGAGAGGCGAAGGAGCTCCGACATCGGCTCCTTGCCGGCGGTCCCGATGGAGTAGGCGTCATTGATTATGCCTATCTGGTCGTCGGGCGTAAGCGTGCCGAAGCGCCCGCACAGCGCGTCAAAGGCCTTTCCTTCGTAGCGCACCCGGAAATAGGCCGTCTGGCCGGCATTCACAACTGAGCCTGCCGGCGCCCCGGGCAGCAGCGATGGGTGGCCTGCCTCGTTCTCCACACGAATAATAGCGAGGGGATCGCTGCCGGAGCTTGGCTGGACAAGGGCGGGGACCTTCCATGCCCCTCCCGCGTCTCCTGAGGCGTCATAGGCGAATCTCTCCTGGCTGAGGGAGATGCCGTTGCCGGCGGGAGACACCGTGAGCATCGGCACACCCGGCCTAAGCGTAAAGTCGTGCGCCACGGACGTCAGCTTGCGGTCGCTCGCCGCATCGACCTCGGCCCACAGCTGATCCGTCTCCGTGTTGCCGTAGGCGTAGTCCTTCATGTAGTGGCGCACGCCCGAGCGGAACGCCGCCTCGCCGACATAGGCCTCCAGCATCCGGATGACCGCCTGGCCCTTGGAGTAGGTGATGGTGTCAAAGCTGTTTCCGGCTTGCAGGATGTCGTGGATCGGCACGATGACGGGGTGGGTCCCATCGCGTGCGTCGACCTGCATGGCACCTTGCTTCGAGCCCAGGGTATCGAGCCACACCTTCCA
>DASRSJ010000067.1:0-15104 GCA_035656555.1 Opitutaceae bacterium
GGAACGCCTGGTCGTCGGCCATCTCCGCCGTGCCGCGGTACGCGTCCATCTCGGCGTTGAGGAGGTCGCGCAGTTCCGCGGCGGCCCGTCCGGGCGTGGCGTTGGCGCGCATCCAGGACATGAGGCGCCTCGGCCCGTACATCCTGCCCTCGGCGTCACGCATGTCGGTCAGGCCGTCCGTGTAGAGGAGCATGGTCGCCGGCGCGTCGAACATCTCGACGACGTTGGCGTAGGCCGACTCCGGCAGGACGCCGATAGGAACGCCCTGGGTCGCAAGCGCGGCGACGCCGCGCCGCCCGGGGTGGGAGATGAGGATCGGGCAGTGTCCCGCGCCCGCGGCCGTGATCCTGCGTTTCGCGAAGTCCACATGGACCATCTGCACCGTCATGAACATGGCGACGGCCGAGAGGTCCTTGTGCAGGAGCCGGTTCAGGCTGCCCAGGAGCTGCGACGGATCAGAGCTGCGCGAGGCTAAGCCCCGAAGGAGCCCGCGCAGCGTCGTCGCAAACAGCGCGGCCGGCACGCCCTTGCCCATCACGTCCACCATCATGAGGATCATGGATGTGCTGCTGAGCGCGATCGCGTCGTAGAAATCGCCGCCGACCTCGCGCGCGCTTCTCCAGCCCCCAGCCAGCCCGAAGCCCGCGACCTGCGGGAGCGTGCGTGGCAAAAGGAGATGCTGTATCTCTTTTGCGATCTCGAACTCCTTCGCGACAACGCGGTTTCGGACCTCGTCCGTGCGGTGGCGCAGGTTGAGGGTCTGGATGGCGAGGAACTCGGCCAGCGCGCGGACAACCTCGCCCTGGAGGCGTCCGACGGGGAATTCGCCGGCGCGGCGGCCGATGGCCAGTGTGCCGACAAGTGTCCCGCCAAAGCGGAGCGGATGGACGATCCCGGCGCCCTCGGCGCCGATGGAGATCAGGGGCTCAGCGGAATTGCTGCACTCGCGGATCGTGAACTGGATCGGGTTTCCGCTCGCGGCCACCATGGCCTCATAGCCGCCCGCCGCAGTTCCCCGCGTGGGGATCGCAATGGGGCCCGAGGCGGGACTGCCCTCGGAGGCGGAGACGACGGTCAGGCTCGCCCCGTCGGGAGCCAGGAGCCTCAGCACATACCAGTCGGCGGCCGTCAGCTGCAGGAGGTCTGACAGGAGGCGCTCGCCGAAGCCCTCGGCCGTTTCCGCGCCGCGTCCCATCTCGGCGCAGCAGCGGAAGACCGCGGAGAGGATGTCGGACTGCATCTTGAGCTCCCGGCCCATGGTCTCCATCGCCTCCCGGGCCTCGAAGAGCTGATGGGCGGCGCTCTGGCCCTTGGCGAGCAGGGGGTCGCTCGGGCGGCGCCTCTTCCTCATGACGAGGGTGTTCTCGCTCGTGCTTCGCAGGTAGCGCACCTCGTCCATCACGGCCTGGATCAGGAAGAGGCCGCGGCCTCGCTCGCTGAGCGGCGAGGGCTGCGGCACACGCGGGGGAAGGTCGAACCCGGGCGTGTAGTCGGTGACGCGAAGCTCGATCAATTCAGGCGTGAAGATGGCCTCGGCGACGGGGCGGTTTCCGCGCGCCTCCGCACCGACGTACTCGACTGCATTATAGCAGGCCTCGGCGATGCAAAGCTCGTAGGAGAATATTTCCTTCTCCGGCATCCCCTGTTCGGCGAGGAAGCTTCGGATCGCGACGGAGACCTCCCTAGCTGACTCGATGTCCGGCTCGAACGAGAGGCGGAGGACCGCCGGGCTGGCTGACTTGAGGACGGGGGAGGGCACGGCGGGGGATGGCACGCTCGGATTGATCGGCTACTCCCGGAAGCCGTCCCAGTTAACGCAAACCCGCGTCGTCCTTCTCGATGAAAGGACGACCCGTTCATGCGCGGCCTGGGCGCCAATCCTTGCCTGGAAATTAAGCATCAGCTTCGCCGGAATTACCACAAACTGTAAGGGACGGGTGGGATTGGTTCCCCAACTACGGGCATTTAGTGTGCGTTTTGCGCGATGGGCGGGAGGTCACCCCGTGGGTCACCACCCACCAGCCGCTGCGCAGCGCGCCTGGGCGCTTTGCAAATACCGAATTTTTAGTGGGTTAACGATGCGGGCGAATTTCAGGAACCAATATTTCCAAACCGTTACTATCGCGTGTCTGCTGAAACGTTCAAAATTCATAGCTCAACCCGACAAAGTTCCTGCCTGATGCATTTCGTTAATTCGAAGACACGGGACATTCCCGTCATAGAATTTGATGATGAGAGACAGACCGAAATCCGCTGCACGGCGGACGTTCTGACTGCTCGCCGCCTGGGAAGGTTCCAAGCACTTTCCCTGGGCTTCGGGATGCCCGACGCCTCGCTCGTGGCCGCCGCGATTTTCGAGGTGGCCCGCAACATCGTGGAGCACGCCGAGAACGGGGAGATCATCTTCCGTAGCGTCACGGTCGAGGGCCGGAGGGGGCTGACGATCGTCGCCCGCGACACGGGCCCGGGAATCCCCGACATCGAGGGCGCGGTGAACTATGGCGCCTGCCGCGGCGCGGGCAATGGCGTCGGCCTGCCGGGTGCCCGGCTGCTGGTGGACGATTTCGAGATCGTGTCGGCCGCGGGGCTCGGCACGACGGTGACCATGACCAAGTGGATGTCCTGAACCAACCTCGATGACGCCCAGGGCCGACACCAGCGAAGCCGTGACACAGGGGACGCTCCCGAGCCTCCCGGTGACCTACCACGAGGCGCTGGCGGAGTACCTGGCGCACCCGGATGAGGCGACGCTCCAGCAGGCCTACGAACTGGGCCGCGCGGCGATGAACGCCGGCCTCGGGATCGTGGACATCATCCGCCTCCATCACCAGGCGATGGCCGACGGCGCACTTCCCCGCGACATGTGCGCGGGGGTGCCTGGGCTTGAGTCATTCCTCCTTGAGGCTCTCTCGCCCTTCGAGGCGGCCTACCGGGGATTCCGCGGAGCCAGGGAGCGCCTGCAGCAGATCAACGGCGTCCTCGCCGAGCGCAACGAGGAGCTTTCCAAGAGCAACGCGAACCTCGAGGAGGAGATCCGCGTGCGCCAGCGCGTCGAGGGGGCGCTACGGGAAAGCAAGGACCACTACTTCAAGCTGTTCCAGCAGGCGCACAACATGGAGCGCGACCTTCGCGAGCTCTCCGCCAAGGTGCTCTCCGTCCAGGAGGACGAGAGGAAGCGCATCAGCCGCGAGCTCCACGACGAGATCGGGCAGGCGCTGACGGCCGTCAACGTGGCGATCGCGGTGCTTAAGAAGCAGGCCCACGCCGACGGCTCGTTCGTGAAGCGGGTCGCCGACGCCGAGCAGTTGATCGAGCAGACGATGGAGACCGTGCACCGTTTTGCGCGCGAGCTAAGGCCGGCGATGCTGGACCACCTGGGCGTGCACTCCGCGCTGCGGGCGCACGTCGCCCTCTTCACGCAGAGGACCGGGATCAAGACCGAGCTCCTCGCGCATCCGGACCTCTCGCGCATCGACGGGGCGCGCAGCGAGGTCCTCTTCCGTGTGGCCCAGGAGGCCCTCAACAACGTTTTCAAGCACGCAAAGGCGACAGCCGTTAAGATCGAGTTCACGTCGTCAGGCGACGGGCTCACGATGGAGGTTGCCGACAACGGGTGCTCCTTCCTGGTCGAGGACAAGCTCGGCGAGAAGGCCACAGGCAGGCTCGGGCTCCTCGGGATGAAGGAGCGGGTGCGCCATGTGAACGGGAACTTCACGATCGAATCCGCACCGTCAAAGGGAACGCGTGTTCGCGTGAAGGTACCCTTCGAGTCGCCGCCCAAGCACCCCATGGGCGGCGACGAGACGGGTTCTCTCTTTCCAATGCCGCCCCCGGGCGGCTCTCCAGGCATCAACTATGAAAACAATATCCGTACTGCTTGCTGAGGACCACGCCGTGGTGCGCCAGGGCCTGCGCTCGCTCCTGTGCGCCGAGGCCGACATCGAGGTCGTGGGCGAGGCCGAGGACGGCCGCGAGGCCGTGGCCATGGCCCAGCAGCTCCTGCCGAGCGTGATCGTGATGGACTTGGCGATGCCGAACCTGAATGGCGTCGAGGCCGTGCGCCAGATCGTCTCCCTCGGCCTTCCCTCGAAGCTCCTCGTCCTTTCCTCCTACTCGGACGACGAGTACGTCGAGCAGCTGACGGAGGCCGGCGTCTCCGGCTACCTCGTCAAGCAGACGGCCGCGGCGGATCTCCTGACGGCGGTGCGCGAGGCGGCCAAGGGAAGGACGTTCTACAGCCCCTCTATTTCCAGGCGGATGCGGGACGACCCGCGCTCCACGCGCACGCGCGGGAGGCCCCAGCCGAAGAAGCCGGAGATGACGACGCGGGGCCGCGAGGTGCTCCAGCTGGTGGCCGAGGGCCATCCGAACCGGCAGATCGCCGCGGTGCTCGGGATCAGCATCAAGACGGTCGAGAAGCACCGCCAGCACGTCATGAATAGCCTGGGGATCCATGACATCGCCGGGCTGACGCGCTACGCGGTCGCCCATGGGATCGTGGAGAACAAGGGCCAGGCGGGGCTCGCCGCCACGGTCGACCCGGGCCTGGCGATCGCCTGAGGGCTTAGCCGGCGATCACGCCGACCATCAGGCCGACGATGGCGCCGTAGGCCAGGTGCCCCGCGAAGTGGACCAGGCCCACGGCGAAGCCTGCGCTCTGGAACTCCTGCAGCGGGTGCTGCTCCGCCACCACCCAGACCAGCAGGATGCTGATCACGAACCCGTGGATGAAGCCGATGATGAGCCCGGCAAAGATGGAGGTCGGCAGGTGCGCCAGGCCGAACTTGCCCATGGCGAGCGTGTAGAGGAAGGCGAAGAATATGGCCGAGACGGCATGGATGATGAGGCCGACCCGGGTCGCGTTCTCCCTGCGCTTCGTCACCAGGCTCCCGATGGCGACAATCATGTCGTAGCGGGCCCATTCGGCCCGGGTGATGAATTTCATCACGGCTATCATTCCGATTCCGCCCAGGGTTCCCCCGATGACGGCGCAGAGCAGTTCCCGGGGCAGGGTCATGAGGACTGTTTCCATGGTGGGAAGGGGGTTGGAAACTTGGACAGCGGCTTCGGCATCCCGGCTCCCCGGTTTCGTGCAGATTTCGGGGTTTTGGGCCTGCACACGGCTTGCGGCCGCCCTCCCTTTTTGTAAAACTCACTGGATGAAATCGCTACCCCTGTTTCTACTGGGTCTCATGTCGACGGTTGCAATGGTTGCGCAGGAGGCGGATCCAAACCTGTGGCTAGAGGACGTGACCGGGGACCGCGCGCTGGCCTGGGCCAAGGCCCAGAACGAGGTGACGAGGAAGGAGCTGACGGCGGGGGCGGACTTTGAGGCCATGAGGCAGCGTCTCCTCTCGATCTACGACTCCAAGGAGAAGATCCCCTTCGTCACGAAGGCCGGCGATTACTACTACAATTTCTGGAGGGACGCCCAGCACGTGCGCGGCATCTGGCGGCGCACGACGCTGCAGGAGTTCAGGAAGCCGGATCCGGCGTGGGAGACGGTGCTCGACGTGGACAAGCTGGCCGCCGACGAGAAGGAGAACTGGTACTGGTCCTATCAGAACATGAGGTACCCGGACTACACGCGCTGCCTCGTGGGCCTGACCCGGGGCGGCGGCGACGCGGTGGTCGTGCGCGAGTTTGACCTCGTGACAAAGAGCTTCGTGAAGGACGGTTTCGTCGTCCCGGAGTCCAAGAGCGCCATCGACTGGCAGGGCGCCGACTCCCTCTTCGTCGGGACCGATTTCGGCCCGGGCACCCTGACCGACTCGGGCTACGCCCGTGTCGTCAAGTCGTGGAGGCGCGGCACGCCGCTTGCATCGGCAACAACGATCTTCGAGGGGCAGAAGGAGGATGTGCAGTCGCTCGGCTACACGTCGAACGAACCGGGGTACCACCGCGAGTTCGTGTACCGCGCGGTGACGTTCTACACCGGGCAGACGTTCCTCGTGAGGGACGGCAGGCTGACAAAACTCGAGGTCCCGGAGGACGCGAAGGTCTCCACCTTCCGCAATTTCCTGATCGTGACCCTGAGAAAGGGCTGGTCGACGGGCGGCACAGACTACCCGGGCGGCGCGCTTTTGGCCGCCGACCTGGACAAGTTCCTGGCCGGCGACCGGCACTTCACGATGCTCTTCACGCCCAGCGCCCGCATCTCGCTCTCGAGCGCGACGGGCCTTCGGGACTGCCTCATCGTCAACGAGCTCGATGACGTGAAGAACCGCCTCTACGTGAGGAGGCCCCAGCCCGACGGCTCGTGGTCGCGCGAGCCGATGGACGCCCCGGAATTCGGCAACAACGAGGTCCAGGCCGTGGATCCGGAGACCGACGACTATTTCCTGACGACCTCGGACTTCCTTACGCCGACAAGCCTCTATCTCGGACGGGTAGGCGCAGGCCGCGAGCTGCTCAAGCAGCTGCCCTCCTTCTTCAACGCCGAGGGCCTGGAGGTGACCCAGCACGAGTCCACCTCCAAGGACGGCACGAAGGTCCCGTATTTCCAGGTGTCGCGAAAGGGCCTGGTCCTCGACGGCTCAAACCCGACGATCCTCTACGGCTACGGCGGCTTCGAGGTCTCCATGAACCCGTTCTACAGCGGCGGCTACGGCTCGGCATGGCTCGAGAAGGGCGGCGTCTTCATCCTCTCGAACATCCGGGGGGGAGGGGAGTTCGGGCCGACGTGGCACGAGTCTGCGCTCAAGGAGCACCGCCAGAGGGCCTACGACGACTTCATCTCGGTCGCCGAGGACCTCGTGTCGCGAAAGATCACGTCGCCCAGGCACCTGGGCATCGTCGGCGGCAGCAACGGCGGCCTCCTGATGGGCGTCATGACGACGGAGAGGCCGGACCTCTTCAACGCCGTGGTCTGCCAGAACCCGCTCCTGGACATGAAGCGCTACAGCCACCTGCTGGCGGGCGCCAGCTGGATGGCGGAGTACGGCAACCCGGACGTGCCCGAGGAGTGGGCGTACATTTCCAAGTACTCGCCCTACCAGAACACCCGTCCGGGCGTCACTTATCCCCGGGTGCTCTTCACGACCTCGACCCGCGACGACCGGGTGCATCCGGGCCACGCCCGCAAGATGGCCTTCAAAATGCAGGAGCAGGGCCACGACGTCCTCTTCTTCGAGCAGACCGAGGGTGGCCACAGCAGCAGCGCCACGAACGAGCAGCGCGCCTACGAGACGGCGATCACCTTCGCCTTCCTGACCAAGCAGCTGAAGTAACCCCCAGGCTTTCGCCCCATGAAACCCCTCCACCGCCTCCTCCTTCTCTCTGCACTCGCCTTTCCCGCGCTCCTCAATGCGCAGGAGCTTCGCCATGTCCGGGCCGCCGTCACGGGCGGCGTCATCGAGGGCGTAGTGAGCGCCGACGACAAGGTCCGCACCTTCAAAGGGATCCCCTTCGCGGCCCCGCCGGTCGGCGACCTTCGCTGGAGGGAGCCCCAGCCGGTCGTGCCGTGGACCGGCGTCCGCCAGGCGGTCGACTTCGGGGCGCGCCCGATGCAGGGCTTCATCTACAGCGACATGGTGTTTCATGACGCGGGCCCGAGCGAGGACTGCCTCTACCTGAACCTCTGGAAGCCGGAGCACGCCGAGGGCAAGCTGCCGGTCATGGTCTGGATCTACGGCGGCGGCTACGCGGCCGGCTCGACCTCGGAGCCCAGGCAGGACGCCGGCAACCTCAGCAAGAAGGGCGTCATCGTCGTCAGCATGAACTACCGCCTTGGCGTCTTCGGCTTCATGGTGCACCCCGAGCTCGACAAGGAGACGGCCCACGGGTCCTCGGGCAACTACGGCCTCCTGGACCAGGTCGCGGCGCTTCGCTGGGTCAGGGCCAACATCGCGACCTTCGGCGGCGACCCGGACAACGTGACGATCTTCGGCGAGTCCGCGGGCTCGGGCTCAGTCTGCGCTCTCGTGGCCTCGCCGCTCTCCCGCGGCCTCTTCACGCGTGCGATCGGCGAGAGCGGCGCCTGCCTGGCGCCGGAGTTCCGCCTCGTGAGCCACGCGGAGGCCCTGGCCAAGTGTGCCTCCTTTGATGCCGAGATCGGCAAGACGTCCCTCGCGGAGCTGAGGGCCATGCCCGCCCAGGACCTCCTGAAGGCCCAGCTCAGGCACGACGACGACGAGTTCCAGCCGAACATCGACAACTACTTCGTGACGAGCTCGGTCCTGGACATCTACAAGGCGGGCGAGCAGGCGCACGTGCCGCTCATCGCCGGCTGGAACCGCGACGAGGGCGGCCCGGGCCAGTACTTTGAAAGCAAGGCGCCGAATCTCGCGAACTACGTGGCCATCGCGAAGTCCAAATTCGGGAGCCAGGCGGACGACTTCCTGAAGGTCTACGCCGCGGGAACCGACGCCGAGGCGAAGAGGGCCGCGGCTGACTTCGAAGGCGACAGGTCCATCGCCTACGGCACATGGAAGTGGCTCGAGCTCCAGGGAAAGACCGGCGGCTCGCCCGTCTACCGCTACATGTTCGATAACCCGCTCCCGCTGGCGGCCGACGCGGCCCCGGGTGCTGAGCCGACCGCCAACCACTCCTGGGAGATCGAGTACGTCTTCAGGACGATCACCTGGAAGAAGCTCCCGTGGCGGCCCGAGGACCACAAGGTCTCGGACATCATGTCGTCCTACTGGACCAACTTCGCGAAGACCGGCAACCCGAACGGGGAGGGCCTGCCCGTCTGGCCGGAGTACCGGAGCGCCGACGGCTACCAGGTGATGGACATCACCCCGACCCCGTCCGCTGCGCCGGACGCCCACCGCGACCGGTACCTGTTCCTGGACAAGAACTGGGACGGGGCGACGACCAACGACATCAGGTAGGGCGCAAAAGAGGGCGGTTCGCCTATTTCCCGTTCCTCGCATAGGGTTGTGGGGTGCAAATCGGAATAGACAGCTTCGCGTCCTCGATCCCCGATCCGTCCACGGGCGTCACGCTCAGCCATGCCGAGCGCATGGCCAACCTGCTAAGCGAGATCGAGCTGGCCGACCAGGCCGGCCTTGATGTGTTCGGGATCGGCGAGCACCACCGCCGCGAGTTCCTCGATGCGGCCCCTGCCGTCATCCTGGCCGCCGCGGCCGCGCGCACGAAGCGGATCCGGCTCACGAGCGCGGTCAAGGTCCTGAGCGCCGATGACCCGGTGCGGGTCTTCCAGGACTTCGCGACTCTGGACCTGATCTCCAAGGGGAGGGCGGAGATCGTCGTCGGCCGCGGATCGTTCATCGAGTCGTTCCCGCTCTTCGGCCTGGAGCTCGACGACTACGACGAGCTCTTCAGCGAGAAGCTCGAGCTGCTGCTCAAGATCCGGGAGAGCGAGAAGGTCACGTGGTCAGGGAAGCACCGGGCGGCCCTGATGGGCCAGGCCGTGTACCCGCGGCCGTTCCAGGAACGCCTGCCGATTTGGATCGGCGTAGGGGGCACGCCCCAGTCCTTCATGAGGGCGGGGACGCTCGGGCTGCCGCTCATGGTGGCGATCATCGGCGGCGAGCCGCACCGCTTCCGCCCTCTGGTCGACTTGTACCGCGAGGCCGGCCGCCGCGCGGGTCATTCCGCGCAGAGCCTGACGGTGGGCGTCCACTCGATCGGCTTTGTCGCAGACACGACCGCGTAGGCCGCGGACGACTTCTACCCGGGATTCGCACAGACCTTCACGAAGATCGGCAAGGAGAGGGGCTGGGCGCCCACGACCCGCGCGCAGTTCGACGCCACCCGCGGGCCGACCGGCGCCTACCTGATCGGGGATCCCGCGGCGGTTGCGGAGAAGATCCTGCACGTGAACAAGTCCCTGGGCGGCATCTCACGGATTACCTTCCAGATGAGCGTCGCGACGATGGCCCACGCCAAGATGGCGCGCTCAATCGAACTCCTGGGCAGCCAGGTCTCGCCGATCGTCGCCAAGGCCCTGGGGACCCCGGCCGGCCCATAGGGAATTGCGTGCGGCGGCCTCGGGCTGCAGGATCCCGGTCCCATGGCTTCTCTCAAGATCCTAAAGGTGTTCCCCAATCCGTCAGCCGGTCGCGACTATGTGATCGAGCACACCCATCACGAGTTCACCTCCATGTGCCCGATCACCGGGCATCCGGACTTCGGGTCCATCACGGTCCGCTACGTGGCCGACAAGAAGTGCGTGGAGCTGAAGTCGCTCAAGCTCTACTTCCACGCCTTCCGTAACGAGGGGATGTTCTTCGAGGCCGTCACGAACAAGATCTGCGACGACCTGGGCACGATCCTGAAGCCCCGCAGCCTGACGGTGATCGCGGACTGGAAGGGGAGGGGCGGCATCTCCTCAATCGTCACGGCGCCCTGGTCGCCCTGAGGCGTCGCAGCGCTGGATACGAGCTGTCCCGGCGCGCGCGGGACAGCCCCTGCCGGGTCGATGCCGAGTCGTGGTGTAATAAACTCACTTTAAATACAAGGGATCTCATTTTGACTCGATGATACCGGTCGAATTCCCGTTCAAGCAGTTGAGGGATGGCGCGTTAAGAACGCTTTTGCCGAAACGAAATTCGCCGAGATGCGTCGTGTGGTGCGGGCGCCCCAAGTGCCCCCTCCCAGCCGATGCCCGGACTCCCATTTGCATCCTTCTGCAACCGCCATTCCGGGCAGGTGGGCTGGGTCGTCGGCCGAGGTCCCACCCACTTCAGGTATGAGGAACTGGGCGAGGGTGGAGGGCCGGTGTTCTTCATCAACGACGCGGTGGGCCAGGAAAAATTTCTGGCGCCTGGTCAGCCCTCTTACTTCTTCGCGCATGACTCCTCGATGCGCTGCTGGCTCGCCGACACGGAGAGGAAATCCCTCCCGGTCGTGGTCGTCGACCAGCCGGAGACAGGACCCGCGAATTCCCGGGCGCGCGGCCTGGTGAGCGGACCGGACGACCCGGTGCTCGCGGCCGTTTCGCAGTACGTGGCGTACACTAAGGGCGGACCAAACCTTCCCTCCGAGCTTCTCTCGCGGCCGCTGGGGGAAATCCGGGACTGCGCGCAGCTCTTTACCTCAAACGGGACGATTCAGCCGCTCCTTCACTTCGCGTGGTATGTCGGGTGCGAGTCGCTGAAGCTCGTCGGCTGCGACGGTTTCTCCGGGATTGGCTACGACATGCGCCTCGAGAACCGCTCGCTCTCGGTGCAGCGCAACGCGACCGACATCCGGATCAAGCAGGACGAGGTGCTTCGCAAGCTCTCCCTGCGGGCGGAATACCTCGGCACGATTCCCCACCATGTCGAGACGATCGTCGAGGTCCGCATTGTTCCCGAGCGCAGGGCCCCGTTCCTCGCGTGGTCCGAGGCGCTCGTGCGTCTCTGGAGGGGTGGCGGATGCACCCGTGTCGCGGTCACCGACTCGGTCTTCGAGTCGGGCACCTCGTGGATCGCCGGCACCTGGCCGAATATCGATGGGTGTTCGGCGTGCCTCTCATCGGACAACTACAAGGTGCTGGCGCTCGCGGCGCACGCGTTTCTCTCCGGCGGCTTCGACAAGGGCCTCAGGACCGCGCACCGCGCGGTGCTGGTCGGAGGATGAGAGGCGGGCTACTGCGCGAGCTGGTAGACCCGAACCCGCAGGAGCGTGAACTTGTGCGCTCCCAAGAAGAGCGTGTGGCCCTGGTTGTCCTCGTCGCCGTTGGGGCGTGTGAGGGTGCGCCAGCGGCCGTTCTCGATCACGCCCTCCTCGACGCTGGCGATGCCGGCCGGAGCCGAAGTCTTCTCGGGGTCGTTCGACACCGTTACCCGCAGCGCGCTTCCGGCGATCAGGAAATCCCCGTCGCCCTCCTGCAGCACGAGCATCGCGCCGTTGTCCTGCTCGATCGCATTCGCAGGATAGGAGCGGGCAAGGCTCGCCTGGAAAAGAAAGCCGCCGAGGGCAACGGTCTGGGATCCGCGCGGGTTGCCGACGCTGACCAGCACGCCGCGGGTGCGGCCCTCGGCCTGCGCCTGCGGCAGGAGCCCCGCGAGCTCGCCGAGGACGGCGTACGAGCCGGCGATCGGATTTTTCGCGGTCTCGTCCGGCCTAAGGGCAAGGTCCGGGACGTCGTCGATCGCGAAGGGCGAGAATCCAAAAGCCCGCGCCTCGCCGAAGGCGTAATACGCCCAGTACGGTCCAACGTCGTTGCGGGCCTCCGGCACGAAGAAAGGGTTGCCGTTCTCGGTGTACCGGTCGCACCAGTGATCGAAGTCGCTCCAGTAAACGTCGGGCGAGTAGAAATCGATCGCGGGTGCGGCGGCGCGCCAGACCTCGAGGTAGTAGGGATGCGCCCCGCCGCTCGGGTACTCGCCGGGCCGCTCGTGCGGCGCGGGCAGCTGGGCGTTCACGTACATCGGAAGCGGGTACTGCGCCTTGCCGGCGGCCGTCACCTGACCGATGTAGCTCGCGTACTCCCACGCCATGAAGATCTCGGACGCCGCCGCGCCGCCACCGAAGGCCGCCGACCAGGTTCCGCCGTTTCCGGTCCATGCGCGGGCGAGCTCGGGCGTGAAGCGGCCCGGGTGCTGGCGCAGGTCGCTGATGAGAGAGTCCGGCACGGCGCTGGCGAACGCGCGGTCGGCCTCGGCCGAGCGGTCGCGCGTGCTCGTGAAGACGCCCACCTCGTTCTCAACCTGGACCATGAGGACGGTGTGCTGCGCGGAGTCCGTCTCGCGGACATGCTGCATGAGGGCCCGGAAGGCCTTCGCGTCCGCGTCGCGGTTGTTCATTGAAAGCGTGGAGAGGACCTCCATCTGGCGGCCATCGCCGCCCACCGCGCGGGGAAAGCGCCTGGAGTCGGCCTTGACCCACGCAGGGACGTAGCTCGACGCGCCGTTCTTCCAGCTGCCGAACCAGAGGATCACGATGTGCATGTGCTCGACGCGGGCCTCGGCAACCCAGTGGTCGATCACCGTGAAGTCGAATGCGCCCTCCGCCGGCTCGATCAATTCCCACGAGACGGGTGCGAGGACGGTGTTCACGTTCGCGTGCGCGAGACGGGGGAGGACCGAGTCCGCCTGCGCCGCCGTGCCGGACGAGGAGTTGTGGAGCTCGCCGCCCAGGATGAGGAACGCCTTTCCGTCCACGACCAGCTGCGTCGAGCTTCCCTGGCGCTGGAGGTGAGGGATTTCGGCGCTCCGGCCGAGGTGCGGCGCAATGCCGAGCAGCGCGAGGAGTGTCAGTGCGGGGTATTTTTTCATTTGGTCTGAGCGGCCCTGGTTTCCAGGCGGGCGGGCGCGGGGTGGGAGGAGTCCTATGGTCGCGACTGTCCCCGCGCAACAATGGTGGCACTAGACGTTGGTCATAGTGCAATGCCCAAGCGGCATGGGAGGCCAACGACACGGCATTGGGCGGCGTGCCGCGGAATTGTTATTCTGGGGTCGCACAGTCACACGAACCCACCACAACGAAATCCACGACCACCATGAAATTCACGAAACTGATCCTGACCCCCGCACTCACGCTCCTCCTTGCCGTCTCCGCGTTCGCGGCCGAGCCCGTCACGCCCGAGACGCTGCCGGCCGGCGAGCACATGTACGTCATCGAGCGGGTGATCCCGGGCGCCGGCGACTTCAGCGCCGAGAAGCTCAAGTCCATCTCGCAGACCTCCTGCGGGGTCCTCAGCCGCATGGGCTCGCAGATACAGTGGCTCCACAGCTACGTCACCGGCGACAAGGTCTACTGCGTCTACGTCGCTCCGAACGAGGCGATGGTCCGCGAGCACGCCAAGCTCGGCGGCTTCCCGGCCAACTCGGTCAGCGAGGTGAAGACGATCATCAGCCCGGAGACCGCAAAGTAGCGCTCGGCTCTGCAGGGGAACGCGGGCGGTCCGGCTTTACGGACCGCCTGAATTCTTGGAAGAGCTTACGTCGCCAGCTCCGCGAGCGCCTGGACCGGAGTGACGATCGTCCGGTCTGGCACCGAGAGCGCAACCTCGACGAAGGCCAAATCGTCTGGACCAGGCCCAACGATTTGGAGTCTCTCTGGCATCATGGACATCTGCGCTCCCAGTGCCCGCATGAAATCCACGACTAGGACAGGATCGGGCTTGAGCCTTGGCCGACATAGCACATCGCGGTCGCAAAGAAGGAGCTGCCGGTGCCGGAGGCCGGGGCCATGTCGTACATGATGTCGAAGGACGGTTACCTCGGCGACGGCGCCGGGCACTGGCATCCGCACCTCATGTTCCACATCCCGACCGTCGACGCGGCGACCTGGGGTGCGAACGAGCCGGGCTCTCCGGTCGTGTACAACGGCGGGCACACCGACATGCCCGAGCCCGAGATCATATTCCTTGTTCCGGTCGGCAAGTGGGCCGACGGGACGCCCGCGCACAAGATGTAGCGCGCCGCCTTGGCGGCGCGCCGGTCCGATGGAAAATGGTGGAGGTGCCGGGATTTGAACCCGGGTGCCCCAGGCCTTTGTACGCCGCGTCTACCTGTGTAGCGTCACATTAATCTCGCCGGGGTTATGCGTGAACGCGCGCTTAAGCCCAAGCCAACCCCCGGATGAAGATACGGCGCGCAAACCGCGGGTCGCTCCGCGCGCTATTCCTGCTGTCGTCGCAGTATTCGGCTAGCAGGTGTCGCCGGTACTACGTGGCTGCCGTATTAGGCTGCCAGGGGCATTTCTTCGTGTGTGCCGCTTGTTTTTTCGAAGGGAGATTTACGAGAGGCCTTCGGCTCTCGACAGGCAGCGACGCACGCCAACCAAGGGTAGAATCCAGAACACCCCCAAAAGGGAGAGGGACGTGCGCGGTCAAAGAACGGTGAAAAAACAGTATTATTTTTGCACCTACGTGGCAAGGTCGGGCGACAATTCGTTCAATCTTCGCCACACGATTTACAACGTTTCGCAACAGTGTTGCGTTACGGTCAGGTCAAAATGGGGTTGCAATTTGGCCTCCTAAACGATTTCTCCCGACCAAGCACAATGTGGCGCGGGCCACGTAGGCTTAACACAACAACACAAACTACAACGAGATATGAAAGAACTCCGTTATCGGAAGTCTATGGCCGTGCTGTCGCTTTTTGCGGCTTCAGGCCTGTTCGCAACGTCTGGGATGGCCCAGGCTGTGACTACAACGACCACCACTACGACCACCTCGGACGAGCCCCAGGTCCTGGAAAAGTACG
>DASRSJ010000068.1:0-1684 GCA_035656555.1 Opitutaceae bacterium
CGAGCAACTCCTGATCAACCTGATCCGCAACGCGGTCGACGCCTCGCTGCTGACCGCCGGCGGCGTCGGCGTCGGCTGGCGCCTCGACGGCGCGAACGTCGAGGTGCGCGTGGAGGACGAAGGGCCCGGGCTCTCGAACACTGAGAACCTCTTCGTCCCCTTCTACACCACGAAACCCGGCGGCACCGGCATCGGCCTCGCCCTCTCCCGCCAGATCGCCGAGGCGCACGGCGGCACCCTCACGTTGGAGAACCGCGCACCAGACCCGGGGTGCGAGGCGCTGCTGCGGCTGCCGGTGTAGTGCCCCTGAATCGTCCTGGACTCAGGCCGCGGACTCAACGCTCTCGACGTTCTCGCGAATGATTCGAGGATGCCGGGCGGCAATCCGCAGCAAAGCGATCGCGGGACCCTCCGGATGTCGCCGGCCTTGCTCCCAGTTCCGGAGAGTGTGCACGCTGATCCCCATGGCATGAGCGAACTGGGCCTGGGTCAAACCGACAAAGCGCCGCAAGGCCGCGATGTCCTCGCCGGACTCAAACTGGCCCTGCATGAGACGCCTTCGCACACGCGCGGGTATGGCCCTGGCGAGCTGTTCCTCGGTCAGCTCTGGAATGTCACTCACAGGGTTTACATGGCAGAGCTAGGAGCTGAGGCCAAGTTGGACTTTAATGGCCTTCTCGACGTTGCCGACATCGGTCTGCGACAAGCGGCCGAACCTCTGCAAGAGCCGGGTTTTGCTGACCGTGGTCAACTGATCAGCCATCGCCTTGCGTTGTTGCCCATCGAGGATTACGTAGGCTTCGCTCGGGTACAGACGATCCACGTTACTGGTCAAGGGAACGACCTGAACCCGGTTCAGGAACTGATTTGAAGCGTCATTGCTGACGATGACCGCAGGCCGTCGCTTCTGGATCTCGCCTCCTACGGACGGCTCGAAATTGACCCACCAGACCTCACCGCGCTTCATCCGCGATGTCCAGGATCGTGGCTTCCGCCCAATCGTGAGCTTCGGCCTCACGGCTTTCGTTCGCAGCCATCTCCCTGTAAGCGTCCGCCAAGTCGTGAGCCACAACGTGAGGACGGACTAGGCTCTCGATGAACTGGCTGATCTTCTGTCGACCGATCACACGATGAAGGCCCTCATAGACCTCTTCATCGACCGTAACCGTAAGTTTCTTGTGCAAAATCGCCTCCTACGTATTCCATACGTATCTTAGGCAGCCACCTCTGTGAAGTCAAGGAGGGAGCAGAAGGTCTGTCGGAACCTGTTGAATCATAGTCCCACGCAAGACGATCCCCCCCGGCGGCACCCTCACACCTGCTCCCACCTTCAGCCGAATCGAAGCTCCTTCCGCCGTCAGCGAGTAGTCGAGGAGCCCCCAGGGCGTCGGCATTCTCCTCACGCTCACGCCTCCCGGTGCCGCGATCCAGTCGTCGGGCACTCCCGCGGCGAGCACCAGCGCCTGATCGGAATCGCGCTCATAGGCGAGCAGATCGAGGAAGGAGCGGATGAAGTCCGAGCCGACCCAGGTGTGCGGCAGATCGCCGAGGAAATTGGGCGTGCGGAGATCCTTGAAGACGACCTCGGGCCACTGGTTCCAGGCCGGCGGCCGGCGGTCCGCGAGGAAGAGGCCGAGGAGCTCGCGGGCACGCTCCGGCTGGCCCATGCGCACGAGGGTGCCGA
>DASRSJ010000069.1:0-28853 GCA_035656555.1 Opitutaceae bacterium
TCGATGTGCTCCATCTCCTCCTCCTGGGTCAGCGCGATGCCGATGCCGGAGTGGGCCAGGTCGACGGACTTCTTGAAGAGCTCAAAGGCGGACGACAGGGCCTTGTCTTCGTCGTGGTCCTGGAGTGCGAGATTGAGGCTCGAGGCCTGCGCGTGCACGGCATTCAGTTTTGAGTCGAGGGCGAGGACGGCGTCGGTGAAGCCGGTCAGCTCGCATCCGGACTCTGTGCCGAATGCGCGCAGGGCCTCGCCGTTAGCGGCAATCTGAGGTCGGACCTTCGCGACCTGCCTGCGGGCCCTTGCGGACTTGAATCCCCGCACGGTTCGGCCGGCGATCGGCAGCAGCTTCCCAAGTTTTGAGCTCAGTTGCATGCGCTAAGCCGTGGGGCCCGCCGGGGCGGTGACGTTGAGCATGAGCTGCACCCGGTCCAGGAGCGCCGCGGGCATCACAGGCTTCACGAGGACGGAGATGGGATTCGAGGCAAGGGCGAGCGACACGAGGGCCGATGCCTCGTCGGACGTGATGATAAGGACGGGCACGCCGACATGCGTCGGCTTCCTGGAGAGGAACTCGACGAAGGCCTCGCCGCTCATGCCCGGCATCATCATGTCGAGAAGGATGAGGTCGATGTTGCCGCTCGGCAGGACAGCGAGCGCCTCCTCGGCGCTGGCCACACCGGTGCAATGGTAGCCTTTGCGGGAAAGCAGCCTGATGTGGTACAGCCGAACGCTGGCACAGTCGTCCACTATGAGGATGTTCAAACTCATGGTTTCAGTGTCCTTGGCGGCCTGGGCTAGGCGGCCTTTGCCAGCGCGGGCCTGTAGACGACAGTGCTTCCCTGGCTGATCGGCACCCAGTACGGGTCGAGGTTGAGCGTCGTCTCGCTACAGCCGAGGAAGAGACTTCCCTGCGGGCGCAGGCAGTTGCGCAGCTTCTTCAGGATCGCCTTCTTTGTGTCGGCGTCGAAGTAGATCATCACGTTGCGGATGAAGATGACGTCGCAGGGCGGAAGGATCGGCCAAGGCTGGATCAGGTTCAGCGGCTTGAACTGGACCATCTTGCGGATCTCCGGCTTCACGACCCAGAAGGCGCCCGACTGCGTGAAATACTTGATGAGGTACGGCGCCGGAAGACCCCTGTTCACCTCGATCTGGTTGTAGGTTCCCGCCTCCGCCTGCTTCAGGACGGTGGGCGAGAGGTCTGTCGCTACGATCTCGACCTGCCAGCTCGCGAGCTGGGGGAAGTGCTCCCGGATCAGCATCGCGATTGTGAAGGGCTCCTGGCCGCTCGAGCATGCCGCGCACCAGATCGTCAGGCGGCGCGTGTCCTGCCTGAGGGCGATCAGGTCCGGGATGATCGTCTTGCGAAGGGCCTCGAAGGGGTGGAAATCGCGGAAAAAGTAGGTCTCGTTTGTGGTCAGCGCATCGACCGCCTTCGCCTGCAGCGGCCCCTGCGAGCGGTCCTTGCGAAGCGCGGCGATCAGCGCCTCGAGCGAGCCGAAGCCCTCGCGCTGGGCGAGGGGAGTCAGGCGCGCCTCGACGAGGTACTCCTTGCCCGTTTCAAGGACGATCGCCGCCTCGCCGCGGACGAGGTTCCTCACATAGTCGAAGTCTGATAACGATAGGGCGCTCATGAGTGTAATGCGGCCAGCGCCGCCCGCTTTGCGGATCCGGTGCGCCGGCATATCTCCGCCGCGACCTCGCCCAGCGGCAGGATGCGGTCCGCGAGGCCGGCCTGCACGACCTGGCCCGGCATCCCCCAGACGACGCTCGAGGCCTCGTCCTGCGCAAGGATCTGGGCATTGAGCTCGCGGAGCTGGCGGCAGCCGTGGAGGCCGTCCTGACCCATTCCGGTCAGGATGACGGCCACGGTTCCCGAGCCCGAGACCGCGGCGACGCTCCTGAATAGGACGTCGACGGCGGGCCTGCATGAATTCTCCGGGGGAAGGTCGTTGAGCCTGAGCACCAAATCGGTGCCGGAGCGGACGACCTCCATGTGATGGCCGCCGGGGGCCACGTAGGCGTTGCCGGCTTCGATCTTCTGGCCGGCGGCGCCTTCGCAGAAGCGGACCGAACCCAGCTTGTCGAGCCGCTCGGCGAGCATCTTCGTGAAGAGGACCGGCATGTGCTGGACGATGACGATCGGGACGGGGAAATTGGCGGGGATTCCGGCAAATACCTCGGCAAGGGCATTGGGGCCGCCGGTTGAGGTGCCTATGCAGACGAGTTCAACCGGGCGCTGGACGTGCACCGCAGGCCTGCCGGGAAATGCGGATGCGGCACGTGCCTGCGACTTCGACGCGGAGGGCATTATGCCCAGGCGCTTCTTGCCGTGCTGCTTCACCTTGGGGACAAGCTCCTCCTGGAGGCGCTTCACGCTCAGGCTCACGCTTCCGATGTTCGCGGGTTTCGTGACGTAGTCCGTAGCACCCGCAGCCAGCGCATCGAGGGTCTTCTCGGCGCCGCGCTCGGTCAGCGTGCTGAACATGATGACCGGAAGATCGGGGTGGGTCTTGCGGATCGCGCGCACGGTCTCGATGCCGTCCAGCTCGGGCATTTCGACGTCGAGCGTCACCACGTCGGGGTTCACCTGCGGGATCTTCGCGATGGCGATGTTTCCGTGGGCGGCTGTGCCGACGACCTCGATCTCGGGGTCGAGCGAGAGCGACTCTGAGATCAGGCGACGCATGACGACGGCGTCGTCTACGATCAGGACTCGGATCTTGGGCATGGCGTCGGTTCTTTGGGAATGGGTTCCTCGGGGCTGGTCACTCGACAGCGCCCAGCACCCGCAGCTTGTCCGTAAGGGAACTCTCGGAGACGGGCTTCATGAGGAAATCGGTGGCACCGGCGCCAATGGCGGCGGTGACGCGCTCCATGGAGTTCTGGGTCGTGACCATCATGATCTTCACCTCGTTGAACTTCGGGATGGCGCGGACCGCCTTCACGAACTCGAGGCCGTTCATGCGCGGCATGTCCCAGTCAACGAGGACCAGGCCCACGCCCTCGGTGGCCTGCAGGCGCTCGAGGCCGTCGCAGCCGTCCTCGGCAAGGGCGGTCTCGAAGCGCAGGGCCTGGACCAGGTGGTTCAGGAACATGCGCATCGCCTTTGAGTCGTCGACGATGAGGATTTTCATGGAAGGCGTGCCTCTTAAGGTGACGATCAGACCTTGGCCTGCTCGACGACGTGCTTGAGCGAGGCGGCCAGCTTGGCGAGTTCTGTCGCGGCGGTGAGGGTGTTGTTGGCGCCCTCGGTCGTGTTGCGGGCCGCGGTCGAGACGTTCGCGATGTTGCGCGAGATCTCGGTGCTGCCGCGGGCCGCCTCTGAGGCGTTGCGGGCGATCTCGTTCGTCGTCGCGGACTGCTCCTCGACGGCGCTGGCGATCGTGTTGGAGATGTCGTTGATCTGCCCGATGATGGTGCCGATCTGGTTGATGGAGGTGACCGCGCCCTTGGCGTCGGACTGGATCGCCTCGATCTTCTGGCTGATCTCCTCCGTGGCCTTGGCGGTCTGCTTTGCGAGCTCCTTGACCTCGTTGGCGACGACTGCGAAGCCCTTGCCGGCCTCGCCGGCGCGTGCGGCCTCGATCGTGGCGTTCAGGGCGAGGAGGTTCGTCTGCTGGGCGATGGAGGTGATGACCTTGATCACCTTGCCGATGTCGACGCTGCTGACGCCGAGCTTGGCGACCGTCTGGTTCGTCTCGTCGGCGACCTTCACCGCGGCCGTGGCGACCTTGGCCGCTTCGTTCGCGTTCTTCGCGATCTCCTTCACGCTGGCGCTCATCTCCTCGGCGCTTGTGGCGACCGTGGCGACGTTCTTGCTCACCTGCTCGGAGGCGGCGGCGACGACGTTGGATTGGGCGGAGGTCTCCTCGGAGTTGCTGCTCATCTGCTGGCTGACGGCCGTCAGCTCCTCGGCGGAGCTGGCCAGGGCCTGGGAATTCTCGGAGACGGCGGCCATCGTGCGGCGCAGGCTGGCCTCGGCCACCTTGCGTGCGGTGATGTCCGTCGCGAACTTGATGACGCGCCCCACCTTGCCGGTGACGTCGAAGATCGGGTTGTAGGTGGCCTGGATCCAGACCTCCTTGGCGTTCTTGCCGAAGCGCTTGAACTCGGCGGTCTGGAACTTGCCGTCGTTTAAGTCGCGCCAGAACTGCTTGTACTCGGCCGAGTCCCTGTAGGCGGCGTCGACGAACTTGGAGTGGTGCTGGCCCTTGGCCTCCTCGAGCGTGTAGCCCATGAGGCTCAGGAAATTGGCGTTCGCCGACTGCACGATGCCGTCATTCGTGAACTCGATCACGCCCTGGGTGCGGTTGATCTCGCCAATCTGGCGGTCGTTGTTCTCCTGAGCGACCTTCTGGTTGGTGATGTCCGTCGCGATCTTGATCACCTTCGTGATGGTGCCGTTCTCGTCCTTGACCGGCGAATAGACGGCCTGGATCCAGATGACGCGCTTCTCCTTGGTGAGGCGCTTGAAGACCTCGGACTTGGCGATGCCGCTGTTCAGGTCGCGCCAGAACTGCGCGTACTCGGGCAGGGCGACAAAGGCCGGATCGACGAACATCGAGTGGTGCCTGCCCGTGATCTCGGCGAGTTCGTAGCCCAGGGCCTTCAGAAAGTTGGCATTGGCCGTCAGCACGTTGCCCTGTGTCGTGAACTCGATGTAGGCGTAGGCGCTGTCGATGGCCGCGAAGATCCCCTCGTTGGTAGCGCGGGAATTAGCGTCGGGCGCGGAGGCGCGGGCCGGCGCCGAGCCACGGGAGCGGCGGGTGTTCGTTGAAGAGAGGGTCGAGGGTGACTGTGTTCTGAGGGCGGCGGATTTCATGAGACGTGTTTTCAGTTGGGTTGGGTTTAGTTTCGTGAGGGTTGTATGGAATTGGGGACGGTCACGGCGGCCGTGACGTCGAGGATCAGGAGGAGATGGCCGGGCATCTTGTAGACACCGGTCACAATCTCCCTCGCGGCTCCCTCGAGGGTCTCGGGCGCGTCCTCGTGGAGGGCGGGCTCGACCTCCACGACATCGCCAATCTGGTCGACCAGAAGGCTCACGGCGCCGTCCGGGGTGCGGACAATGACGTTCATCGGCAGCTCGCCGTCCCGCCTGGGCGGGAGGTCGAGGCGTCCGCGCAGGTCGATCGCGGTCACGATCTGCCCGCGCAGGTTGATGAGGCCGTGGACGGTCGCCGGGGCGAGCGGCACGGGGGTCATCTCCTGGAAGAGGATGACCTCCTGGATCGCCTGGACGGCGATGCCGAAGGTGAAATCGCCCAGCGTGAACGTGCAGAACTGGTGGTTGTCGCTCATGGGTTTCAGACGGCCTGCCTGTGCTCGTAGAAGTCGGGGTCCGCGGCGCGGATGATGGACTCCAGGTCCAGGAGATCCGTGACGCGGGACTGAATGACGGCGGAGCCCAGGATTCCCTCGCGGGACGAGCTGCGCTGGACGGAGAGGGATTCGTGGACGATGTCGTTGATGCGGGAGACGACGAGGCCGACGCTGCGCCCGCGCTCGGAGTAGACGACGACCTGCATGGGGTCCTGGAGAGCGGCGCTGTCCCAGCCGTCGCCGCCCACGTGCTGGTCGACGAGGACAAGCGGCATGATCTGGCCGCGGTACTGCACGACCCTCTGGCTGCCGCTTCGCTCGATGTTGGCGGAGGAAAGCTCCTCCAGCCTCGCGACCTTGGAGAGGGGCAGCGCCAAGGGCCTGTCCTTGCGCGACTCGAAGAGGAGCAGGGTCTGGCTGGCGTCGTCGGCGTGCGCCGCGGCGCCGTCGGAGGAAATCGCGCGGTCGCGGACCTCGGTGACAACGTGCGCATGCTGCGCGACGCCCAAAACGTCGAGGATAAGCGCCACGCGGCCGTCGCCCATGATCGTTGCGCCCGCGAAGCAGGAGAGAGTCTTCAGCTGCTTGCCGAGGGGTTTTACGACGATCTCCTCGGCGTCGTTGATCTGGTCGACGACCAGGCCGAACTGGCGGCCGTCCGCCTGGAGGACGACGATGCTGACCGCGTCCGCGGAGCCCTTGGGCTTGAGCCCCAGGTGACGGTTGAGGTCGACCAAGGGAAGCAGCCTGCCCCGCAGCCTGTAGACGGGGGCGTTGTAGAGGGTCTCGATCTTCCTCTGGGCGTCCTCGCCCTCGAGGCGGACGAGCTCAAGGAGGTTCACCTGGGGGATCGCGAAGCGCTCAGCCCCGCTCGTGACGATGAGGGCGGGTATGATGGCGAGCGTGAGCGGGATCTTGATCCTGAGCGTCGTGCCCTTGCCGGCCGAGCTCTGCACGTCCACCGATCCGCCGATCTTCTCGATGTTGGTCTTAACGACGTCCATGCCGACGCCGCGTCCGGAGAGGTTCGTCACCGTCTCCTTCGTCGAGAATCCAGGCAGGAAGATGAGGTTGAAGGCGTCGCGGTCCGCGAGGATCCGTGCCTGGTCGGCGGTGAGGAGCCCGCGCTCGACGGCCTTGGCCTTCACGCGCGACACGTTGATTCCCTGGCCGTCGTCCGTGAACTCGATGTTCACCTGGCCACCCTCGTGGAAGGCGCGCAGCAGGAGCCGGCCCTCCTCGGGCTTTCCAGCAGCGCAGCGGTCCGCGGGCATCTCAAGCCCGTGGTCCATCGAGTTGCGCACGATGTGCATCAGGGGATCCTTGATCGCCTCGATGATCGTTCGGTCCAGCTCGGTCTCCTGGCCCTCCATGACGAGGGAGATCTTTTTGCCGAGCTCGTGGGCGACGTCGCGCACGATCCTCGGGAACTTGGCCCAGATGTTGCCGATCGGCTGCATGCGCGTCTTCATGACGCTGCCCTGGAGCTCGGTCGTGATCAGGTTGAGGCGCTGCGAGGCCGCGACCAGGGCGGCCGTGTCAGGCTGGGCGACATTCTGGATGATCTGGTTGCGGGCGAGGACCAGCTCACCGACGAGATTCATCAGCTTGTCCAGCTGCGAGACCTCGACCCGGATGGCGCTCTCGGAGACGGACGCCTTGGCCGGCTGTTGCGGCTCGGGCGAGCCGGGCTCGGAAGGGACCGTGGCCTGGGGCGCGCTTTCCTGGGCGGGCTCGGGCTCATCGCAGAATAATCCAAAGGCCGCGTTCTCCTCGGCGGGCTCAGGCGCCGGGGCGACAGCCTGGGACGCCGCGGCGGGCCGGCCGGACTGCAGGTCTTGGAGGCGCGAGAGAAGAACTGAATGGTCGGCGCTGCCCTCGCTCCCGGAGGTCTCGACTTGGCGCAGGATGCCGAGAAGCGCGTCGGAGAGCGCCAGGAGTGAGCTCACGATCTCCTCGCTCGACTGGATCTTCCCGTCGCGAAGGAGGCTAAGCAGGCTCTCGCCCACGTGGGCCACAGACTCGATGCGCCCGAGGCCGATGCAGCCCGCGGTGCCCTTGATCGTGTGGATGACCCTGAAGATGTTGTTGAGCGTCTCCTGGCTGGTTGCGCCCTTCTCGAGGGCGAGGAGCTCGCGGTCGAAGCGCTCGAGGCCCTCGAAGCTCTCGATCAGGAAGTCCGTGGTGAGCTGCTGCTGGAGGGTGTCGGGGATGGGCATCGGGATCCTGGGGTGGGCTAGGCGGGGAGCACCTTCGCGACGACGGCGACCAGCTGCTCCTGCTTGAAGGGCTTTACGATCCAACCCGTGGCTCCCGCGGCGCGGCCGCGGTCCTTGATGGTCGGGTCCGACTCCGTGGTCAGGAGCAGGATGGGCGTCCTGGCGAAATTGGGCAGCTGGCGCGCCTGACGCGTGAACTCGATCCCGTCCATGCGGGGCATGTTCACGTCGGAGATGATGAGATCCACGTTTCGGAGCTTGATGAGCTCGAGGGCGGCCATGCCGTCCTCGGCCTCGATCAGCTGGTGGCCGAGGCCGCCGAGCGCCAGGCTGACCACCTTACGCATCGTCGGCGCGTCATCCACGGTGAGGATCACCTTGCTCATGTCTCATTGGGACCGGCCCGGTCCCCGGTGATCGCACCCCTTCGGAATGTGATGGCGCGCGGAATGTTCACCCCTTTCCAATCGGAGAGGGGGACGGGCGTCCCTACTCACAAACACTTCACATTTTTCCGGGACCACCGCCCTCAAGGCTGCGTTTGGGCCCGCTTGGACCGCCCCGGCATCTCCGTAAGGAGATATACCCATCGAAATATCCTCTAGAAGGCCTTGGGATCCCGGCCCGGCCAATTAGGATGTTGTTATGAAGGAGCTAACGGATGTATCGTCGGCCGGTCCTTCCGTTGTATTCTGCACGATTTCCGGCGTCGTTCTACATCTAGGTTCCAACGGTGGAAATTGTGGTCGCCAATCCGCAACCTCACCCCTGTTTTTTACGACTCTTTCGGTTTCCAGTCCCCAGCTTCACTCTATGTCCTCACGCTTCGCCCCTGTCCTCCTCGCGTTAACTGTTGGTATCGGCCTAGCGGCCCAGTCTCAGGCCCAGCAGGCGGCTTCGGCCGACATGCCCGTTGGCCCTGACGGCGTCCTTAGCCTCAAGTCCGCAATGACTTGGGTCATGGAGAAGAACTTCGACCTGCGCATCAAGCAGGAGGATGTCTACATCGCCCAGGACGATGTCGAGCACGCCAAGGGCGAGTTCGACCCGAGCGCCTACGCGAGCGGCACCTATGAGAACAACATCAGGAAGCTGAACGCGATCGACTACGAGAGCTACGGCATCTCCTCGGCCAACCCTGAGGACACCCTCTTCCACGAGGACAACATCCGCACCCAGGTGGGAATCACCGGCAAGCTGCCGACCGGCACGGAGTACGACCTGACGACGACGCTCAACCGCCTGGACAACGACGTGAACAAGGCCGGCCGCTTCTTCTCACCGGAGTACGAGTCGTTCGCGGGCATCACGCTCACGCAGTCCCTCCTGAAGGGCTTCGGCACCAAGGCGGGAATGGCCGACCTGCGGGCCGCCCGCGTCGCCGTACACATCAGCCAGCGCACCCGCGAGGTCGAGGTGATCAACAAGCTGATCGAGCTCACCGACGCCTACTACGACATGGTCTTCGGCCTGGAGAACCTGAAGGTGAAGCAGCAGGCCGTTTCCCTGGCCCAGAAGCTCAGGGACGAGAACTCCGAGCGCGTGCGCCTCGGCAAGATGACCTCCACCGATGTGACGGAAGCCGACATCAAGATCTCCGAGGCCAAGGAGGAGCAGATCCTCGGCGAGGACTTCGTGCGCGAGCGCCGCATGAAGATGCTCAAGCTCATGCTGAACAAGTTCAGCGCGGGCCCGATCCCGGAGTTCACGGTCGCGACCGAGCTCTCCATCGAGCCCATCACGCAGACGGCCGCCCAGTACTTTGAGACGGCGATCGCCCAGCGCCCCGACTACCTCCTGGCGCAGGACGAGATCCGCAAGGGCCACATCACGGTCGACCAGACCCGCAACGGCCTCCTTCCCCAGCTCGACCTGAAACTGAGCTACGGCAAGGGCGGCCTCGATGACACCTTTGGCAGCAGCTACGAGGAGATCGCCGACCAGAACCAGCGCAGGCTGAGCGGCGGCATCGTCGCCTCCTTCCCGATCGGCAACCACAAGGCCCTCGCGGACTATCACACCGCCCAGCACAAGGTGACGCAGGCGCAGCTCTCGCTCGACGAGCTGAAGACCTCGATCAGCCTCGAGGTCTCGAACGCCGTCGAGCACCTGGCCGCGCTCCAGCGCCGCTTGGACACGGCCTCGCAGTCGCGCCAGTATGCGGAGCAGGGCCTCGACGTGGAGCAGAACCGCCTCGAGCAGGGCCAGACGACGAGCTTCAGCGTCCTCGATTTCCAGAGGAAGGTCTCCGACGCCCGCACCCGCGAGATCGCGGCGCGGGTCGATCTGAAGAAGGCGGAGTCCGAGCTTTGGGGCTCGGTCGGCATCTTCATGACGAAGAATGGCTTCGTCACCGACACGGAGCCGAACGTCCACTCGTAAGATGCTCCGGACAGGCACCCCCTCCAGGCTTCTCGCGCTGGCCGCGGCCCTCCTTCTGGCGCCGGTCCTTGCCCGCGCCGACAACAAGGCCGAGGGGCTCGTCCTGCCGTTCCAGCAGGTGAGCGTGAGCTGCAGGATCGCGGGCCTTATCGAAAGCATCTCGGTCAAGGAGGGCGACAACGTCGCCGAGGGGCAGGTCCTCGCGCAGCTCTACCGCGCCGAGGAGGAGCTTGAGGCGCTGCGGACGGCCGCGCTCGTGAAGGTGAAGACCTTCGACGCCGAGGGCACCGAGCAGCTGGCCGAGAAGAACATGGCCAGGAAGGACGAGGCCGTGGAGAAGGGCGGCGAGCGCGACATCGCGGTCCTCCAGGCGAGGCTCGCGCAGGTGGCGCTCGAGCGGAAGCTCATCAAGTCGCCACTCTCCGGGGTCTTGGTCTCCCGAAAGAAGGAGCCGGGCGAGTGGGTCGAGCCCGGCGCCGTCGTCTTCGAGGTCGTCAGCTTCGACCAGGTCTACGTGCAGATTCTCCTCACCTCCGAGCAGGCCCAGCCGCTCAAGCTTGGCCAGACGATGAAGGTCGAGCTCCCGCAGCTGGACTCCGGCGCCACGGTCAGCGGCAAGGTCGACTTCATCGACCCCCGGGTCGACGCGGCGAGCGGCTACCAGAGGGTGAAGATTCTCCTTTCGAACCCCGGCCGCCGGATCCTTCCCGGGACCCGCGCGCTGGTCGTGCTGCCGTAGGGCGGATGAGCCGAGATGGCCTCGCCCGAACCCTTTCACGCCAAGCTTGAGCGGCTGCGCGGCTTCAGCGGGTCCCCCGAGGCCTTCTGGGCCCTTTACCTGGACCTGATAGCGAGCGCCGCCGAGGCGTCGCAGGGCGTGGTCCTTACCCCCGTCGGCACCCAGGGCGAGCGCAACTGGCGCGAGCTGGCCCGGCAGTCCGCGGGCTCGGGCGTCCCCGCCCAGTTCCCGCCGGAGGTCATTTCAAAGCTCGAGGAGGCGGCGCGCGCCCGCGGCCTGGCCGAGGCCGTCGCCGGCCCGCCGGAGGCCAAGACAAGCGTCATCGGGCTTGCGATCCGCACCGGCTCCGAGGGTCCGTCGCCGCTCGGCGTCTTGGTGGTCGAGACCAAGACCGGCCGCGACGCGGAAATGAGGATCCAGCGGCTCCTCCTCCTGGCCGACTATCCCTCGCTCCACTTCGCGACGCGAAGCGCCACGGTCGCCCGCGCGGACTTGGCCAAGGTGACGGGCACACTCGACCTCCTCAACCAGCTCAACCCCTTCCGCGAGTTCCTTCCGGCGGCGATGGCGCTCTGCAACGAGTTCGCCTCCCGCTTCAAGTGCACGCAGGTCTCGCTGGCGTGGCTCGACGGCCGGTACCTGAAGCTCCAGGCCGTCAGCAATCTTGAGAAGTTCGCCTCCAAGGTGGAGGCGGTGCGCGACCTTGAGACCGTGATGGAGGAGGCGCTGGACCAGGACGACGAGATCGTCTGGCCCTCCGCGCCCGGCTCGCCGGCGATCGTGCGGGAGCACGGCCTTTATTCGAGCCGGCACAAGGTGCCGATCCTTGCCAGCATTCCCCTCAGGGAAAAGGGCTCGGTGGTCGGCATAGTCCACCTGCACCGCGCCGACACGCCGTTCTCGGCGGCGGATTTGGCGGCCCTTCGCGTGCAGTGCGACCAGGCGGGCCCGTGGCTCGCGGTCCTCTGGCGCTTCGGCAGGGGAGGAGTGCGTCGCTGGAGGGAGCGGGTTCGCGCGGCCCTCGGAAAACTCTGGGGCGTCGAGAATGCGTGGGCGAAGCTCGGCGCCGCGGCCGGCGCCCTCGTCCTTCTGGCCCTCGTTGTCGTTCGCATCCCCTACAGGGTGGACTCGACGTTCATCCTGCGCAGCGCGAACCAGGTGCTCATGCCGGCGCCCTTCGACGGCTTCATCCAGAGCGTCCAGCACGAGAGCGGCGACGCGGTCCAGAAGGGCGAGGTCCTCCTGGACTTTGACGAGACGCCGCTTCGCAACCGCGAGGCCTCGCTCCTCGCCGATATCGAGCGCTACCGCGGCGAGGCCGAGCGCGCCGAGAGCGGCGGCCACTTTGCCGAGCTACGCATCGCCCAGGCCCAGGAGTCCGAGTCGCGGGCGGACCTCGCGATCGCGAGGTACCAGATCAGCCAGTCCTCGCTCAAGGCCCCCTTCGCCGGGGTCGTCATGGAGGGACGCCACCGCGAGGAGCTCGGCGCCTCGGTGAAGCAGGGAGAGCTTCTTTTCCGCGTCGCGCGGCTGGACGGGGTCTATGCCGAGATCGACGTCGACGAGCGCGACATCCAGGATGTGCAGCCGCAGGCCAGGGGCCAGGTAAGCTTCACGAGCCGCCCCGGAGAGGCCTTCCCGCTTCTCGTGACGCGCATCGACCCGGGCGGCACCGTCAAGAAGGGCAGCAATGTGTTCATCGTCAGGGGCGACCTCGACAAGGCCAAGGACTGGTGGCGGCCCGGCATGACCGGCGTCGCCAAGATCAACGCCGGCTGGCGCAGCCTGGGCTGGATCGCCTTCCACAGGCTGGTCGACTTCCTGAGGCTCAAATTCTGGTGGTGGTGAGGGCCCGCTGATGGCCGAAGCCGAAAACCTCTTCTCGGAATCCTGGCACCTCGTGGCGCCGCTGCGCCTCGTGCTGCGTCCGGACCTCGACGTGCGCCGGCAGGTCTTCAGGGGCGACCCGTGGTGGGTGGTGCGGGACGGCATGAACCACCAGTTCTTCCGGATCAGGCCGTCGGCCTACCGATTCCTCGCCAGGCTGGACGGCCACCGGACGGTGGAGGACGTGTGGCGCGCGGGCATCGAGCGCGACCCCGAGGACACCCCCGGCCAGCAGGAGATCGTGCAATTGGTCGCCCAGCTCTCCGACGCCTCCCTTATACAGAGCGAGCATGCGGGCGACTCGCTGCGGCAGTTCGCGCAGCGCCAGAAGCGCCGCTCCCAGATGCTTCGCTCGCAGGCGATGAACTTCCTGTTCATGAGGCTGCCGCTCTTCGATCCTGACGGGATCCTGACGAGGCTGGCGCCGATCGGGCGCATCGTCCTGAGCAAGGCGGGAGCGCTCGCCTGGGTGCTGGCCATCCTCTGGGGCCTCAAGCTGGCCTTCGAGAACTGGACGCCGCTCCTGGACCGCGGCCACGGCGTCCTCGCCCCCGCCAACCTGGCGTGGCTCTACGTCACCTCGATCGTGCTTAAGCTCTGGCACGAGCTCGGCCACGGCATGGTCTGCAAGCGCTTTGGGGGCGAGGTGAGGACCTTCGGCGTCATGCTCATGATCTTCCTGCCTCTGCCCTACGTGGACGCGACGGCGAGCTACGGGTTCCGGGAGCGCAGGGCGCGGGTCCTGACTGGCGCGGCGGGCATGATCTTCGAGCTCTTCGCCGCGGCTGTGGCGCTCACGCTCTGGGCGAGGACCTCGCCCGGGCTCGTGAACCAGCTGGCCTACAACGTCGTCTTCCTGGCCTCGGTCTCGACCCTCATCTTCAACCTGAACCCGCTGCTTCGCTTTGACGGGTACTTCATCCTCTCGGACCTCACGGACACGCCGAACCTCGGGCAGCGCTCGAACGACCAGCTGAAGTACCTGGCCGAGAAGCGGGCTTTCGGGCTGCCCCGCCTGGCCGAGGTGGAGCCCAAGAGGAATGTCGCGGCCTTCCTGACGGTCTACGGGCTCGCGAGCGCGATCTACAAGGTGGTGGTGCTCTGGACCATCATCCTCTACCTCGGCGACCAATTCTTCGGCCTCGGCCTCATTCTCGCGGGCTTTGGCGTCGTCATCTGGGGCCTGGTGCCGGTCGGGCGCTTCCTGCAGTACATCGTGACGGAGCCGAAGCTCGAGGTGAGGCGCCACCGGGTCTACGCGGTCACCGCGGCAACGGCAGCCATTCTGGTCCTCCTCCTTGGCGTGATCCCGATGCCCAACCGCTTCCAGACGCCCGGGGTCGTGCGCTCGGACCCGGCCTCCGCCGTCGTGGCCGGCGCGCCGGGTACCGTGATGGAGGTGGCCGCACTGCCCGGCTCCACGGTCACGGAGGGCCAGCCCCTCCTCAGGCTCGAGAGCCCGGAACTCCTGGCGAAGAGGGACTCACTCATTGCGACCGTCGAGGAGGTCCAGGCCCGCAGGCGCTACGCGCGCGAGGAAATGCCGGCCCAGCTGACCTCGCTCGACCGCCGGCTCGAGGCCGAGCAGGCCCAGCTGGACGAGATCAACACCCGCATTGCCGACCTGACGATCCGCGCCCCCCAGGCCGGCAAGTGGGCGCTGGGGGAGATCCAGCTCTCGCCGGGTCTTTACCTGCCGCGCGGCGTCGGCCTCGGCGAGGTGGTGAGCGGCGGCAAGTACGTCTTCTCGGCCATCGTCTCCCAGGAGGAGGCGGCCCGGATCTTCTCGGACCCCATCCGCGCGGTGCGCGTGCGCGTCTCCGGCCAGGCGGGCACGACGATTGATTCCCCCCACTGGAGGATACTGCCCGGTGACGAGAGGAAGCTGCCGACGGCGGCCCTCGGCTGGCAGGGCGGCGGCCTGATCGCCGTCGAGCAGGATGACCGGGATGCCACAAAGACGACGGAGCCCTTCTTCGAGGTCGTGGCCGACCTCCCCGCCGACAGCGGCGTGACGCTGCTTCACCTGCGGGGCGGCCAGGCCAAGTTCTACATGGAGCCGCGCCCGCTCGCCGTGCAGTGGTGGCGCAGCCTGCGCCAGCTCTTCCAGAAGCGCTACAAGATCTGAGGCCATGGCGAACGCTCTAGGAACGCCCTCCGCGGACCACCGGCTGACCCACCTGCCGGACACGAAGACGCTCCACAGGGGCCTCGACTCCGTGTTCTGGAGCGCCGGGGGCTGGTGGAGGCGCCGGAAAAAATTCCTGGAGGAGATCGCTCTTGAGGCCGAGGCGGTGCTGGCGGCGCAGGCGCCCTTGGACGGCCTCTCCGACCGGCAGCTTCGCGAGGCGGTGAGGGCCGAGTCCGCCGGCTACCGCAGGCCGGTCACGGACCAGAAGGTGATCCCGGGCCTGGCCCTGGCCGTCGAGACGGCGCGGCGCACGCTGGGCCTCCAGCCCTACCGGGAACAGGTGATGGGCGCCCTGGCCATCCACGGGGGCTGGCTGGCCGAGATGGCAACGGGCGAGGGAAAGACGCTCACGATCGGGCTCGGCGCGGCGCTCGCCGGGTGGTTCGGGCGCCCAGTCCACGTCGTGACCGCGAACGACTACCTGGCCGAGCGCGACGCCGTATATCTAAGACCCTTCTACCACGCCTGCGGGCTCACGGTCGGGCATGTCCACGACGGTATGGAACCGGACCTGCGCCGGCTCAATTACGACCGGGACATCGTCTACGGCACGAGCAAGGAGATCCTTGCGGACTTCCTGCGCGACAGGCTGGCCCTCGGCTCCTACCAGGACGGGCGAAGGCGCGCGCTGCATTCCCTGCTCAGCGAGCCTGTCCTTGCCCGGGGGGCGCTCCTGCAGCGCGGCCTGGACTGCGCGATCGTCGACGAGGCCGACCATGTGCTGATCGACGAGGCCGTGACGCCGCTCATCATCAGCCGCCCGCACGAGAACGAGCTCCTGACGGAGTCGGTCGTGGCGGCCCATGCGGTGGCCTCCAGGTTCGAGAAAGATACCCACTACACGACCGATTCCAAGTTCCACGAGGTGTCGCTCACGCCCGCGGGCCGGGACCTCATGGAGAGCGTCTCCCCGGAGACGGCCCAGCTCTTCCGCAACTCGCGCTGGAAGCGCGAGCTCATCACCCAGGCTCTCAGGGCCCGCGAGTTCTACCTTAGGGGCCGGCACTACGTGATCCACGACGAGAAGATCGTGATCGTCGACGAGACGACCGGCAGGCCCGCGCCCCAGCGCAGCTGGCGCCAGGGCCTGCACCAGGCGATCGAGATCAAGGAGGGCCTGCCGCTCACGTCGCCCTCCGAGAACATCGCGAGCCTGAGCTTCCAGAGGTTCTTCAGGCTCTTCCGCAGGCTCTCCGGCGTCACCGGCACCGGCTGGGAGAACCGCAAGGAGCTCTGGCATATCTACCACCTGCCGGTGGTCGTCCTGCCGACACACAGGCCCTGCCTGAGGCGCATCGAGGAGCCCGTATTCACATCCGGCATCCACGAGAAGTGGTCGCTGGTCGTCGAGGAGGTCGAGCGCGTCCATGCGACGGGCCGGCCGGTCCTGATCGGCTGCGGCTCGGTCAACGCCAGCGAGGCCCTGGCCGAACGCCTCACCGCAGCCGGCTTGTCCTTCCAGCTCCTGACCGCCGACCACTTGAAGAACGAGGCCGACATCGTGGCGGGCGCGGGTCAGTCCGGGCGCATCATGCTCGCGACGAACCTCGCCGGCCGCGGCACGGACATCCGCCTGGGCGAGGGCGTCGCCGCCCTGGGCGGCCTGCACGTCGTGGCCTCGGAAAGGGCCGCCGCCGGCAGAATTGACCGCCAGCTCTACGGGCGGTGCGCCAGGCAGGGCGATCCCGGCAGCGTGCGCCAGTTCGCGAGCTTCGAGGACGACCTCATGGTGCGCTACGGCCAGCGCTGGATGCGCCGCGTCCTCTCCTGGCTCTTGATGCGCTCGCCGGGTCTCGGCCGCTGGCTCGGGGCCAAGGTCTTCGACTGGTGCCAGAAGGGGATGACCGACCTCGATTTCAGGAGGCGCCTGGGGGTGCTCCGGCGCGACCGCTGGCTCACCGAGTCGCTTCCCCTGTCGGGCCTGGATGCGAGCCTGAAGGACCGCTAAAGAACCGGGATCCTCAGGGGACCTTGATCACCTGAAGCGGTATCCGGGCGATGATCGAGCCGTCGACGGTCACGTCGAAGGAGTACTGGGAGGCCGCGGGCAGCACGAGGCCCTGGAGGTTCAGGACACAGTTGCTCGACATGAAGAAGGACTGCTCGGGCATCGGCGGGACCGTGAAATCGATGCTTATTTTGCCGGCGGGAAGCAGGTCGCGTCCGTCTTGGTCGATCAGGCCCAGCTGGATCTTGTGGGCCCCCTGGTCGGCGTCCTTGAGCAGGATCCGGAGCGCGACCGAGCAGAAGGGATGGACCGTCGGCAGCTGCTTCGTCTGGATCGTGTCGAACGCGCCCAGGATGCAGAGCTTCCCGTTGTAGTCCGCGGCGGAGTCGCACAGGCAGGCGGTCAATATTTCCATGCCGGCACGGTGGCCGTGCAAACCTCCCGACGGCAAGCCCCCTTGCCCGAAAATTGTAAAAAGGAGACAAAAGGGCGTTGACCGGGTTTTGGGCGGAGGCTCTTGTTGCAACTGCTTGTCCGAAAACCGCGAAATCACGCCGGCAGATTTCCAGCTCGAGAGCCTGGAACCGCGTCTTCTCCTGAGTGGAGTCACGTGGGCGGGCGCAGCGACGGGCGGCGACTGGAACACGGCGTCGAACTGGTCGGGCGGGGCGGTCCCGACGTTCTCCGACAATGTCATCATCCAGGGCCTGAACGCGGGCGCCCAAGTCACGCTTTCAGGCACGGTGGGAACCTCGGCCAGCGTCAACAACCTCGAGATTGATTCCGGATCCCTCGTCATTACGGGCGTCTCCCTTTTCTCCGGATCAGTTTCCATCAACGGGGCCGGCACTAACGTGACGGTGAACGGCAGTGGCCGCATCAATCCCCAGGGCCTCTCGGTCTCCGCGGGAGCCACGCTCGTCATCACGGATGCCGCGGTGAATGTCAGCGCGTCCGCCCCCCTGGTCAACTCGGGCTCGATCACGGTTAACGGCTCGGGCGTCCTCAGCCTCTTTGGCGGCGGCTCGCAGTCGGCGGGTGCCACGATCACGATCCAGAACACCGGCGCCTTCAACGTCGACGTCAACACGTTCGAAAGCACCGATTCCTCGATCGTGCTGCAGGACAACTCGACGCTCGGCGTCAACGACGCGGATCTCAAGCTCGACGACACCGCGGCGCCCACGGTGGCGGCGCTTCATGCCTCGGGCTCCAGCGTCATCACGGCCGACGGCGGTTTCCTTCTCGTGAACAGCAGCGTCGTCATGGACGGCATGTCCCAGCTCATGGTCATCGACCAGGGCGGGATTGAGTTCAACCCGAGCAACCAGGCGAGCGGCTTCGGCTCGATCAACGCGGTCGGCAGCGACCCGGTGTCCGGCGGGGTCCATGAGAACGCCATCTTCCTTGATTCGGGGACGTTCCTGTTGGGCACGGGGTACATCTCGGCGCTCAATGCCAAGATCGCCGGAACGATCCAGCCGACCCAGAACTTCCAGAACACTCCGACTTCGAAGGGTGTCCTGGAACTGAGCATCGCCGACAATCTCGACCTTTCGGGTGCCACCTTGGACATGGGCATCTACTCGGCCAACCATACCGACACGGTCCTCCTCACGGATCCCCTGTCCGGGGTCGGAACCTACACGGCCAATGTCTCCGGGCTCACCATCCAGCTCACGGCGTTCAATGGCTACCAGCCGGCACAGTTCGTCGGCGTCTTCTTCTACGTCCTGAATGTCGAGAACCTGGGCGAGGTGGTCACCGGCAATATCGCCGCGATCAACACGCTGATCGGCAGCATCCCGAACTCGGGCTACGGATTCATGGGCAGCGCCACGTACGCGCTCCAACCCTCTGTAATCCTCAGCAATCCCGGCAGCCCCCAGGGCATCTTTTACGGCTATCCCACGGCGATAGGCCTGAACACGACCTATACCTACACAGGCCCCCCGGGAGGGGACTGGAACACGGCTTCAAATTGGACGGTCAAGGCGGCGACAGACGGTAGCGCTGTCTTCACCGGCACCTCTCCAACGATCGACAGCAATGTGATCATTCCCGGAGGCCTCTCAAGCGGCCCCGTTTTCAGTGGAAACTACCTTCAGATCTCGAGCCTCGTGGACGGCTCAGGCCTATCGATAACCAGCGGAGCGCTCTCCGTGGTGGGCCACGGCTTTATTACCTATACGGACGGCAAGCCCATGCCGTACATCCGCTCCTCGATCGCGGGCACCCTCTCCATATCGGGCAACGGGATGTTCGAGACCGACACCTCGACCTTCCTCGATGACATTGGCATGACCTTTGGCAGCATCGTGGCCACGGGCAGCGGCCGGTTCGTGGGCTTCGGCGCCATCAACCTGAGCGGTGCGAACAGCTTCTCCTCGGGCGGCCTGCAGATCGGCGGCGGGTCGATCGTGAGCCTGCTGAGCGGGGCCTCGATCACCTCCGCGAGCGCCATCGTCATCCCCCAGTTTGTAACCCTCTATGATTCGGGGACCATCACGGCCCCGAACCTGGAGCTCGAGGGCAACCTCTATGTCGCTTCCTTCGTCGTCACCGACAATAGCGTCCAGGTGTCGGCGGCGACGATCAACGGCAACCTGCAGGTCGACAACTCGGGAGTGCTCGGGCTCTATATACTAGGAGTATCCGCCGCACAGGCCAGCCAGCTGACGGTGAACGGCGTGGTGATCGAGGGCGGCACGATCAACATTGGGTACGACTCGCAGTACGACAATCACGTCGATCAGTCCTACGTCATGGTCACGGCCTCGGGTGGCTTCACCAATGGTTTCGGCAGCACGGCCCTCGGCAACGACATCAATATCGTGCAGAATGCGGGCGATATTGAGGCCGATGTGCTCCTGAACAGTTCCTCCAATGCCGAGACCCAGAACGGTCTCAGCCTCCTCCAGGGGTATCTTCAGGACGCGGTCAACTATTTCAACCTGGCGACGATCAATTATTCAGGCCAGGGCCTGACGGCGCTGAACCTGCCGGTCGCGACGAACGCCTTAGCAACCCTCTTTAACCTTCCGAACGTCGTCTCCGGCTTCAGCCTGCCCACCATCGCCTCGGCTGGTTCGGCGCAGGACCTCTATAATGTCCTTACCGCCGCCGGGTATACCTTCGGGGCAGGGGACGGGATCGGCAGCACCGGTGGCGAATACGGGCCCAGCTCGAATGTCTTTGTGGGGGCGGCCCCGAACGGCGGCCAGCTTCAGGCGGAGTACGACGCCGTCCTGGCTTCGGGACTGGCGCCCGCTGGCGGCTTCGCCGGCGAGCAGTTCAACCCGGCCACCCTGGGGCTCCTTGCGGGTCTCGTGACGGGCGATCCCCTCGCGGCGACCATGACCTGGTCCGCGTCACTCAGCCTGCACCTGGTCTTCGGCGTCGACGGCGGCGGCAATTTCTACATCTCGGACGCCTCCGCCTTCAACCTGACCCTGACGGGATCCGGCCTCCTGGGCGCGACGACGACCGTCGCCGGCGTCGCCAACACGGTTCTCTCCGGTTCGGACACCGTCAGCCTCTCGGTTCTCCTGCAGTTCGGAGCGACGGGTACCCGGACCTTGGGCGACCTCGCCGGGAATCTGGCCTCGATTGTGCGCCCGGTGGCGAACGGCACGGCAGGGGTCAACCTGTCCTTTACGGTGGGGCCGGCCGCGCTCAACTACGCCTCCTCCTACTCCGTCACCTCAAACTCGGTCGTCCAGACGGCGACCCTGGGCGGCACGCTCACGATCCCGGGACTGACCACCAGCGGTGGAGCGGCGCTGCCGTTGAGTCTGACGGGCACCTACAGCTCCGGCACCTGGACCCTGCTCACGACGACGTCGGCCAACAACTCGCGCCTGGGCGGCAACTTGGTCCTCAGTGCCGCCTTCACGATCACGATGACGCCGACGAGCTTCACCGGGACAAGCACGGGCTTCAACTACGAGCAGGACTTCATCCTCGGCAACAGCGGGGCGACGTTCGTCTTCCAGCTCCAGACGGCCATCACCGCGACCTCCGCCACGATGACCGCCACGGTGGTCCTCCAGACGAGCGAGCTCATCTCCACGGCCGGCCACTATATCGTCTCTACCGGCGCCACCACGGTGTCGATCAACCTCAACCTGAACTTCGCGACCCAGGCGGTCACGGGCACGATCTCCTACGCCTCCGGCAACGGCACCTTCGCGCCGAACGCGAGCTACAGCTCGGCGATCTCCGACGGCAACTCCGACGGCACGGCGGTCTCGGTATCCTACGACATCCCGAGCAAGGTCTTCACGATCGCGGTCGACACCCTCACCGTGACGGTCCCGTACCTCTTCAGCTTCGCGGTCACGAACGAGACCTTCACCTACGACCAGAAGATCAGTTCAGGGACGGAGCAGCTCTTCGCCAACATCCCCAGTCAGTCGGTGACCCTGCTGGCCTTCAACCAGGCGACAGGGCCCCCGCACCCGAGCATCACGACGCCCGTCTCGATTGAGCAGGACGGGTTCATCATCGGCAGCGCGACGCCCGTCACGCTGACCAATGTCCTGATCGGGACGGCCATCAAGCTTCCCTCTGTCACAGTCACCCTTTCGAACACCAGCTTCATCCAGAACACGACGCCTGTCGGGACGCTGAGCTTCGCCCCGACGACCGCCAACCTCTATCCGAGCGTGACGGCCGTGATAGGCCTCGCCACCTCGCTCACGGGCTCCGTCAGCCTCACTTCGACGGTCTGGAATCTCTCGGCGGCCTCCATCTCCGTCACGGTTGGCGAAGCCTTCACCGCCACCAAGTCGGGCGTAACGTTCACGTACGACCTCTCCCAGAACAACGAGCAGGTCCTCGGCTCCGCCAGCGCCGCGCTAGTAACCTCTCCGACGATCGGGCTCCTCAACGCGAGCACGAGCGACCTGACCTTCAAGGACTCGGGGATGGACTTCACGAACTTCACCCTTTCGCCGACTTCCGGAAACATCGGCACGATCGGGTCCTTTCTGTCGATCACGGCCCCGGCCCTGAACGTCAGCGCCTTCGGCTTCGACACGAATTCCACGAACCCTTTCTTCGGCGCCGCGGCGTTTTCCCTCGGTGGCATTGCGATCTATCCCGCAGCCCCGGTCTTCACGGTCACGCCCACCGGCCTCGCGGCGGGCTTTAACTTCTCGGGCTCCAACCCGAACGGCGCTTTCACTATCACGATGGCGCACTTCACGTTCAAGCTGGGCAGCGCGCTCCAGGTCGACGCCGACAACGTGGTCATCACGCCGGACCAGCAGACGATCGTCAGCATCCCGACCGCCACGCTCTCCTCGTCCCTCCTCAGCAACATGACGGGGACGCTCACCAACTTCGTCGTCACGCAGACCGGATTCTCCATCGGCTCCGCCGTCCTGGCGACGCCAGTGGGACAGACGTCCACCCTTAGGGTGCCGACAAAGCCCATCCGAATAGCAACCCTGACCACCGCTGCGCTCACCATAAGCGGTCTGGGTTATGACACCACAAACGGGCTCAGCGGGACGATCACGTTCACCGCGCACCAGATATCCCTGTTCCCCGACAGCACGATCTTCACGGCGACCGGCACCAACGTGAGCGGGGGCTATGTCGTGAACAGCGCGGGTGTCAGCGTCCTCACGTTCTCTATACAGAGCGTCACCGTCCAGTTCGGGTCCTTCCTGACTCTCCACGGCACCAACATCACGATCACGCCGGAGGCGTCGACGGTGGCTTCGTTCGGGAGCCTTACGGGCACCCTCACCATGGCCTCGACCTCCATCGGGGCAACGGGCGGCAACTTTGCCGTCATGGATGACGGCACCTTCGTCACCCTGCCGGGCTTTGGCGTCGCCCTGAACCTCTCGACCTCGGCGAGCTCGCTGCTGTTCCCGTCGTGGCTGCCGATCTCGATCACGAGCCTGGGGCTTAGCTGGTCGAACTTCAGCACGGATCCCGAGGACTTCACGATCGTCCTCGGCGCCAGTGTGACCGGCATCAACGGACTTTCCGGCTTCAGCGTCTCCGGCACGGTCACGGGCCTCGTGATCGACCCGAGTCTGCTTGCCCAGGGCAAGCTGCCGATCACGGATGTTGGAACCTTCTCGGTCAACGTGACCGGCAGCATGTTCGGGGCGCAGGTGAGCGGCTCCCTGGCGGGCGGCGTCATGAAGATCGACGCCTTCGGCAACATCATCTCCCCGTTCGACACGACGACCGCCGTCGCGAGCAGCGTGTTCTACGGCGCCATCCGGGTGTCGGCCACGTTCAGCGGCATCAGCGGCTTCGCGATCTCGATCGGCCTCTCGAGCCTCGGGCCGCTCAGTGTGTACGTCGGCTCGACGACCAACATCCTCCTGGACCCGGAGACGGGCCTGACCCTCATCAACCTTGGCGCCAGCGTGCAGTTCAACACGTCGCTGCCCTCGATCACGAACCCGCTCTCGCTGCGCGACACGCAGTTCACCACCTCGGCGAACCTCAGCGACGCCCAGTGGGTCGCGCAGCTGCAGAATGCGCTTTTGGCCCAGGTGAGGACGCCGCCGACCGGCAACTTCTGGAGCGCCTTCTCGCAGACCATGCTCATTGAGGGCAGCGCCACGATGATCTCGCAGGACGTCGGCCAAAACTCGCTCCGCAGCACGGTCAACATCCTGGTGTCGACCGACGGAAAGTTCGCCGCCACCGGCCAGTTGGTGATCGGGAACACGACCAACCTGACGCTGGCCCTCTACGCAGACCTCTCCCAGACGGGCCACATCCAGTTCCTCTTCCTCAACGACACGCCCGGGCCGCCGGCTTCGCCGACGATGACGATCTACGGAAGCCTCACGATCAACTACCCGGGCGACAACACGTTCAGCTTCACGCTCAACGGCGGGGTGATGTTCACGAAGGCCGGGGTCACGGTGAACGTGCAGGGCACGCTGACCATGAGCTTCAACCTGACGCAGCAGATCATTGAGCTCGATATCACGGGCTCGGTCAGCCTGCCGCTGATCGGCAACGCCCTGGGGGTCAACGGGGTGTTCTTCCTGCAGAACTACTCGAACGGCCTGCCGTTCATGTTCTGGGGCGCGATGTCGATGTCGCCGAACCTCGCCATCCTCCAGAACCTCGGGATCACGGCCACGGGAACGGAGGAGTTCCACGTGAATTCGGCTAGCGGCGTCGAGACTGTTACGCTGAACGTCCCAGGCCAGGCCCCCGAGACGGTTCACCTTGCGGCGAACGACCTGAGCGTCTCCACGAGTGGCGCCCTGGCCTTCTCCAACGCGGGCGTGCAGTGGTTCCAGATCACGGGCCAGCTCACCGAGGAGATCAGCTCGTCGGGCCTCATGATCACGGCGGGCGGAGTACTGACGGTCGGCAATCCCAACTCGCCGATCCTGTCCTTCAACTCGACGGGCTTTGTTGACGTGACGAGCTCGGGCATCGCGGCCCAGCTCTCGCTGAGCCTTGTTCCTGCCATTCCGCAGATTGCGCAGACGGTCCTGACCGGGACCTTCCTGCTGCAGATCAACACCACGGGCGCCGCCGTCTCCTACACGGTCGCGGGCCTGACGATGGTCGTCCCAGCCGGCCTTCCCGGGGGCACCGCAGGGCCTTACGCCGCCATCTCTGGCAACGCCACGCTGGCGGTCCTCAACTCCATCACGATCCAGGGTGCGTTCAGCATGGCGATCGGCAACGGCCAGCTTTTGGCGACCGTGACGAACGGCACCACGGCCCTCTCGGTCAACGGCACGAACCTCTTCAACTTCACGTTCTCGGGCGGGCTACTTATCACGAGCGCGGGTGTCGCGGCCACGATCAACCTGAACCTCGCTATCGGCAACGGTAACAACGCCTCCTCGTTCGGCTTCAACTACTCGGGCACCTTCGCCCTCCAGCTGAACACGACAGGCGCGGCGGTCGCGTCCCTCGCCCTCCCAGCCGGGCCGTTCGTCAACATCATCTCGACGGCCAACATCACGCTCAGCGGCAACACGGGCTTCTCGCTGTCGGGCACCTTCACCTTCACGGCCACCGCTACCCAGGTCACGGTGGCCCTCGCGACCGGCATCGTCTCCTTCAAGGTTGGCGGGGCCCAGGTCCTGCAGCTCTCGGTTGCGGGCGGTTTCACGATCGTTAACCAGAGTTCAAGCGACGAGGGCATCGCGCTTGACCTGGCCGTCTCGCTAACGACCAATGTGAGCAGTCTGGGCTTCTCGCTGTCGGGCACCTTCATCTTCAGCCTCAACACGACCGGCACGACCCAGACGATCGCCGGCCAGACGATAGCAGCCGGTTCGGTCCAGGTCGGCGTCACGGGTGCCACGCTCACGATCGACGGCGTGGCCCTGCACGGCTCGCTTGTCATCACGGCGACCTCCACCTCGGTCAGCATAGCGGTCACCGCCTCCTTCTCGATCACTTCGGGCGGCATCTCCCTCTTCAGTTTCTCCACCAGCGGATCCCTCACACTGTCGACCTCTGGAATCGTCGGAACCATGACGGTCAGCCTCACGGCTCAGGGCACCTCGAGCACGGGAGTTACGCTTGCTGGCTCATTCTCGCTGATCATTAACACCACCACCACCGCGGCCTTCCTCAGCCCCGCCAACTCAATCCAGGTGCTCGGAACGGGCACGGTGTCGTTCCTCGGCGTGGCAGTCACAGGCACGGTCGGGGTGGAGGTGATCGGCCTCACCTCGCCAATCGTGCAAGTCTCGATGGCCGGCTCGATGAATGTCGGCATCGGGGGAACCAATTACTTCTCGCTCAGCGTCAATGGCGGGATGCAGATCAGCAACAAGGGCATTGCCGGAGATTTAAGCGTCAGCATCTCGGTCCTGAGCGCAAACTCCCTGATCGGTATCAGCGGGACGGCGACGCTCCTGGTCAACACCACCGGCTCCGCCGCCACGATCGGCGGGGTGGCCATCCGCGGCGGCCCGGCCTTCATTGAGGTGGATTTCTTCGGGACCGTCACCGTGGGCGGATACCCGATTTTCGGCGCCGTGGTCTCAATCGTCCTTACTAGCAACAGCCTAGTCCTAAGCGTGTTAGGGACAATGAGCCTCACGGTCCAGGGATCGAACCTCTTCTCCTTCGGGGTCCATGGAACCCTCGCCATGACCAGTAGCGGCATCTACGGGGCCCTCTCGCTCACCTCCGCGATCGTGCTGCCCAGCATCGGGTTGAACCTCAACTTCAACTTCATTTTCGAATTAAACACGACCAGCACACAACAGGTCGTGAGCGCGCAGGACAGCAATGGAGTGGTGGCGACCTACGTCCTCAATGCCGGCCCGCTGTACGTGGGCCTGCTGGCCACCGGGTCGATCAACATCGGCGGCTTCAGCATATCGGGGTCCTTCAGGTTCTTCCTCAACTCCAACAACGTCACGGTCGACTTCAGCGGGTCCGTTAATGTCTTTGGAAGCAGCCTCACCATCTCAGGGGACATCGGCATCTATACAGACGGCGTGTCGCTGAGCGCCTCACTTGGGGTGCAGACGATCAGCAACTCGATCTTCAGCCTGAGCGGCAACCTCCTTCTTCAGCTCAACTCGAGGAGCGAGTCCTTCGGCTTAATCGCCCCGCACACCTACCAGGTGGGCGTCCTTGCGGCGACCATCAACATAGCGGGAATCAGGGCGAGCGGCACGTTCGTCATCGGTTATTCAAACGGGAGCTTCTTCATGACGATCCCGTCAAACTCGCCACTCTACTTCAATTTCCTGGGGTACGGCAGCGTGGCGGTGTCCGGCACCGTCAACTCGAACGGCACATTCTCGCTCACCGGCAGCATGAACATCGCGGTCGGCCGCCAGGATTACGTCGCGATCTCCGGCCACGTGGCCGTGACGCTCAGCAACTCCGGGGCCTCCGGCCAGTTCAGCGGTTCGCTCTTCATCTTCAACTCCAACGTGGCCCAGGTCACCGGCTCGATCTCCAGCGCCGGGTTCAGCGTCTCGGCCAGCGTCGCGATCACGGTCCCCGGCATCAACCTGACGCTGAGCGGAACGGCGAGCTTCGGCATCAATTCGGGCGATGTCCTCGGCCAGTTCAGCCTGAAGGGGAGACTCTTCGGAGGCGTCAACGCGAGCGCGCTGCTGACCTTCGACACCGCCAGCAACTTCTACTCGGTCTCTGCCACCTTTAGCGTCTCGGTCGGTGGCAGCGATCTCGGAGCCTCGATCAGCGGCACGGTCAACGTCGCAAGTGACGCCTCGAAGGACGGCATTTCCGTCAGCGGGTCAGCCTGGGCGGGCTTCTATATCTACAACCCGTTCGGCTCAGACTGGTGGGTGGGGGCGTCGATCAACATCTCGGCGAGCGGCGATTTCTCGGGCAACTTCGCCTTCAGCCTCTCGGTTCACGGCATCGGGTTCACGGTCCATATCAACGTCTCAAGCATCGTGCAGGCGCTGGGCTCCGACATCTCCGGCGGCTACGCCTTCCTGGACATGGATGGCACGGGCATCTGGAACCCCAACGAGCCGAGGGTGCCGGTGGGCGCGGACGGCAGCTTCACCTTCAACGTGGGCGACCCGTCGCTGTGGGCCAAGAACGCGGCCGGTGGCTACGCCTTCGACGACCTGAATGGCAATGGCGTATGGGATCCGGCCACGGAGGCGAGGATGCCGCTCGTGAACGGCCAGCTGCCGTCCGTCCTATCAGTCCAGACATCAAATGGCGCGGGCGCTGCCCTTGGCCTCCTGCAGGCCTACGCGGTGACGGCGTCCAACGGGACGACGACTCTCGACACAACCCATGGCCAGGTCCTCGCGATCGGAGGCCAGAACCTGGACCCGACCACGGGCTTCGTCACGACGAACACCTCGACTATCCAGCTTGGCGGCGTCACGGCGGGCTACACCGGCCTTGTGGGCGCCGGCCAGACGGTGTTCTTCGACGCCAACGGCAATGGGGTCCTCGATTCCGGCGAGGTCGCCGTCCAGGCGGACAGCCGAGGCTATTTCACCTTCAACCCGGGCCAGCAGCAGCTGGCCGCCCTGGGCATCCTCGGGGGCTTTGACACGAACGGCAACGGCCACATCGACCCCAGCGAGGGATCGATCGTGATCGCGGGCGCGGTCGACAAGAATAACGGCCAGCCGGTTAACACGATCATCAGGATCAGTGCGACGAACCTCGGCTCCGGACTCGCCCTTACGGCCCAGCCGCTCGCGGCCCTTGAGAATGTGCTGGTCCAGCGCGGGTTCACCCCGGCTGCGATCGACACGCGTCTCTCCCTGGTCTTCGGCCTGCCGAGCGGCATCTCCTTCTCGACCATCGATCCGCAGACGGGCGCGGGCCTCACGCCGACCGAGACCATGCAGATCCTCGTCCTAACGAACCAGCTGGAGTCGTTCATCCTGAACACGACGGCGCTCCTGGTGAGTTCCGGCGTATCGGCGGGCGTCGCACAGACCGACGCCTTCGCCGCCCTCGCCGACAGGGTCGTGCAGAACTACTCGCCGGTGACACAGAGCTCCATCGCGCCGGCCGACATGCTCGACTTCACGAACCTGGCGGCCGTGACCGGAATGCTGAACGGTGCCGAGTCCAAGGCTGGCGTCTCGCCTGCCACGGCGACGACCAATGCCGTCGCCCAGGTGACCGTGGCCTTGAACCTCGCGGCCTCGGCCTACGCTGCGTCCAGCTCCGACCTGGCGCGGGACCTCTCTCGCATCAGCAGCGTCCTTGAGGGAGCCATCGCCACGGGCATCGGTGAGCTCGGTGCGAACGTGGTGATGCCAGCCGCCTTCATCTCCTCCTATACGGGAGCGGCCCTCGACACCCTCCTTGCCAACGTTGCCCTGACGCCCCTCACGCCCCCGACGGTAACGGGCGTCTCGAACGTGACCGTGAGTCCCGGCGACGCCCCCGCGACCCTGGCCATCGCTCTCGCGACCACGACCGGCATCTCGGACAACATCACCCTGACGGCCACCTCGTCCAACACGTCGTTCCTGCCCAACTCGTCGATCTCGGTCGTGGGTTCCGGCGCCAACCGCTATGTCGTTGTCGCCGCGGGCACGCAGCTTGGCTCGGCTACCATCACCGTAACAGCCACGATCGACGGCGTCAGCACGGTCGAGACCTTCACCTACACGGTGGCCCCGGCGGCGCCCAGCGGTCCCCAGATCGTGACCACGGCCCCTGCACTGGCCCAGCC
>DASRSJ010000070.1:0-15702 GCA_035656555.1 Opitutaceae bacterium
GGGGGGTTCCTGGTCGCGGCTGCGATCGACAAGTACGTCTACATCACGAAACACACGACCTTCCAGGAGGAGATCATCGTCAAGTACTCGAAGCTCGAGCGCGTGTCGTCCGTTGATCAGATCGAGCACCCGATCGTTCGAGAGTCGCTCAAGCTGACAGGAGTGACGGATCCTCACATCGAGCTGGCCTCCATGGCCGACATCCCGGGCGGGACCGGCCTCGGCTCGTCCGGAAGCTTCACGACAGCGCTCCTGAAGGCGCTCCACGCCTTCAAGAAGAACTCGATCTCGCCCGCGGACCTCGCGGAGCAGGCCTGCGACATCGAGATCAACAAACTCGGTGAGCCGATCGGCAAGCAGGACCAGTACATAGCCGCCGTGGGCGGGATCACGGCCTTCACCTTCCACAAGGACGGGCGCGTCGAGTACCGCCCCTGCAAGGTCAGCGAGGACACGCTCTACAACCTCGAAGACAACCTTCTCCTCTTCTTCACCGGCTACTCGCGCAGCGCCTCGTCGATCCTCAAGGACCAGAACGACCGCTCGAAGAAGCAGGACTCCTCGATGCTGGACAACCTGCACTTTACGAAGGAACTCGGCTACAAGTCGCTCGAGTGCCTCGAGACCGGCAAGCTGGAGGAGTTCGCGATGCTCATGGACGTGCACTGGCAGCGCAAGAAGGCGCGCAGCTCCGGGATGAGCAACGCCCAGATCAACCAGTGGTACGATTACGCGATGGCCAACGGGGCGCTCGGCGGAAAGCTGATCGGCGCCGGCGGCGGCGGCTTCCTTATGTTCTACGCGGCGGACAAGAAGCGCCTCCGGGCGGCGATGCGCGAGAAGGGCCTCCAGGAGATCCGCTTCCGGTTCGATTTCGAGGGCACGAAGATCGTCGCCCAGAACTGAGCGCGCCTTGAAAGCCAGCGATCTGCCGGTGGCCATTCTGGCGGGTGGCCTTGCCACCCGGCTTAAGCCCATCACCGAGAAGGTCCCGAAGCTGCTGGTCGAGGTGGCGGGGGAACCCTTCTTCTCCCACCAGCTCAGGCTCCTCAAGGCCGCGGGCCTCAAACGCATCGTTCTCTGCGTCGGTTACCTCGGGGAGAAGATAGTCGAGGAGTATGGCGACGGCTCCAAGTGGGGCGTGCAGATCGACTATTCCTTCGATGGCCCCACCCTCCTGGGCACGGGCGGCGCCCTCATCCGCGCACTGCCCAAGCTCGGCGAGGCCTTCTACGTCCTCTACGGCGACAGCTACCTGCCGGTGGACTACCTGGCCATCGGCGACTCCTTCCTCGGCACGGGAAAGCTAGGGCTGATGACGGTCTACGAGAACCGAGGCCAATTCGACTCAAGCAACGTATGGTTCGAGGACGGCACGATCCGTGTCTACGACAAGAAGCTGAAGTCGCCGAAGATGCTCCACATCGACTACGGGCTCGGGGTCTTTAGGAAGGGCGCGTTCGACGGCTTCCCGCGCGACGCCGTCGTCGACCTGGCCGAGGTGCAGATGGGGCTCCTGAGGGCGAACCAGCTTGCCGGCTACGAGATCGCTGAGCGCTTCTACGAGATCGGCTCCCACGCCGGGCTCAACGAGCTCAATGAGCTCCTGCGCAAGTCGCCGGGCAAGGACAGCTAAGGATTCCAAACCCGCCAGCGGGCTGCGCACTTTTAGTTGGTTTTATGCCTCGCGCGTGGGCTCAGCCAAAGCCGAACTTTGGGGTGTGAAGTTGTTTGCCCTCCGGCACCCATGCCGCAGAGGATGCCACAAAAGTAACTCCAAAAATGTCCTACTCCACGCAGCACCTCAAAGAAACGGCCGAGATCGTCTCCAAAATCAACCCGATGGACTGCGACAAGTGCGTCGCCGAGCTCCGGGCGGTTCGCGAACACGGCGGGCGGCTGTTCATGCTCGGGGTCGGCGGAAGTGCTGCCAACGCATCGCACGCCGTGAATGACTTCAGGAAGATCGCGGGCATCGAGACCTACGCCCCGACAGACAACGTCTCGGAGCTGACGGCACGGACCAACGACGAGGGCTGGGCCAGTGTGTTCGTCGAGTGGCTGCGGGTCAGCAAGCTCAACAGCAAGGACTGCCTCTTCATTCTCTCGGTCGGCGGCGGAAACATTGAGAAGAACGTCTCGCCGAACCTTGTGGCCGCGCTCCAGCTGGCCAAGCAGGTCGGCGCCCGCATCATCGGCATAGTCGGCAAGGATGGCGGCTACACAGCCAAGGTCGCCGACGCCTGCGTCATCGTGCCCACCGTGAACCCGAACAACGTCACGCCGCACAGCGAGGCCTTCCAGGCCGTCATCTGGCACCTCTTTGTCTCCCATCCGGACCTCAAGGTTAACCAGACCAAGTGGGAGTCCGTGGCGGCCAAGCCCTGAGCTTGATGCCGCAGAGACCCGCCGTGTTCCTGGACCGTGACGGGACCCTCAACGTCACGGTGGTTCGCGACGGCAAGCCGTATGCGCCCGACCGCCTCGAGGACTTCCATCTCCTTGATGGCGTCGCTCAGGATTGCCAGGCACTGAAGAAGGCGGGATATGTCCTCGTGATCGCGACAAACCAGCCCGATGTCGGCCGTGGCAAGGTTGCGCAGTCCGTCATCGAGAGCATGCACGCTAAGCTCCTCGCCGAGATTCCTTCGATCGACCGGATCGAGGTGAGCTACGATCCGGGTCGCGGGGAGGTTGCCCCAAGGCGCAAGCCTGGTCCGGGCATGCTTCTCGACGCAGCTAAGGCGCTCGACCTAGACCTCACCCGTTCCTGGATGGTCGGGGACCGCTGGAGGGACGTGCAATGCGGCCAGGCGGCCGGCGTCCGGACGGTCCTCATCGAGTGCGGCTACAATGAAGGAGTGGATATCGTTGCCGATCAGACAGTTAATACGTTTCACGAGGCTGTTGGCGTCATTTTGGCCAATTCCCTCCCTGCCTAATCTCCTTGCCCGCTGTCACTAGCTAAACGTCAATTGCCTTAAATACGAACCCATGAAATCCCTCAACGATCTCAAGATTCAGCTCTTCGCCGACGGTGCCGACAAGGCTGGCATTCTCGACCTTTACGCCAAGCCCTACATCAAGGGCCTGACGACCAACCCGAGCCTCATGAAAAAGGCCGGCATCAAGGACTACGAGGCCTTCGCGAAGGACATCCTGCAGACGGTCACCGACAAGCCGATCTCGCTGGAGGTCTTCACGGACGACCTCACCGACATGAAACGCCAGGCGCTGAAGATCACGGCCTTCGCGAAAAACGTCTACACGAAGATCCCGATCACGAATTCCCAGGGCCAGTCATCGCTGCCGCTCATCAAGGAACTGGCCGCCCAAGGCGTTAAATTGAACGTCACGGCGCTCATGACGCTCAAGCAGGTCGCCGGCGTTGCCGAGGCCCTGAACCCAAAGGTTCCTTCCGTCGTCTCCGTCTTCGCCGGCCGCATCGCCGACACCGGCGTCGACCCGATGCCGCTCATGCGCGCCTGCACCACGCTTTTGGACGGCCACGAGAAGGCCGAGCTCCTCTGGGCCAGCACGCGCGAGGTCCTCAACATCTTCCAGGCCGAGGACTGCGGCTGCGCCATCATCACGGTGCCGCACGACATCCTCGCAAAGGCCGCCAAGATGCTGGGCATGGATCTCACGGACCTGTCGCTCGACACGGTGAAGACATTCGCAAAGGACGCTGCGGAGCTCGGTTACAAGCTCTGAGCCGGCAATTCTTCATTTACCTCCCGGGCGGACTCCTGCAATTTTGAGGGTCCGCCTGTTTATTTATGCTCAATCGGATACGCCTGCTGAGTCCCGTCCTGCTAGCGCTCGCCGTCGCGACGGTCGCCCGGGCCGCTAACCTGGACGGCTCAACGCCCGAGGCGGGCAACGCCGAGGCTGCGCGCCTGTATGCCGAGGCCAATGCCTTCGTCTCGAACATGCAGGAGGGCCAATACTCCTATTCGTACCTGCAGTTCTACTGGAAACGCGCTCAGTCCAACATAGACCGGGTGCGCCGCGTATATCCCGACTCGCCCACGGCAAGGCAGCTGACGCGCGGCGAGCTCAAGGCCGGGCCCTACTCGCTGGATTACTTCAGGGACAACCTCCTCTACAACCTGGAACTGAAGCGCCTAGGGGCCTTCGACGACGTCAACTGCGCCATCTTTCTGTACGGCCGCGATCCCTCCCGCAACGACGCGAGGCGCGATGAGGCCCTCTCCAACATCGTTGAGGTCCTGGCCCGGCGCCAGCGCTGGGAAGAGGCCCTGCGCTTCCCCGTCCTTTCCGTCCACCGCCCCCTCCTACTAGGCTCGATCTACAAGGTGGCCGCCTTCTACGGAGCCGATGCCCAGGCGAAGCGCATCTACGCGATCGCAACTGCCGGGGAGCGCAAGGAAGCGGGTCTTGACGCCCTGACGGCCGAGGGATTGGCGCTCCAGGGAAAACCACGTGCGGATCTTTACAAGTTCATCGCCGACCATCCTACGTCCGCGGTCCGCAAGGCGGCCCTTGAGGGCGTCGTCGACAGGGAGATATTGATCCGCCGGATGGAGCGCCTCCACGTCCCCTTCAGGAACGCTATTCAGACTGTCCACGTCGTAGTGCAGAATACATCGCTGCGCGACGACGTGAATGCAGTGGCGCTGAAAATATACAATGGAAGCCTGGATGAGGCCTCCTCGGAGCTTGAAGTGTACTCGGCCGCAGAGGGCACTGCTCCGTCGAGAGTCGCGACGATCCAGGCGCACCTGGCCCACCAGCAGTACCTGGCCGACTCGGGGCGCATCGGTGCAGCCGCCACGTATGCCCGTGACAACAACCTTCCCCGCGCCGCCGCAAGGCGCTGCCAGCTCGAGGTGATCAGCCTCTATGCGGCCGCCGGCCAGCTGCCGGAGGCCGAGAAGGCGCGCATGGCGTACACCGCAGACTTCTCCGAGGGAGCCGACGAAGCGGCCCTGGCCGAGTTCAGGGGCCGCATGGAAAGCGCCGACGCCCCGTTCGTTGCCCGCGAGAAAAGCTTCGCCGACCTGCCGATCTCGGATCCCTGCGTGATGGCGACCGCCATAATGGAATGGAGCCTCTCGCCGAGCCGCTCCCAGCACGGTGCCACACCCTGGGATGCCATCATCTTCCGCTACGCAGGTGGATTCGACAACCTGCCCAAGCCCAAGTCCTCCGTAGTCGGGGACGCGGCCAGCACGCTCAAGCCCTACTGAGCGCGGCACCTCTCCGGTGAACATCCTTTTCGTCAACTACGGCGACTTCACCACCAACAGCCTCAATCACATTGGCGGCTTCGCCAACGCGCTGTCGGCAGCCGGGAACACCTGCATCGTGGCGGTCCCGTCAGGCAAGGACACCCTCTCGGGGATAACGAAGCCCACCTTCGCCGCGGCATCCTACAACGAGCTCCTGGCCAAGCCGGCACTCTTCCCCGACGGCAGGGGCGCCGACGTGATCCACGCATGGACGCCGAGGGAGTGCGTGCGCAAGTTCGTCGTCTCCTATCAGGCCGCGGTCCCTGTGAGCGCCCGCCTGGCGATCCATCTCGAGGACAATGAGGAACACCTAATTTCGGGCTACTCGGGCAGGACGACGGAGGAGCTTAGGGAGCTCGGTCACCAGGAGCTGGACTCCATCATGTCGGATCGGCTGCCCCACCCGCTCAAACACCGCACCTTCCTGCGACTCGCGGACGCCGTCACGGTGATCATCGAACGCCTGAAGGAATTCGTCCCCGCCGGCATCCCGTCTTTCGTCCTGAACCCGGGCGTCGACCCCGAGTATACGCGCCGGCCAGGCCCCGCCCCCTCCCTCAGGCGCGAGCTTGGCGTCGCCGACGACGAGAAGCTGATCGTCTTTACCGGCAGCAACACCTTCGCCAACGAGCCCGAGATGCTGGACCTTTACAGGGCGGTCGCGCTCCTGAACGAGCGTGGCATCCCGACCCGTCTCGTGCGCACCGGATTCAACAGACCCGAGTTCCTGGCCAGTCTCACGCCTCAGCTGAAGGCCCACGTGAGCGACTTGGGCTTCATCGCTAAGTCGCGGCTGCCCAGTCTTCTGGCGGCAGCAGATGTTCTGGTGCAACCCGGAAAGGCCGGGGCGTTCAATGACTACAGGCTCCCGTCGAAGGTGCCCGAATTCCTCGCCTCGGGACGGCCCGTGGTGCTGCCGCCGACCAACGTCGCCCTTGGCATGACCGACGGGGTTGAGGCCATCTTTCTGAAGCGCGGTGATCCCTCGGACATCGCCGACTGTTGTGCGCTCGTCTTCAGCGACCCGTCCCTTGCCTCCCGCCTCGGGGAGGCCGGGGCCGTCTACGCAGCGAAGCATTTCGACCTGGCAACAAATGCGGCCGTCCTTGCCCAGATCTACGCGAAATTGAAGGGCGCTCCCGCCAAGCCCTGCTGGGCGATCATCAAGCGCTCCTCGGGCTCAGACGTCACCGTGGCCGCGCGGGAGCTGGCCGACCGCCTGAAGTCGGGTGGCCACGACGCGATTTCGGACCTGGCCTCGCTCGCCGACGACCTGGCCGAGATCGTCAGGATCGATGACGCTCGCCAGACCGCCGCCGTCGCCGCCCGTGACAGCATCCGCCTGCAGCTTGAGGAGACAGTCCGGCACCTGGAGCTCCAGCGCGAGCTCACCACCCAGCACTCGAAGAACCTCGAGGAGAAGATCGGCCTGCAGGACAAGCACATCAAACTACAGAAAAAGCTTTCCGACCGCCACATCCAGAACCTCGAGGCGCGCATCGGCGGAATCGAGAGGATCGCCCGCCAGCAGCGTGAAACCCGCGAGTCGGTCCTCCAGACCCTCCATGCGGCCGCCCGCTCCTCATCCGAGGATCGCGCCCGCCTCTCCCGCCAGATCGGGGAGATGGACACGGAACTCAGGGCCCGCGAAGCGCGGCTTAAAGCCATTGTCCACTCCGTCTCGTACAAGCTGGCTGCACCCTCACGCGACATCGAGAAGTTCTGTCATTGGGTGGCGGCCAAGTTCCGCTCAAAGCCAAGGCCGAAGGCGGTCCCGGCCGTTGCACCCGCACAAGCGGCTGCCGTGGAGCTTCCGCCCGCGGAGGCGCCGCAGGAAACAGGACCTTCCTATCACTACACGTTCAACGTTGATCATCCCCTTTCCTGGAACACGGCGTCGAGCAAGCTGCTGATCCTAGGGTGGTGCTACGAGAACTCGGGTGCGCCGATAACGGGCATCCGCGCCACCTTCGCAGGCGAGACGTTTGACGGGATCTACGGCTCCAAACGCCTCGACGTCCTTGCTTCCACGGGGATGAAGCAGGCCGAGTATTGCGGCATCAAGGTCGATGTGCGCACGCATTTGGGCGACCACCTTCTGGTGGTCGAGGTGAAGCATGAAGACGGCTGGCACCCTCTTTTCCAGAAGCTCGTGCACGTCGGCAAGGCCGGCGATCCGACGGAGCTGAGCGACTACGAGAAATGGTGCGAGCAGCACGAGGCCCTGAGCGAGGGGGACCTGGCGGCGATCAAAGGCCACATCGAGGCCTTCTCGGCGCGTCCGGTCGTCTCCGTCCTCATGCCGGTCTACAACCCGCCAGAGGGCCTTCTCGACAAGGCCATCCAGTCGGTGCTCGACCAGGTCTATCCTCACTGGGAACTCTGCATCGCAGACGACGCCTCGACCGACCCCGCCGTTCGCCTCTCCCTCGAGAAGTTCGCGGCGGCCGACTCCAGGATCAGGGTTACTTTCCGCGCGGAAAACGGCCACATCTGCGACGCCACGAATTCCGCCCTCTCGCTGGCAAGCGGCGACTTGATCGCGCTCTTTGACCATGACGACCTCCTCGCGCCCGTGGCGCTTTATGAGGTGGCCTCGGAGTACGACGCCCATCCCGAGGCCCAGATCATCTATTCCGACGAGGACAAGATAGACGTTGAGGACCGCAGGTTCGACCCGTACTTCAAGCCCGACTGGAATCCCGACTTAAACTACGGGCAGAACTACCTCTCACACCTGACCGTCTACAAGGCCGAGCTCATCCGAGGGCTCGCCGGCTTCAGGAAAGGCTACGAGGGAAGCCAGGACTGGGACCTGATCTTGAGGGCGATCGAGCGCGTGCCCGGAGCGTCGATCCGGCATATTCCAAAGCTCCTGTACCACTGGAGGGCGGTGCCGGGATCCACCGCCTTGCAGCTCGCAGAGAAGAGCTACCCGGTCGAGGCAGCACGAAGGGCGCTGACAGACCACTTCGAGCGCACAGGACAGCAGGTGTCCATCCACACGGTCCCCGGCGACCACTGGAGGATAAAGTATCCGATCCCGTCTCCCGCCCCGCTTGTCTCACTTATCGTCCCGACGAGGAACGCGCTGAACCTCGTCCGTCAGGCCGTCACCAGTCTCCTCGAGAAGACTGACTACCCTAACTACGAGATCATCGTCGTCGACAACGGTTCGGACGATCCCGAAACGATCTCCTATTTCGCCGAGATATCCAGGCGCGGGGACACACGAGTCCGGGTGCTGCCGTACCACGCACCTTTCAATTACTCGGCGATCAATAACTTCGCAGTGAGGGAAGCCAACGGAGAGATCATAGGTCTGCTCAACAACGACGTTGAGGCGATCAACCCGGAATGGCTGACAGAGATGGTGAGCCAAGCCTCGCGTCCCGGGATCGGGGCCGTAGGCGCAATGTTGTACTATCCCCTGAACACCGTGCAGCACGCAGGCGTCATCCTCGGTCTTGGCGGCGTCGCCGGACATCCCTTCAAGGAGTTCCCGCGGGGCGATCAGGGCCAGAAGAACCGGCTCAGGTTGGTCCAAAACTACAGCGCCGTCACCGCCGCCTGCCTGCTCATCTGCAAGGAGCGCTTCCTCGAGGTCGGGGGGTTCAACGAGAAGGATCTTCCCGTGGCGTTCAACGACGTCGACCTTTGCTGCAAGCTGATCTCTGCCGGCTACCGCAACCTATGGACGCCCTACGCGGAATTCTACCATCACGAGTCGGCCACGCGCGGGGTCGAGGACACGCCCGAGAAAAAGGCGCGCTTCCAGTCTGAGATCGACTATATGATGAACACATGGGGCTCGCTGCTCATGGCCGATCCCGCATATAATCCCAATCTTACGCTCGTCGGAGAGGACTTCTCGCCGGCCTACCTATCGCGCGCCCAGAAATCCTGGGCGGGCCACCTCGTTTGAACACATCCACCGAAAACACCCAGGACAAGCTCTCCGCCCTCCAGTCGGAGCTCGAGGCCGTCAAGCGCCGAGAGGCCGAGTACCGCGCGAAGATGGTGCAGGAGTTCCTGGACCGTGGAGAGCGAAATACCTACGTGCACACCCTGCACGAAGAGCGGGCCGCACTGAGGAAGCGCCAGCAGGAATCTTTCGGGGACCTTGAGAACCTGATCCGCAAGCTGGAGGCCGAAGTCGAGAGGAGCACCGCGCTCGAGGCCGAACTCTCAAGGATCGGCCGCTCGCTCTCATGGAAGATCACCGCCCCTCTGCGCTCGATCGCCGCAATGCTCCGCCCCTCGTCGCAGCCCCCCACCATGGCGCGCATCATGGACCGTATGCCGGTCGAAGGAGGCGTCTTCACCTACTACCTGCACACTTCGCCCTTCAGGATCTACAGGGACGACACCTTCACCCTCAGGGGCTGGGCATGGCCGCAGGATGGCCGCTCCATCACGGCGATCAGGATCAACCTTAGCGGGCGCACGTTCATCGGCCGGCAAGGCCTCGAGGAGCCTGAGGTCATCGCCCGCTACGGCGCGCAGCCGGCCAACCCGAAGCCGGGTTTCGAGGTCACGTTCGAGACGCCGCCCGGACGTCACAACCTGAGCCTCGAGGCCCAAATCGACGGCGGCGAATGGCTCTGGATCGTGAAGACATCGATCTGGTGCGAGCCAAAGGGCAAATGAGCGCGCCCGACGCGAACACGCGCTGGGAGGAGAGCACATCCTCCCTCGGCGACCGCTCCGCCTACAAGAAAGTGTGGGAACGCCAGTCGCGCGACCCCGACGTGGCGGCCCTGGCTGTCGCCGGGCACACAGACGAGGCCAAGCTCGACCTGACAGCGCGCGGATTCATCGACATCGTCAACAGCACCGTCGGGCTGGGCGCCAACGACGTCGTCCTTGAGATCGGCTGCGGCATCGCAAGGGTCGGCAAGGTGATGAGCAGGGAGTGCCTTCACTGGTTCGGCGCCGACATCTCCTCCGGCATGCTGGGCTACGCCGCCGAGCGCCTGAAGGAGCGCCCCAACACAACCCTTGTCGAACTCGCGACCGTGGGTCTCCAGGAATTCCCGAGGGATTCCTTCGACCTGGTCTACTGCACGATCGTCTTCATGCACCTCCTGGAGTGGGACCGCTACAAGTACGTCGAGGAAGCTTTCCGGGTACTCCGCCCCGGCGGCCAGTGTTACTTCGACAACTTTCCCCTCGATTCGAAGCACGGCTGGAACGTGTTCATTGAGGGCACGAGGTACCCGCTCGAGCGCAGGCCAGCCCACATCAGCATGGCGTCAACCCGCGAGGAGCTTTCGATCTACCTACGCAACGCGGGCTTCGTCGACGTGAAGGTTCACGATCTTGCCAACGAGCTGATAGCCGCAACGGGCCGCAAGCCCGAGGCCTGAGCCTCCTGGCTGCTAGTGCAGCCGGTATTTCGCGATAAGCTCCTTCGCCCGGTCCATCGGCATGCCCGGGATGCCCGGCACATCGCCCGAGGCGGGATTGGGCTCGGTGAAGAGAACACGCCTTGAGTCGGCGCCGCGCCACCTTGAGAACCGCTCAAGCTCGCTAGGCCACTGCCGGCACAGCGCGGTGGCAAGGACCACTAGTACGACCGTACAGGCCGGCCTGAGGATAATCCGTGGAATTTCCAAGTCGCGGATGAGGCTAGAAACCCAAAACCCCGCTATCGGAAGAAACGCCAGCATGGAGGCATATTGGTAGCGCGACGATACCGTGCTTTCCAATCCGGTGTGGTAACGGCCGATCCCCAGGAGGGCCGCATTGGCGAGGTCAAATAGGATCAGAGCAACGAACAGTCTCCGGGCATGGCCCCTGGAGCGGATCAGCCCGCTCACATAGACGAACACCTTGACGGCGCCGAGGAGCACCGTCGTCCTCCACCCCCAGGATTCCACGAGGAGAAGCGAATGCATGGGGTTCACGCAGAAATACCATGCCGCGAAAGTCGCGGCGTGGCCAAAATGGCCGTTCATCGAGTGCTGGTTCCCTTTCGCAAGAAGGAAGATCAGTGAGGCGACGACTATGGCGGGCACGAGGAACACGCAGGACCGGGTAACACGCCGAGGCAGCGGCGCCTCTCCGTCGCCGAGGAACGCAGTGACGCCGAGGACGGCGCCGGTCAGCACCCCCCGGGAAAACGAAAGCGCGCTAGCCGCGGCATACCCAACCGGGGCTGCGATGGAGCCGCCGCGGAATACGCGGTCGAGGCCAAGCAGCATGAAGGTGACAGAGAGTATGGCGGACCACTGCACCGACCAGGAGAGGGTCTCATAATTCTCGACGGAGAGGCCGAAGATCAGCAGCGCAGGGATCACGGCCAGCCATGACAGGCCGCAAGTGCGCATAAGGCGGCCCAGGAGTGCAACGTTCAGCGCATGGGTTATCCACGCCAGTGCGAGCATGCAGGCGTACGAGCCGCCCGACGCTAGAGCGGCCCCGCCCCAGAGAACCTTGAAGAGCGGCACAAAATTCTCGGCGAAAGCCAGCCAGACCCACTTCCAGAATCCCAGGCGGTCGATCTGGTCGATGAGATCAAACTCGTCGCCAAACCAGAAGAGCTGCTGGAACAGGCGGTGGTAGATGGCGTAAGGCGCGAGGGCTGCGAGGCCCATGGCCGCCAGTATCCAGCTGTCGCGCCGGCGGTCCCCTCCGTTCATGGCGTAGTGCCCCCAAAGCGCAGGTCCCTCACGTAGGACCAGTCCCATCTGTTGTCGGTCCTGGGTCCCGTGCCCGTTCGAAGGACGAGTCGCACCGGCCCATCTTCGGGAAGATTTACTTGGAACCGTTGGCTGCCCCTGTCCGCCTGTTCAGCCACCGGGTCCAGGTAACGGCTCCAAAGCCTCATGGATCGTCCCGAGGACCACACAGCATCAACAGAGAATTCGACGCCCGCCGTGCTGCCGCCGTCGGAATACGTCCCGGGCAGGAGACCAATCGTCCCGGAGAACTGCATCGAACCCTTGGGTATACTCAGGATCATTTCGCCAGGAGCATGGAGCTGGAGCGCCTTTCCCTCGGCGACGTCGACAAAGACGGGCTCGGCCACCGACTCAATCGACAACGGGCGCTCCCCCACGATGCCAAGCCCGATGAGCCGTGACGCAGGGATCGCCGCGAAAGGAAGCGACGGTATCGCAAGGAGGTTCACGTCGACATGGCTCCAGAACTCATCCTCGCCCTCGGGCGCCGTGAACACGAAGCGTCGCACCCGGGAATTGGCGTCCCCCTGCATCAGCGCCGCCAGGTCTTCTCCGTGCTCAAGAGTAGGGACAAGGATGAATCCGGTAGCAGCCACGCGGGGCAACAGCCGCCACTGGCGCTGGAGCCCTGTCTCGTCGGTCGTCAGGATATGGATCTCGGCCGGCTTGTAGAGGAGTGCTCGCGCCCTTCCCAAGGCGTTTGGGACTGGATTGGCCTCTATCCAGACAGCCTGGCGCTGGCCTGCGGGAACATCCACCGACTCACCCAGGTGAACCGTCTTCTTAAGGAGAAGCTTGTGCACGGGTCTGCCCTGCCCCGCCATGGCGCGCTTCCTGAAGAGCCAGTATCCATTCTCGGATAACACCGGCTCGTACCTCGACGGGAGGGTCTCGACCAACATCGCGTCGTCCTCTCCCGGATAGCGGTTGTCCACAAGACCGTCATTCCAGAGCAGATAGTCCGGCGCGCGGTCCGAGAGGTAATCGCGCAAATTCCAGCCCTCGAGACTCGGGGTGTAGGCGGAGTAGCTCTGGAATATCGGCCTCGCACGCACCGTGAGGCCATTGAGGATCGGCACTCCCTCCTGGTAGTTGTAGGTGTCGATCGTGGCCTTTCCGACCTCCGCCTGGATCGCTGGGAGAGCCGCGGCCTCCGAAGCCGTTCCCAGCTGCGCTTCCCAGTCGCTGGGCTGCCGGCGCAGATTTTCCAGAACCCTCACATTCCCGTAGATCCGTTCCCACTCGATCCGGAGCACCTGCGAGTAGTACGCTGATTCGATAAAATAGACGCCCAGAAAACAGAGGACCAGCGAGGCGTCGGGCCAGGTAGGCCGACGAACCCCGAGAAGCAGGCTGCAGGTTGTCGGCACGAGCAGGGCCACCAATCCGACAAAGCCGAAGATGTGCCCTCCCAGGGCGACAAAGTCCGCACGTGTGAATGCCTCCTTCCACATGACAAAGAGGACGAAGAAGAGAAGCACCGAGGAGGCCTTGCCAAGACAGCGCTCCGGCACGTTCCGCCACAGATGCCGGCAGTAAGCGCCACAGGTGATCGCGATCGCCACACCCCATCCAAAAGCCGTCCAGGATTCATCCAGTCCCATCGCGTCGCCGTATCCAGACGAGATCTCCAGGCTGCGCCTGATGTAGGGATACAGGTTGTCCAGGCTCTGGCCGGCGGCCATCCAGGTGCCCAGGACCGAGAGGCCATACGCGGCGACAAGCGCCGCCGCAGACGTGCCCGAACGCCTTGCCCATTGGCAGCATGCCGCGACGGCGACCGCCGCGCCCGAGATCACAAAATAGGTGAACTTCAACTGTGCCAGAAATCCAAGAAAGACCGCCCAGAACACCAGCTGCGGCATCTTGGCGCCGGGACGCATGAGGGGCCCGACGCCCGCCAGGGCTATCAGCAGGAAGTACACGGTGTCCTGGAAGAGCCAGTGAAGGACCGCGATGCATGCGAAAAAGACGACACGCCGCCACGCGGGAAGATTCCATGTCAGGTTGACCAAACAGCCGGCCATCAAGAGCTGGCCCGCGGTCTGCCAGATCAGGATCGGAACGGCGGCCTGGGCCCCCAGGTGGTAGCGGGTGCAAAGAAAACCCCATGGGCCCCACGTGAAGATGATGTCCCGCCCAAACTGGAGGCCCACGGTGTGGGCGTGCACGAGCATCTCCTGCCACGAACCGTCCAAGCCGGTGCCCGGGGGGCCCGGGATGCTCATCAGCGAGAGGGCCAACGCAAGGGTAAGCAGGACGGCCTCGGCCATGCGCGCCCAGCCCGTTCCGGGGCTCGCGGCGCGGATTGACGGAGACGCAAAAGCATCCATCAATTGGACTTAGCATGAACCTACGCGGCAGACCAGCCGAACATCCATTCGGACCACACCTTTCGCCGCGATGCCCATGACCAGCGAGTCCCTCACCACGGTCTCGGTCGTCGTACCCGTTTACAACGAGATCGCCACGGCGCGACAGGCTCTTGACGCCCTGGTCGCCAAGGAGATACCCGGCTACGCGTTCCACCTCATCGTCGTGGAGAGCAACTCCAGCGACGGCTCCCGGGAGGTTGTGCGCTCCTATGAGTCAGTGCCGAAAGTGACCGTTATTCTTGAGGACAAGCCCAGGGGCAAGGGCCATGCCGTCAGAGCCGGGCTGGTCGCCGCCAAGGGCGACATCATCATGATTCAGGACGCCGACCTTGAATACGACCTAGGGGACTACGAAAAGCTGCTGGCCGCGATCGTTGAGCGCAGGGCCGACTTCGTTCTTGGCTCGAGACACTCGACCGATGGCGGCTGGGCGATCCGCAAGTTCACGGACCAGAAGGTCCATGCGGTCCTCCTCAACCTCGCGCATTGGACGTTCACCCTGATGATCAACGCCTCCCTGGGCATCTGGCTCAAGGACCCGTTCACCATGTACAAGGTGTTCCGCCGAGAGTGCCTCGACGGCCTGCGGCTTGAGTGCAACCGGTTCGATTTCGACTGGGAGCTCCTGATCAAGCTTGTCAGGAAAGGCTACAACCCGATCGAGATTCCCGTGTCCTACACCTCGCGTTCCTTCAAGGCCGGCAAGAAGGTCTCGATGTTCAGGGATCCCATCACCTGGATGTGGGCGCTATTGAAGTACCGGTTTCAGCCACTTTAATTGTCGGATCACTATCAAGCGATGACGAAGACACTCCTAGTTACGGGATCCTCGGGCCTGATCGGCTCCGAGGTCTGTCTGCATTTTGCCAACGACCTCGGCTACAAGGTGCACGGCGTCGACAACAACCAGCGGGCTGTGTTCTTCGGACCGCATGGCGATACGCGCTGGAACCAGGACCGGCTCAAGCGGGAGCTAAAGGGCTTCGAGCACCACGAGATCGACATCCGGGACCGCGCGGGCGTCCTCGCCCTGGTCAAGGCCGTGCGCCCGAGCGTGATCGTCCACGCCGCGGCGCAGCCAAGCCATGACCGCGCGGCCGCCATTCCCTTTGACGACTTTGACACCAACGCGGGCGGGACCCTGAACGTGCTCGAGGCCGCGAGGCAGGCGTGTCCCGAGAGCCCGTTCGTGCACATGAGCACGAACAAGGTGTACGGCGACGCGCCCAACAGGATCAAGATGGTGGAGCTTGAGACGCGATGGGACTTCGACGACCCGCAGTACGCCGAGGGAATTCCTGAGACGTTCACAATCGACCAGTCAACCCACTCGCTCTTCGGCGCCTCGAAAGTCGCCGGCGACGTGATCGTCCAGGAATACGGCAG
>DASRSJ010000071.1:0-1921 GCA_035656555.1 Opitutaceae bacterium
CAGACACCCTCTAAGTGAATCTGCTCTGCAAACCATTGCAGACCGTATCGCGAGAATCGGCCAGTACTCTTCAACGGATTGAGCGATAATTTTAGCCACTCTGAGGGGATGACGACTTGATCGTCCTTCCGAATATTGAAGCCGATACCATGAGCACCGGACTCATGGACGTGGAGTTCGCGCCCGCACTTATCGCAGTGCCGGATTGTGTGCGGTAGGTCGGGGCGTTCAACGACCTGCGCGCATTTAGAACAAGGCATATGGATTCTGGCTGAGGTCTCATCTCGAGTTTACCTTCGCCATTTCTCCTTTTGAGTCGTCGGCCGTCCCTCGGTAGGGCGACTTGCTTCTAAAGGCAGCAGCGTCTTAATCTCTTCTTGCAACGAGTCGGATCGTCATCAGACCTTCTCCACGATGACGCCGTGTGTGTACTGAGCGAGGGCCTCAAGATCGCCAAGATCGGAGGTGAGCACCGTTCCTCCCGGTTCCGCCAAGGCGACGACGAGCGCATCGACCGCGGAACCTCGCCGTGCCAACCTCCGCAACAGCGCGGCCCGTCGGGCCAGCGGTTCGCCGATCTCCTTCACGATGTCACACGTCTTGAGAAACCTGTTCGTGAGAGCATCGCGACCCGGATGTCCGTGCAAGCACTCCACGAGCACAATAGAGGGAACGAGAGGCGGCCATAGATCCTCTTCGCGAAGCGCCAGGATCAGCGCTACCGTCTGCTGAGATCGTTCGGCCAAGCGGGTGACTCCGCCGGAATCCAGGACCAGCATGGCGATCAGCCGGCCTGGCGAGCGGGTCGTCGCGTAAGCCGCCGCGCGACGGCGGCGGCATGCATACGCTGAGCGGCGGTGGGTGGCCCGACCTCGGCGACCAGATCGGTAACGTAACGGTCGGTTTCGGCGAGCAACTCCAGCCGGCTCAGCTCCGCACGCACAGCCTTCTGAAGCAGCTCCGAGGCCGGTAGACCGCGGGCCTTCACCAGCTCGTACAAGTCATCAGGGAGGTACACTTGCATGCGCGGCATACGCCTAAGTATACACCCTCCAGGGCGGGAGACGAAGCGAAAGCGCGACGGATCAGAGGATCAGAAGCGCGCCCGGCAGACCAGCGCGCCCGGCGGGGTCAGCGAGAAGACCGTCCCCTGATCCCCCGTGCTGACGGCGGCCCGGCAGTCGCCTGGAATGTCGGGGTCGCCGGGATCGCAGGCGGTGCCGCTGGGGGAGCTGCCGCCGCGAGGGAGGCAGTCGGTCACCGGGCAGTCGGAGAGGGCGCGGCTGAACCAGTAGGCGTAGGAGCCGCTCGGGTTCATCTGGCAGTTCCAGACACAGATGCCGGCCGGAGCCGGAGCAGGCGCCGTCGTGGCGCTGAAGGCCGCGAAGGAGCCCGTCAGGATGGCGGCGAAGAGGATGGCGACGACTTTCTTCTTCATGGTTTCAGGACCTCCTGCCAAGGAAGGGTGAGGCCGCAGAGCCGAGCGGGACAGGCCGGCGCGGCTCGCTTTGTCTCGCGAGCCTCACCTTCCTTTCAGGAGTATCTTTTCGAAAGGAGCTGACATGACCTCGATCTCAACGCCCGTCATCTCTTATCGCTTTTCGCGGTGCCGGAGCGTTCTGCGGCTGATTGGAGGAGGGCGCCGTTGGCGCTGCCTGCGCAGAAGGAGTCGTACGGGACGTTAGTCCGCGCGAACGCGCGACCGCAGGCGATGCCGGATTCCGGACGACCTGAGGAGGATTGCCCAGCGTCGATGAAGGCAACGGGCCCGAAAGGCTGTCAGTAGAGGATCCCGGCAAGGGCGTCGGTGCTGGCCCGGGTTGAAGAATGTGGTGATCCAGGTCAACGAAACGGATCAAACCGGAGGAACCCAGGCAGTCGCTGCCCGAGCCCGTTCCGGTGTTCTCCGGTATAAGATCTA
>DASRSJ010000072.1:0-4916 GCA_035656555.1 Opitutaceae bacterium
TCGTGTAGTTGGTCACCGTCACCTCGACCGTCCCGTGGATCCCGTTGCCGTAGTTGAGAGGGGAGGGGGCGCCCGAGCTAAGCGCGAAGCCGCTCGAGGTCATCGTGAGGTCGACCGTGGCCGTGGTGCCGGAGATCGACCAGAGCGACCAGTCGGCCGTGTTGAGCGAGTAGAGGGCCTCCTCGACCCCGGCTTCGCCAAGCTCGTTGCAGTGGGAGATCGCGATGCTCCTCGTGCTCATGTTCAGCGACGAGTAGCACAACGCGATGTAGCTGGAGAGGCTGATCGCGAACACCATGGCGAGGCATAGCGCGGCGAGCATCGCCGAGCCCCTCTCGCCCTTCATGGGCGTGCCTTCTTGTCCGCGTGTCATGGTGTGTTCGGGTCCGTGAGGACCCCCTTGTTCTTAAGCGTTACCCTGGGGGAAACCACCGTTAAATTCGACTGGGCCCCCGACACCTTCACGCCGGCCGTCGAGGTATAAACCATGTAGGCCTGCTTTATGTCCACCTGCTGGGTCGAATTGGAGGTCGGAACGGTGATAACGTTGCCGACCGAGTCGTAGTAGCCGATCGAGAAGGAGGTGAGATTGTTGAGGAGCGTGAGCCTCGGGCCCGAGCCCACCTGCCGGGTGAGAAGCCCCTGTCCCACGCCCGCCGTCCAGTCGGTGGCATAGTAGACGGAGCTGCCGGTGGAGGGAACGAAGAGCGTCATCAGGTTCCCCGTCGTCGTGGCGCCGGGGTTCTGGGAGGTGATCGAGGAGGCCGTGCTCACATCCTGCGTGAACCAGAAGAGGGCAAGGCGCGTGCGGGACTCCAGGCTCTCCTCGTTGACCTGGCGCGTAAGGCCGCGCCCCATGAATATATAGGCGGAGAGCACTCCCGAGAAAACGAACGCGGAGATCGCGGTCACCATCATCAGCTCAAGCAAAGTGAAGCCGCCCGCGCCATTGGCGCGGGGACTACGATCTTTGATAGGACTGATAGAGGCCATTAAATCCGACGTAGGTGCTGCTGACCCTGCTGTAGGGGCGCCCGGTGACACCCTTCCACGTGATCGTGAAGCTCACGAGCAGAAGATAAGGGTTGGAGGAGTAGGGTGAGGGATTGTTGTTCGACTGGGTCGGCTTCACGCACGACACCGTGCGCGTCAGCGTGAAGATCTTGTTCGCGTTGGGGTACTCCGCGACGAAGGTCGCGAAGACGGCGTCGTTGCCGGAGGTCAGGGTTGTCGAGGCCGCGAAGCCGCTGCCGATCGGCGTCGTGCCCGAGGCCGACCAGCCGGCGATCGTCGGCCAGCTCTCGATCCTGAGCTGGTCGATCTCCCCGTGCAGGATCTGAGCGGCGATCGTCTGCTTTCGCGAGAGGTCCAGCATCTGCGTGCCCGCCTCCACGACGCCGATCATGCCCACGAGCGTCAGCGCCAATACGGTGGCTGCGAGCGCCACCTCCATGATGGTGAAGCCCCGCGAGGACTGGAATTTTCGTGATTCGGGCAAAGTTGTGGCCGTCCCCTGGAAGGGGGTTCTGGACCGGAGGGTGAAGCTGATTTGCTTCAAATTTGAAGCCAATCGAAATGTTGGCCACCGGGCCCCGCCAGGAAGGCGCGATTGTCCCACGGAATCCTCGGGCAAAGGACGGTTGCTGGATGAGCTGGCGCATCGGCCAATCTAGGAAGAGATTGAGATGGAAGTTAATGTGTATTAATACGTAGGCGCCCTTTTATCGGGTACCTTTTCAGACCCTCCCGCGACGGCCGCCCCCTCCTTGCCACTTATCGCTTGCAAGGGGGCCTCGAAAAGGGTGTTTTGGACATTCCGTCAGTCTAAACCAACAACCTAAACGTCAGTTCTAACCAAGATCGCAAGGCGGCCCTCTGGCCGGCCTGTGTTCCGTTAAAGAAACATCAGATCCCATGAGCATTAGCATCACTCCAAAAGACCTCCTCGACGCAGGAGTCCACTTCGGGCACCAGACCAAGCGCTGGAACCCCCGTTCGAAGCCCTTCATCTTCGACCACCGCCAGGGTGTCACGATCATCGACCTGGCCAAGACCCACGAGAACCTCGAGAAGGCCTGCGCCTTCCTCGAGAACACGGTCGGCAACGGCGGCAACGTGCTGCTGGTCGGCACCAAGCGCCAGGCCAAGGACATCGTCCGCGAGGCTGCGGCCGCGACGGGCATGCCCTTCTCGGTTGACCGCTGGCTGGGCGGCACCCTCACCAATTACGAGACCGTCAAGAAATCCATCGCCAAGTACAAGAGGTACCAGGCCATGGAGACCTCCGGCGAGATGCATAAGCTCCCACGCAAGGAGGAGTCCGCCATCAAGCGCGAGATGGTCCGCATGCAGCGCAACTTCAACGGCATCGCCGACATGGGCGGCCTGCCGACTGCAATCTTCATCGTCGACGTGGGCCACGAGGCCATCGCCGTCGCCGAGGCCGCCCGCTGCGGCATCCCGTCCGTCGCGATCGTCGACACGAACTCCGACCCGACCCTCATCACCTACCCGATCCCGGGCAACGATGACGCGGTGAAGTCCGTGCGCATCATCGTCGACGCCGTCGTCGCCGCCATCCAGTCGGGCCTGTCGCAGCGCGACTCCCGCCGCGCCCAGCGCGGTGCCGACGCCAAGGCCGCCGCCCAGGCCGCCAGCGAGCCGGCCGCCCCGGCGGCACCCCTCGCCCCCGGAGAGGTTGATCTTTCCAAGGTCGAGGTCCCGTCGGACCTCGCAGTTGTTGACCCGGAAGCCGCGAAGCGCAAAGCCGCCCGCCCCCGCAAGACCCCGGTCAAGGCCGAATAAAATGAGTACTCCGATCACCGCAAAAATGGTCAATGACCTCCGCGTCCAGACGGGCGCGGGGCTGCTCGACTGCAAGAAGGCGCTCACCGAGACCAACGGCAATGTTGAGGAGGCCACGACGATCCTTCGAAAGAAGGGCGTCGCGTCCGCCGCAAAGAAGGCCGACCGCACGACGAAGGAGGGGCTCATCGAGAGCTACATCCACTTCAGCGGCAAGGTGGGCGTCCTGATTGAGATCAACTGCGAGACGGATTTCGTCGCCCGCAACGAGGGCTTCAAGGCCTTCGTGAAGGACCTGTGCTTCCAGATCGCCGCAGCCAACCCGCTGTACGTCTCCCGTGACCAGGTTCCCGAGGCCGAGCTCGCCCAAGAGCGCGACATAGCGAGCGCCCAGGTCATCGGCAAGCCGCCCGCGGCCGCCCAGAAGATCGTCGAGGGCAAGCTAGAGAAGCACTACTCAACCGTGTGCCTTCTCGACCAGCCCTTCGTCAAGACCCCTGAGAAGACCGTCAAGGACTTCCTCACGGAGACGATCTCCAAGACCGGCGAGAACATCCAGATCCGCAGGTTCGTCCGCTACCAGCTCGGTTCCTGAAGCCAAGCCGGGTCTCCCCATGAAGGTCACCCGGCTGCAGGTGGTCTCCCGCGGGCTCCGTAACCGGTGCCCAAACTGCGGCGAGGCCACCATCTTCAAGGACGGGAGCATGTTCGAGGTGAACAAGGCGTGCTCGTCCTGTGGGCTCCTGTTCGAGAGGGACGAGGGATTCTTCATCGGCTCCATGTCACTCAACTACGGGGTCACGCTGACGCTTTTCATCACGCCTGTCCTCATCCTGGCCTACAAGGGCGTCGTCGGTACGACGCTCGCCATTGTTCTGGCCGGGGTGGGCTCGATCGGCTTCCCGATTCTTTTCTACCGCTCCTCCCGGAGCTGGTGGCTCATGCAGTATTACCTGTTGTTTCCCCATCACTTGCCCGCCAATTCGGGCAAGGGACACGGCGGGGACCACAACGACTGAAAGGCTCAGTCCATCCCTCTTGACCTTGGGCTGGATTCGAGGCAATTAGGTCAACTTTCCACTCGCTGGAAAGGTCATCGGAGAGGTGGCAGAGTGGTCGATCGCGCCTGACTCGAAATCAGGTGGGCCGAAAGGTCCCGGGGGTTCGAATCCCTCCCTCTCCGCCACTTTCCCGTTCTAATCCAACGGGTTATTTTCCCTGACAGCCGATTTGGACGTTGACCGTCCCAATCGGCCATGAAGCAGGAAAATCCATACGTCATCTCAGAATTCACGAATCCATCCGGGAAAATCGTTTTTCAAATCTACGCGCGCATCGACGGAAAGCGTTTTCGGAAAAACTTTCCGACGCGCGCCGAAGCGGAAGCGGAACGCCAAATCCTCGGCATCCAGTATCTCCAGCAAACCGAAATGCGCGTGGCTGCGACCCGACTTGCCGACGCGCAGCTTCGCGAAGCCGAGGCCGTCTTTGCACGGATTATTGGCCAGCCGCGCTCGCTCACTGGATGAAGACCCTAGCGCCCGGGTTGATCTGCGTCGAAACGAAGAACGAGAAGAGAGGTTGGCCGAGGTTTTTCGCGCCTCCGAACATGAGTTCGTTTCGGATGAGATCGCATCCAAGTTGAGTTCACGCGTTGTGGGATGATCCACCTGCGTCATTTTGAATAGTGCGAATAAAGAGGACGACGAGTTCACTATTTGATGACTCGTCCGCGACGTTTATGCCCTCAAATTGCGGAATTCCCAGTTGACTGTCGTCGCGTGACTTTAGCCTGACGGCGGTTGCGAGAACCTGATGAAGCTTATCGCGGAGTCGCAATGTAACTAATCCAAGTTCTGCGTGATTCGATTTTCCATTGACGAAAGCTCCGACATTTTCCGAAAAATGCCGCAGCGTGCAGCCTCGCGGTAACCAGGTTGCCGGCGCAATTCGGTAACCGGGAAAACACCATTCTACCCGAAATGTGCGTATCTCGCCGGCTTTCCGAGAGAATCGCCGCAGCGCAATTATGCTTCCTCGGAATGTAACTTGGGCAACGCGACTTAGAAGTGCTCGCCACGAGACCAAATACTGATCGTAGAGCCGCCAAA
>DASRSJ010000073.1:0-12065 GCA_035656555.1 Opitutaceae bacterium
CGGCTGTTGCCGATGTCCACGAAGACCGAGGCCGTGGGCTTCACGCCCTGCTCGGTCAGGAGGAGGCGGTTCTCCGGCTGCACGATCATGACGCGGGCCGATCGGACTCCCTGCAGCTGGATGATCGTACGCGCGAGCTCCCCCTGGAGGGCGCGCATGTAATTGGTCCGCTGCACGAAGTCCGAAAGGCCGAATTGTCCCTTGTCGAAGATCTCAAACCCGACGCCGTCGCCGCTCGGGATGCCCTTGGTGGAGAGGTCCATCCGGAGCTTGTAGACCTGCGTCGAGGGGACGAGGACCGCGGTGCCGCCGGCCGTCACCTGGTGGGGCACGTTCTGCGACTCCAGGTAGCTGATGACCGAGGCGGCGTCCTTCTCGTTGAGGCGGCCGAAGAGGAGCGTGTAGTCCGGGCGCTGCGACCAGAGGACGATGGCGACCATGCCGCCGGCGACGGCGATCGCGGCCACGACCAGCGACACGCGCTGGTTGATTCCAAGCTGCTTCCAGAGGTCTAGGAGGGACTGTGCGAAGTTTTTCATCGGTCTGTTTTAAATGGGCTTTTGTGAACTCACACCTGCATGCGCATGAGCTCCTGGTAGGATTCAACGAGTTTGTTGCGGACCTCTACCATGAGTGAAAAGGCGACCTGCGACTCCTGCATGGCGATCACGCTCTGGTGGAGCTGGCCGGTGTCGCCCATGAGGACAGCGTTCGTCTGGGCCGCGGCGGCCGACTGCTTGGCGGCAACCCCGCCGACGAGCCCGTCCAGCATCGCGCCGAAGGAATCCGTGGGCGCCGTCGTGGAGGTCGTGGAGGCCGCGCCGCCGAGCAAGCCCGGGGAGGAGATCTCCGAGGGCGACATCGAGGGCTCAAGCCGCGTGAGCGGCGAGGCCGAGAGGGGATTGATCGTTCCGATGGGCGTCATGTTACTTGCCGATCTCCAGGGCCTTCTCGGCCATCTGCCTGGCGTTCTTCACGACGGAAAGGTTGGCCTCGTAGGCGCGGGAGGCGGTGATCAGGTCCACCATCTCAAAGGCCAAGTTCACGTTGGGCATGGTCACCATGCCGTCGGGGCCGGCGTCCGGGTGCTGCGGGTTGTAGACCTGCTGGCCCGGCGTCGTGTCGGAGGAGATGCCGCCGACCTTGACCGTCTGGAGCGCCGTCTGGCCGGCCTCGCCGGGCAGCTGCTTCACGAGCTCGGTCTCGAAGGAGACGACCTGCCTCTGGTACGGGCCGCCCTCCGGCGTCCTCGTGGTCTCGGCGTTGGCGATGTTCTGCGCCACGATGTCCAGGCGCACCTTCTGGGCGTTGAGGGCGCCCGCCGTGACGTCGATTCCGGAGATGAGGTTCATGGCGCGTTAGTTCGGGTTAGCCGCCGATGTTGCCGCTGATCGCCATCTTGAGCTGCTTCAGGTTCCCGGAGACCACCTGCGTCAGGTAGTCGTACTCGACCGAGTTCTTGTTCATCGCGAGGAGCTCGCTCTCGATCTCCACGTTGTTGCCGTCGGGCCTCGTCGTCCTGGCCGTCGGGTCCTCCATCAAAGTGGGCTTGACCGGTTCCGAACCCAGGGTGCCCGACGCCATCTCCGAGCGCAGCTGCTGGGCGAAGCTCGGGGCCACGTCCAGCCGGCGATACCCAGGCGTCTCGGCGTTCGCCACGTTGGAGGCGATCGCCTCCTGCCGCAGCGCCGTGGCGTCGAGAAGCTTCCGGGCCAACTGGTAGGTGTCGGCTTGGAAGATGGGTTCGATCATGATGCGGCCTTTAAGCAAAGCCGGTGCCACCCGCCCAAGCGCACGTGCAAGCCGCTCATTCGCCGTGAAATACAAATCACGAGGCCGTGTGACGATATAACCACCGGCCTATCGTCGGATCCCGGCGGCAAAATTTTCCCAAGGAAGGGATGAAAAGCCGGGCGGGTCCCGTTTCCGGCTTAATTTCCGGACAAAGCAACCGATTGAAACCCATCCCCTCCTCATGAGAGACAGCGAGTTCGAATTCATCCGCCACCTGGTCTACGAGCAGAGCCGAATCAACCTTGGCCCCGAGAAGAAGGACCTTGTCTCCGCGCGACTGGGCAAGCGGCTGAGGGCGACGAACATCCCCAACGTGGACGAATACTGCAAATTACTGCGCTCCCCCGATGCGGAGCAGGAGGTCGCCGACCTGATCGACGTCATCTCCACAAACCACACGTTTTTCTTCCGAGAGAACGCGCATTTCGACTTCATGCAGAAACGGGTCATCCCGGAGATGCGCGCGAGGACGGAAAAGAACCCGACCTCGACCATGAACGTCTGGAGCGCGGCCTGCTCGACAGGCGAGGAGCCTTTCTCGATCGCGATCACGCTGGCCGAGCACCTGAAGGACCGGCCCTGGAGCATCCTGGCCACCGACATCTCCCACAGGGTACTGGAGATCGCCAAGGCCGCGACCTACAGGGACGACGCCGTCGTCCAGATCACGCCCGCCATGATCCTCGCCCACTTCCAGAGGGGCTACGGCCCGCAGAAGGGCAACGTGCGCCTGCGCCCCGCGATCCGCGAGCGCGTCCACTACCAGCAGCTGAACCTCCTGAAGGGCGAGCCCAGGTCCCCGGGCCCGTACCACCTGATCTTCTGCCGCAATGTCATGATCTATTTCGACAGGCCCACCCAGGAGGAGCTTGTCGAGCGCCTCACGCGCTTCCTCGTTCCCGGCGGCTACCTCTTCGTGGGCCACGCCGAGAGCCTCACCAACATCCGCCACACCCTGACGCCGGTGCAGGCCGCGGTCTACCAGCGCGCTGCCTGACGCGCACCCTTCCGATGTTCACCCGTCCCATACGCGTCCTCGTCGTCGACGATTCGGCCGTTGTCCGCAAGATGGTCAGCGACGCGCTGAGCCTGGATTCCGACATCGAGGTCGTGGGCACCGCGGTCGACCCCTACGTGGCCCGCGACAAGATGCGCGAGCTCAAGCCCGACGTCCTGACCCTCGACCTTGAGATGCCGAGGATGGACGGCCTCACCTTCCTTAAGATCATCATGGAGCAGCACCCGCTGCCGGTGATCATCATGAGCTCCCTGACGCGCGAGGGCTCGGTCCACGCGATCGAGGCGCTGCGGCTCGGGGCCTTCGACGTGATCGCGAAACCGGGCGGCCCGTACACCTTCGGCCAGCTGGGTGCGCGCCTGATCGAGAGCGTGAAGCACGCCTTTGGCGCCAAGGTCGGCGTCAGGCGCCCGCCTCTTCCCGAGAGGACGGCCCCGATCATTCGTCCCGAGCGGGAGTTTGTCCCCCACCAGCGGCAGGTGATCCTGATGGGTGCCTCCACAGGGGGCACCGAGGCGCTGCGCGAGGTGCTGACCAGCCTTCCCGACGGCCTTCCGGGCATCGCGATCGTCCAGCACATCCCGCCGATGTTCTCCAAGGCGTTCGCGGACCGCCTGAACGACCAGTGCGACTTCGAGGTGCGGGAGGCCGTCGACGGTGACCGCCTCGAGCCCGGGCTCGCCCTCATCGCCCCCGGCAATTTCCACATGATGCTGCGCTGGCACGTGGACCACTACCAGGTGCAGGTGGCCGACGGCCCGCAGGTGTGGCACCAGAGGCCCGCCGTGGATCTCCTCTTCAAGTCGGCGGTCGACTGCGGCGCCGGCCCCCACGCGCTGGCCGCCATCTTCACCGGCATGGGCAAGGACGGGGCCGAAGGGCTCCTGCGCCTGCGCGAGCACGGCGCGACCACATTCGCCCAGGACGAGGCCACGAGCGTCGTCTACGGCATGCCGAAGGCCGCGTGGGAAAACGGGGCCGCCCAGCGCCGCCTCTCCCTCCACCACGCGGCGGAGTACATCATACAGCACCACGAGAACGCCGGCAGGCCGGCACCGATGGCCCCGGCCACAACACCATGAGCAACGCGAACCCCCAGACCCAACCCACCATCCTTGTCGTCGACGACGAGCCCGTGGTGCTATCGGCGCTGAAGCAGACCCTCGAGCGCGAGGGCTTCCACGTCGTCGCCTGCGCGAGCCCGCTGAAGGCGCTCGCGATCCTCCACGAGAGGGACTTCTCCGTCATCATCTCCGACCAGAAGATGCCCGAGATGCTCGGACTCGATTTCCTGATCGAGAGCCGCACGATCCGCCCGCAGGCCTCCCGCATCCTCGTGACCGCGGTCCTGGCGCTGCCGACGATCGTCGACGCGATCAACAAGGGTGAGATCTTCCGCTTCGTGGCGAAACCATGGCTGCGCGAGGAGCTGATCGCGACCGTCCGGAACGCCGTGCAGAGGCACGAGCTCGTGACGCACAACCAGGCGCTCCAGGCGGAGACCTCGGCCCTCAACACCCAGCTGACCGAGGCCAACGCGGCCTTGGCGGGCCAGGTGCACGACCTCCAGCAGAAGCAGATGCGCCTCGATATCGCGAACAGCGAGCTTTCGGCGAACTACGAGAACTCCCTTGAGCTCTGCCGGCGCATCCTGACCACCTACGACCCGATCCTGGGCGGCCAGGCGAAGGTGCTAGTCGAGTTCGCGGCGCGCATGGCCGCGACCGAGGAGTTCACGGACGCCCAGCGCCACGCGCTGCGGTCGGCGGCGTGGCTCTGCGACCTCGGGCTCATCGGCGTGCCGCGCGAGATGCTGCGCGCCTTCCGCACGAAGTCCGAGCTCCTGAGCGACCACGAGAGGGCGATGCTCCACAACCACCCGGTCTACAGCCAGACGCTCGCGGCGCTGGTCGACAGCCGCGGCGAGGTGGGCGAGATCATCCGCTCCCACCACGAGAAATTCAACGGCAAGGGCTATCCCGACGGCCTCGAGGGCGAGAACATCCCCTGGCCGGCGCGCTGCCTGGCGGTGGCGGTCGGATTCGTCGAGTCCGGCCTCACGAAGTCGGCGGCGATCGACTGGATCCTCGACCGCTCGGGCAAGGACTTCGACCCGGAGGCCGTGCGCCTCTTCCTGAAGGTCAGCAACCTTGTGCAGCTGCCCAAGCAGGTGCGCGAGATCATGCTCCACGAGCTCGAGGCCGGCATGGTGCTGGCGAATGGCATCTACAGCCCCCACGGCCTGCTGCTGATCGGCGAGGGCCAGTCGCTGAGCCCCGGCACGATCGGCAAGATCCGCAGCCACAACCAGGTGACTCCCATCAGCCAGCGGCTGCTGGTGTACTCCTGATCCCCGCGCCCAGAGGGCGCGCGGGAACCGCAGGTTCCTCCCACTTTCGTCCGGGGACCTTCACCCGTCCTTGAGGGGAACGAGCCCCAGGCCCCCGCATCCATGGATGGATCTAAAGTTTCGACCTACGGTACCGAGTGATCATTAACCGCTTCCAACGCCGCGGCACCATGACCACCGCCCCACGTGCCTCACAGGGAACCTCAGCAGGGTCCGCAGTACGATCCTGACCTCAATGTGCAGTGCCAAAGCGAGTCAGCTCCCTTTCCAGCAGCGCGTCGTGATCGGCGTAGGGGACCTCGCGGTTTCGAACGATCCCTCTGTGACGCTGAGCACGTACGCGCTGGGATCCTGCGTGGCCATCGTCGGCTATGACCCGCTGATCAAGGTGGGCGGCATCCTGCACCTCATGCTTCCCGACTCAAAGATCGCGCCCGCCCGCGCCATCGGCCAGCCGGGGATGTTCGCCAACACGGGGCTCCCGCTCCTCTTCAAGTCCCTCCAGGGCCTGCGGGCCGACCTGACGCGCCTGCGGCTCTTCGTCGCGGGAGGCGCCAATGTCCTCGCGGGCACGGACACCTTCAAGATCGGGGAGAGGAACATCCAGGCGACGCACGAGTACCTGCACCAGCTGGGATTCGACTTCAGCCACGCCGCCATGGGCGGGACGATCAACCGCACGATCCACCTACAGAACTCCAACGGCCTCCTGGTCCTGAAGACGCCGACCGCGACCGAGGAGCATTCCCTCGCGGAGTAGGACTTTCGCGGTTTGCCCCTTGTCGGGGACGGCGTCGGTGCTAGCTTGGCGCAAATGATTCAGATCGGAACCCCCGCACCCCAGTCCAAAGCCACGCCGCGTTCCCTGCCCGCGGCCGCGAAACCCGTCGTGGCCCAGGCCACGGCCGCCCTCGAGAAGGCCTTCGGAAAAAAGGCCTCGGCTGACATCGCCCGCGGCGTCCACTTCAGCGCGCTTGTCTGGGACTGGGCGCAGCCCGCCGGCTTCGTGGAATTCTGCACGAAGAACTACCACCCCGTGGGCAAGGACCGCAGCCGCCTGTTGCGCCGGCTCGACGAGGCCCTTCATCTCGTGCGCGGCACGTTCACCATGGTGGGCATGTCGAACCGCCTGGGTCTAGACCTCCAGGACGGGGAGCTGACGCCCTCCGAGGAACTGCTGGGCGCCTTCTCGGTCGCGACCCACCTCGACCAGGACCTTCGCACCTTCAACGTCGCGGCGCTCGTGCAGCTGAACTTCGGGACGGACGACCTCACGGCCCCCAAGACGCGCGAGGCCTGGGCCGCGCGGCGGCTCTCGCGGATCGGGCGAACCGTGATTCCCTCGCACCTGAGCGCGGAGGCGTCGAAGCGCTCGGCCGAGGTCGATTCGTTCGTCGCGGGCTTCAACATCCACCTGGACAAGATCGACTATCCGGACCCCTCGGTCGCATTCCCGAAGGACACGGTGCGCATCTCCCACTGGGGGCTTCGCGACTACATGATGGGGCTCAACGGCGAGAAGGATCCCCTGCCCCGCCAGCGGGCGATCCGCGACCTGATGCGCCGCGTGGTGGATGGCGAGATCCCGAAGGAGGCCCTCGGCAACCCGAAGGCCCGCTGGCACCAGACGGAGAACTCCGTCAGCGAGGACGGAAAGACGAAGGCCGCGACCCCTATCGGGGCCCTTCGCTGGGAGAAGTTCAAGCGGGCGTACGAAATCCAGCGCCAGATCGATCCCCACACGGCGTTCGGAAGCATCATCGACAACAAGTTCAACCTCGAGCGCGAGATCCCCGAGGAGAAGGTGGTGCAGATCCTGACGGACATCCTCTCCGATCCCGCCGTCGAGCGCGTGGGCGAGTACCTCTCGAAGCGCCTCGGCCGCCCGCTCGAGCCGCAGGACATCTACTACAAGGCGTTCCAGACAGGCTCCAAGAAAACGCCCCTGCCGTACGACATTAAAAAGAAGTATCCGGACGCCGCCTCGCTCGAGGCCGCCATCCCGGGCATACTCGTGCGCCTCGGCTTCAAGAAAGACCGCGCGAAGTGGATCGCCGGCAAGATCCAGGTCGACGACTCCCGCTCCGCCGGGCACGCGGCCCCTCCCGGCACGATATTCGACAAGGCGCGCCTCAGGGTGCGCCTCGGCAAAAAGGGCACCACGGAGGAGTCCTTCAGCATCTTCATGCACGAGCTTGGCCACAGCGTGGAGCAGGTGCTGACCGCGTACGAGATGGACTACAAGTCGCTCTGGAGCGTGCCGAACACCGCCTTCACCGAGGGCTTCGCCTTCACGTTCCAGGACAAGGCCAACTTCATCCTTGGCCGAAAGACCACCCCCGATCCCGACGTCGTCACGCTGCAGCGCCTCTGGGAGGTGTACGAGATTGCCGGCCCCTCGCTGACGGAGATCCGCTTCTTCCACTGGCTCTACGAGAACCCTGAAGCGACCGCGCTCGATATGCAGAAGGCCGTGCGCAGGATCGGCGACAAGGTCTGGACGGACTACTACGCGCGCATCTTCGGGCCCGAGGGCTACGGTCTCATGTCGGTCTATTCCCACATGCTCTGGTGCATCTTCTATCTGGCGGACTACGCCATGGGCTACGTGATCGCCTATCAGGTGCGCAAGTACCTCTCGACGCGGGATTTCGCGCCGGAGATGGAGCGCCTGTGCGCCCTGGGATCCATCTATCCCGAGTCCTGGATGAAGGCCGCCGTCGGGCAGTCGATCAGCGCCGAGCCCCTGTTGCGCGACGCCGAGAAGGCCTGCGACCGACTCAAAACATAGCTGATTTCCGTCCGATCTTGGGATAGGGTTCTTGTACAGGAGATACGCCCATGAGAATCCCATCCCTGGCATTACTTTCCGTCCTTTGCGCCGCCGCACTCGGGGCGCACGAGGCCCACACCTTGGGCGTCGAGGGCTGGCACGAAGTCGTGACGCCGGACATGCGGGTCATCTCGCACATGGGCAACGCGGAAACCGTAGAGTGGGCCGGCCGCCTCAACCAGTTCGCGTATGCGCTCAAGGGACGGCTCAAGGTCGACCCAAGGATGCTCGGGCCGTTCACGCTCATCCTGTTCAAGGACACCTCGGACTTCTGGAGCTCCGTGCCGGTCCTCAAGTCCGGGGACCCGATGGCCAATGTCGCGGGCTTCTCGCGTGCCGGCGGATGGGGAGCCATCGCGGCGACCTGCGAGCGGGGTTCGAGCGAGGACACGCAGCGGATGATCTACGAGGCCTGCGTCAACTGGGTCATGAGCGCCGACCACCGCTACCGGCCCCGCGCCCTGGGCACCGGAATCGATGAGGTCTACGGGGCCTACGTCGTGGAGAACGGCCAGGAGATCTTTGGCCAGCCAGTCAGGAACTGGACGACGCAGCTCCAGAAGTCCGAGGCCAATTCCCTCACCAACGCGGAGACCTTCCTCAACATCGAGGAGCTTCTCTCGGTCAGGGACCTGAACGAGGCAGCGCTGGCGCACGGCACCCACATGTTCTCGGTCGAGTCCTGGGGCTTCGCCCACTTCCTCATGTTCTCAAAGGAGATGTCGACAATGCACGCGATGGACCGACTCCTCGACGCGTTCTCCCACACCCGAAACGCCCACGATGCGCTGGCCATGGCCTTCGGGAAGGACGCCTCCTCGATCAACACCCATTTCCGAAACTACATCCGCGGCGGGGATTTCTTCGAGATCGCCCTGCCGGTCGAGAAGGCGCCGGAGCCCGGGCCTTTGGTCGTCGCCGACCGCGCGGAAGTAGCCGCGGCCCTGAGCCACCTCGAGTCGACCGCCGACCAGCTCGAGGTCGCCCGCGCCTACGCACAGCAGGCGATCCAGCTCGATCCCAACTCGGCGGCGGCCCATGACGCCCTGGCGCTCGTGGACTTCAAGGCCGGACGCGGCATCGAGACCGAGGCCGAGAGCAAGGAAGCTATCCGGCGCGGAAGCCAGGACGCCTGGACATGGCTCGAGGCGTCCATCGCCCTCGCTGCGGGAACCTCTCCCGCGGAGGACCCGGTCGACCTGCCGGCCATCAGTTCCGACCAGGCCCGCGTGGCCGTGAACGTCGCGGAGAAGGCGATCCTCATGCGCCGAAGCCTCGAGGCAGCGTACATCCGCGTCGCCCGACTTATGCCGAAGGTCGTCCGCGTGACGGAGGATGACGGGAAGTTCCTGATGCTCGGCCGTACGCTTTTCCCCGACGATGGCTGGATCGAGATTGGCCACGCCCAATGGGCCAGGCGCATGAACGATAACGCCCTCGCGCTGAAGATCCTGGACGACGCCATCGCGCACCAGGATGCGTTCACCCCAAGGCAGGCCGCTCTGGCACACGAGCTGCGCGACGCGTGGTCCGCCCAGAAGAGCTGAGTACCTCTCCAGTCTTCGCGCACGCGCTTTCCCCTTGACGTTCGATGGGAGCGAATGTTCCCATCGGCCATCGAGGGGAACATCTATGACAAAAAATGACCTGATCCAAGGGACGCTGGATATGCTGATACTCCACATCCTAAACCGAGGGAACATGCACGGCTGGGGAATAGCCGAAAAGATCGGCCAAAGATCCCAGGACGTCCTGTCCGTGGGCGAGGGTTCACTCTACCCCGCGCTCTACAGAATGCAGGACAAGGGTTGGATCGAGTCCGAGTGGGGCCAGTCCGAGAACAACCGAAAGGCGAAGTATTACAAAATCACCAAGCTCGGGCGGAAGCAGCTCGGAGATGAGAAGGAAACCTGGACTCGCCTGGTCATGGCAGTCGCCGAAGTGATGGCGTCGGCCTAAAGTTCCGTGAACGGCCTTCGCCAAATCCTAAATCGCACGCGCGCCCTCTTCCGGAGGGATGCACTGGAGAAGGATATGGACGAGGAGATGATGCTTCATGTCGAGCACCTGACCCGGAAGGGCATCGAGGAGGGCATGTCGGCCGCGGAGGCCCGCGAAGCGGCGCGCCGGAGGTTCGGGGGCATGGACCAGGCGAAGGAGGAATGCAGGGACGACCTCGGTTGGAGTATCGTGGACGAGCTCTCTAGGGATATCCGCTTCGGCATGCGGGTGCTTCTTAAGGACAGGGGTTTCACGACGGTGGCAGTCCTGACCTTGGCGCTCTGCATCGGCGCAAACACCGCGATTTTTTCGATGGTCTACGGGCTGCTCCTCAAGCCCCTTCCCTATCCCCAGCTGGGACGACTGGTCGAAATCTATAATTACTACACTGATTCGAATCTCGGAAAGCTCCCGAGCGGATTCGGCCAGTACACCGACTACAAGACGCAGACCACATCGTACGAGAACGTCGGGCTTTGGCATTACACGACAACCATGTTCGGCGAGGGCGATGCTGTAGAAAGGATCGGCGCCGCTCGATGCACGGCAGAGATGTTCGATATCCTGGGCCTGAAGCCAATCATCGGCCAATTCTTTACGCTCAAGAATAGCCAGTGGGGAGAGTACAAGGTCATCGTCCTCACCCAGTCGTTCTGGGAATCCCACTATAACAGCGACCCCGGAGTCCTCGACAAGGAGGTGCGGGTCGACGGTGAGATGTACCGCATTGTGGGAGTCGCACCCAAGGCGCTTGAGGCTTTCGACGCCAGGGTGCGTTTCATCAAGCCGCTCGCGTGGCAGCCTGCTTGGGCTTCCCCCCAGTTCCGCTTTTACCTTAACGATTCGCTGTTTGCCCGGCTTAAGCCGGATGTCTCGGTTGGCAGCGCCCTGGCAGAGGCGGAAGCGCTGGAAAAACGTGTCCTCGACGAGGAGGCGCCCGGAATCAGGCAAGCCCAGACTAAGGCCGGCCATCAGATCAAAATCGGCATGGTCCAGGTTGAGCGGGTCCAGCCGATAAGGGCGCCGTTATACCTGCTTCAATCCGGCGTCGTCCTGGTTCTCCTGATCGGCTGCGTGAACATAGCCAATCTTCTCCTGACCCGGGCCAACAGTCGTCAGGGAGAATTGGCCATCCGCGCGGCATTGGGAGCTAGCCGCGGGGCGATCTCCCGCCAGCTCTTCGCGGAAGCGCTCATACTCACAGCAGGCGGAACGTTGCTTGGCGCCGGATTGGCATGGGGTGGAATCCACTTAATGAATCACTTCAATGCCAGGCTGCTTCCCGACATGCTGCCCATCTCCGTCGACAGGGGCGTTCTTTGGTTCGCAATGATCCTGTCGGTCTCGGTTACCCTGCTGATCGGGATTCTTCCAGTGATCCACATACTTCGGGCAAGCCTGGTTGAGTTGATCCACAGAACGTCGCGCGGCGCATCCAAGGGACGCAGCGTGCGGAATCTCAGCGGGATCCTTGTCGTCAGTCAGGTCGCGATCGCGCTGGTCCTTCTCATCGGCGCGAGTCTGCTCATCCACAGCTTCGTCAATGCCTTGGCGGTGAAGCCTGGATTCAATCCCCGTGACATTGTAACTGCAAAGATCGCCATCCCGTGGTCGATCGCCGGCGATCCCGCGCGTTCGCGAACTTTCCAGCAGCAGCTCATGCAGTCGTTGAAGGAAATTCCAGCGGTTGATAACGTGGCATTTTCCAATGGATCGCCTTTCCAACTCGGTCTGCCGGTCAACGTGGCCAAGATATACGATGGCACCGCAGGGGCGGATGCCCCACCGGCCAGCGCGTATCAAGTCTGGGCTTCGATTGGATACTTCCAGGCCCTCGGGATCGAGTTGATCGACGGACGATTCCTGGAGGACAAGGACACCGTGCAGCCTTGGCGCGCAGTCGTCGTGGATGAGCGCTTCGCGAAACTATTCTTTCCGGGGCGGTCAGCGGTAGGAGGCCACATCGGATTTTCCGGCAAGTTCGAGAAGCCCGAGGACTGGCCAGTCATCGTCGGCGTTGTTCGCGACGTCCCTCACAACGGACTGGAGAACGAGAGCAAGATGTCATT
>DASRSJ010000074.1:0-6729 GCA_035656555.1 Opitutaceae bacterium
GGCCTCAACTGCCTCATGCTCGCCCTGGAATGGTGAGCCCGTCACAGGCCTTCCCCGTGCCCGGCTGGATGGCGGGTCTATATCCCTTCACCCCGTCCGTCTTCATGACCCCGCGCGGCGCGGCCATGAGTTACCTGGATGAGGGCCCCAGAAACGACGAGGCCGTCCTCATGCTCCATGGCAATCCCACATGGTCCTTTTACTACAGGGACCTCGTCCTGGAGCTTTCCTCGGGGACCCGCTGCATTGCCCCCGACCACATCGGCATGGGGCTCTCCGCTAAACCTGAGAACTACGACTACACCCTGGCCACCCGGATCTCGGACATCGAGGCGCTCGTCGATTCCCTGGGGCTAAGGAAGATACACCTCGTGGTGCACGACTGGGGCGGGGCGATCGGCTTCGGCCTCGCCGTGCGGCGCCCTTCGATGATCGGTAGGATCGTGATCACGAACACGGCCGCCTTCCCGTCGGCGAACATCCCAAAAAGGATTTCCCTCTGCAGGGCGCCGGTCCTTGGCTCCCTGCTCGTGCGCGGCCTGAACGGGTTCGCCGACCCGGCAACCTGGATGGCTATGGCGACTCGCCGCCTCACGTGGGATGAGCGCAGGGGATACCTTCTTCCGTACGACTCCTGGGCCCACCGGGTCGCCGTCCACAGGTTCGTGAAGGACATCCCCCTGGAGGCCGGCCACCCGAGCCGCGCCACGCTCGAGGACATCGCCGAGGGCCTGCAGTCACTCGCATCCAAGGAGAAACTGATCGTCTGGGGCGCGAAGGACTTCTGCTTCGACGAGACCTTTCTTGCGAGATGGCGCGAAATATACCCTGATGCGCATGTGGCGCTCCTGCCGCTGGTCGGCCACTACGTCCTCGAGGACGGCGGCCCCGACACCAGGCGCCTCATCGCCAATTTTCTCAGACCAACACAAAACCTATGAAATTCGAACACTTCGCCCTCAACGTGCCCGATGCCAAGGCAACGGCCCTCTGGTACGTCACCCATCTCGGAATGAAGGTCGCGCGCACGCGCAACGACGCTCCGTATACATCTTTCCTCTCCGACGACACCGGGCGTGTGATCTTCGAGGTCTACAGCAACACCGCGGCACCTTACCCGGACTACAGCGCTTCGCATCCCCTCTGCTTCCATGTCGCCTTCGTGGCCGATGACCCCGCCGCCGTCCGTACGAAGCTCGTCGCAGCCGGCGCCACGCCCGCCTACGAGGAGACGCTTCCCGACGGCTCGTTCCTGATCATGGTGCGCGACCCGTGGGGGATTCCGCTCCAGCTCGTGAAGCGGGTGACGCCGTTTCCGGGTCAGTAGTCCCGCCAGGCGATGATCCGCGTCGATCCCAACGTGACCCTCGAGGGCCGCGGCATTCTGCTTGAGCCCATGCGGCGCGAGCATGAGGCGGCGCTCAGGCTCGCGGCGGCGGACGGCGACCTTTGGACCCTGCACTTCACCTCAGTGCCCGAGCCCGAGAAGACAATGGCCTACATCGAGACGGCCCTGGCCGACTGCGAGAAGGGTGTCCGCGTGCCCTGGGTCGTGCGCGAGACCAAGCGCGGCAAGATCGTTGGCTCGACCAGCTACCATGACATCATCCCCGGGGCGCGGCGCGTGGAGATCGGCTACACCTGGTACTCGAAGACTTGGCAGCGCTCCTATGTGAACACGGCCTGCAAGCTGCGCCTCCTGGAACACGCCTTTGACACCCTCGGCTGCTCCGTTGTCGGGTGGCGAACGGACAACCTTAACGTCCGCTCGCAGGCCGCCATTGAGCGGCTGGGAGCCAAGAAGGATGGCATTATTCGCCGCCAGGCGCTGCGGCGCGACGGAACCCTCAGGGACACCGTGATGTACAGCGTTACGGACGAGGAGTGGCGCGGATCCGTCCGCGGGAAGCTGCTCGGCTTCATGTCCAAGGGAACCGCGGTCTAGCGGGGGGTACTACTATGGCATCATGAATGCCATACGAGTCCCCCAATGCCTGATTCCCATCCTGGGTGCCCTCGTCTTTTCGTCGGCGGCGGTTTCCCCCTCGCTCGTCGCCCAGGTCCCCGCCGTGCCGGAGGTGGCCGAGCAGACCGCCGACCAGGCGTGGTCCTATCTGAAGGACAACACCTACGACCAACGCGACCAGTTCATGGCCGGCGCCAACCGCCTCTCCGCCCGCCTGGACGACCAGATCCGGGCCCTCCGCGCCAAGCGCGCGGGCATGACCACCGATACGAAGGACTGGGACTTCGCGATGAAGGATGTCGAAGGGTCCCGTTCGCTCCTGACCAGCCGCATCACTGAGCTGAAGCAGACCGACACTCCCGAGACGTGGCTCAGCGCCCGCGACAACATCGGCGACGCCTGGAAGCGCTCCCAGGATGCCGTGGACAAGATGCACACGACGGTGACGTCCTGAGCCCGCCAGCGGGTGGGCAGTGGGGACTTGAGTCTCCTGTAATTCGGCGCCTTCATGGGGTTACCCCATGAAATCCCTGCGCCTGCTCCTTCTGCCGTCCATACTGCTCGGTGCTTCCTGGGCCTCGCGGGCTGCGGCTGCTGATACGGCCCGCACGCCGGTCGTTCTTATCACCGACATCGGCACCGACATCGACGACAGCTGGGCGCTGGGGCTTGCCCTGCGCTCGCCGGAGCTCGACGTAAAGCTCGTTGTAACCGATCCCGCCGATACGGTCTACCGAGCCAGTGTGACGGCAAAGTTTCTGGAGGCGGCCGGACGCTCGGACATACCGATCGCGATCGGCGACAACACCGGCCCGATGGGCGACAACTTCAAGAGCCTGACCAGCTGGATAAAGGGCTACGACATCTCGAAGTATCCCGGCAAGGTCTACAGCGACGGCGTCTCGGCCCTGATCGATGTGATCGAGAAGTCGCCCTCACCGGTCACGATCGTGGGCATCGGCCCCGTCAACACGCTCGCGATAGCGCTCAAGCGCGACCCCTCGATAGCGGCCAAGTGCAGGTTCGTCGGCATGTACGGAAGCTTCGATGTCGGCTACGCCGGCCCGGGCAAGCCCTCGGACGAGACCAATGTGCGCGTCAACCCGGCTGGTCTGAGGACAGTCCTCTCCGCGCCCTTCAAAGACATCCTCCTGACGCCCCTCGACACCTGCGGCTCGGTAGGGCTCGAGGGCAAGCGCTACCATGCCATCTGGAGCGCCACCTCGGACCCGATGCTCAGGGCGATCATCACAAGCTACTGCATCTTCGCGCCCGTTCAGAACTGGATGTCATGCGATTTTTTCGCCCAGCGCTCGACCACGCTCTTTGACTGCGTCGCCGTCTATCTGGCGTATTCGGAGTCCCTCGTGAACACCCAGACGGTGAGCTTCGATGTGACGGACGACGGCTACACGCGCCGGTCCGCCACCGGCGCCTACAAGGCCAGAATCGCGCTCAGCTGGAAGGACAGGGACGCCTTCGAGGCTCAGCTGGCGGACCGTCTCCTGGCCAAATAGGCGGGTTACCAGAATCGCGTTGGAACACGTGGGCGCCGCAGGCGCCAGCCCTGCGGGCTGTGCTTCGAAAATATGATGCATGTTGCAACACTGTGTCCGGGAATCGGGGTCCATTCTCCCGGTACTCATTCACGAGCAACGCTACTGAATCATATGCAAACAACCCCAATTCTCCGGATGACGGCCCTGCTCGCAGGCGCCGCCCTCCTCGCGCTCGGGTCCGCAAGACCCGCTAGCGCCGGCGATTTTCCGCCGATAAGTTCTCCCCAAACGCAGGGGCACAACCCTGGCAAGCTAGTCTGGGCCGACCTCTTCACGTCCCGTCCAGACGAGGCGACGAAGTTCTACACGGACCTTTTCGGATGGACCACGACTGTCGTCCACCAGAAGGGAAACAGCTACACGATCTTCTTCAACAATGGGGTCCCTGTCGCGGGCCTCTCGCCCCACTCGGCGGGCAAGGAAGCCCATCCATCAAAGTGGATCGGCTATCTTTCCGTCGACGACATCGAGGCCACCACCGCACTTATTAAGAAGAACGGCGGCCAGGTGCACGCGCGACCCAGGAATTTTCCGGATCGCGGCTTTCAGGCCATCATCTCTGATGGCGAGGGAATCGCGATCGGACTCCTGCAGTCCAGCTCCGGCGATCCCGCCGACATGGACACCGCCGCCGGCGGGTGGAACTGGTTCGAGCTCTACTCGAAGGACCCGGTCACCTCATCAGCCTTCTTCCACAACGTCCTGAACTACGACTCAGCTCCGGAGGTGAAATCCGGCCGCAAGAGCGAGTTCGTGCTCTCTAGCGGGGGCAATTCCCGCGGAGGCATCGCACCGCTTCCGGAAGGCGAGGGCGTCAACGCGAGCTGGCTCGGCGTGATCCGCGTCGACGACATCGACCAGACCCTGTCCAAGGTGACCGGCCTGGGCGGCGAGGTTCAGGTTGCCCCACGCGCCGTCGAGTTCGGAAGCCGCTTCGCAATCGTCTCCGACCCTACGGGCGGCTCCATCGGCCTCGTTCAATATCAGGATGACGCGAACCCCGCGAAAACCCCATGAAACACACGAGCAAAATTCTCTCCGCGGCCGTCGCCCTCGCGGGCTTCGCCGCGATGTCAGGCTGCGCCGGCGGCGGCTATGCCGAGGTGGACAGCGGCCCAGGCTATTACGGCGACGGCCCTTGGATCGACAACACGGTCGTGGTCGACGGTGGCCGCGGCTGGTACGGCGGCCACCATGACAACGCCTACGTGCACCCCTACAATCATCCCGCACCGCATGCCCAGGCTCATGCCGCTGTCCACGTGGAATCGCACTCGGCTCCCGCACCCCACGGCGGCGGTGGGGACCATCACCGCTAAAGGTGACTGCCGCGCCCTCAGCCCACCTCGGTGGCTGAGGGCGGATTCGGCGGAGCGTCGGACGTCGTGCGCGGGAAGGTGGCGGCGAGCAACTCGCCGGCCCTCTCGACCCCGTGCACCACGCCCTCGGTGAAGTGGCCTGCCTTGAAGTGCTCGCCCATGGTCTTGGCAACGCTGGACCAGAATACGTCGCCGCACTTCTCATGGACAGCGCTGTCGCCGACGATGGCGAAGTTGCGCGACCTCGGGGCGACAAAAATCAGCACTCCGTTCCTGTGGGGAGAGCGGGCCATGCCCGCCTTGTTGAAATAGTCCTGCGCCGCAGCGACCGCGTCGGCTGCCTTGTGTCTGGCTATAATGACTCGGATCTCGCCGGAGGTGGCCATCTCGGCGCTGGCAATCGCAGCCACGACCCGGTCGTGATCCACCTTGGGGCCGAGAAAGAAGAGCCTCATCACCAGCTCCCTCCCGCGCCGCCGCCGCCAAAGCTGCCGCCACCGCCCGAGTAGCTGCCTCCTCCGCCCCCGAACCCGCCTCCTCCACCGCCGAAGCCGCCCCCGCCTCCCGGGAAAATGATCGGCATCACACCGCCGAAAGTCCTGCGTCCCCCGGACTGGTACATGGCGCCCCTCGCCCGTAGGATCATGACCAGGACCAGGACCCCGAAGAATATGAGAAAGGCCGAAGACTGGCGGCGGTGGCCGTCGTTGACCGTGGCGCCCGTTCCCTTGTACTCATTTTTGGCCACGGCGAGGATGGCATGCACGCCGGCCGTAACACCCCCGTCAAAGTCGTTCTGCCTAAAGGCGGGGACGATGGCGTTGGAGACGATCTCCTTTGAGAGCGCATCGGTCAGCACGCCCTCGAGACCGTAACCGACCTGGATGCGGACCTGGTGGCTCGCCACAAAAACGAAGAGTATCGCCCCGTTGTCCTTGCCCTTGAGCCCGGTGTGCCAGGCCTGCGCCACGCGTACGGTGTAGTCCTCGACCGAGGAGTCGCTCTGCATCTTCGGGTAGATGGCGACCAGGACTTGGTTGGAGGAATCCCTCTCATACTGGGTCAGCTCCGCATCCAGCGAGGCCGCGGTCTCCGGACGCACGACCGCTGCATAGTCGTTGAAATGGTTCTGCGGGGCAGGGGGAATGACCTCCTGCGCGCGAGCGGAAACCGCCGAGAGGCAGAGGAGGAGCAGGCCTGCCGACCGAAGCTTCACGGCTTCGCAGGGGCGGGACTGTTGAAGTCGAACTGGACCTTCGGCGCCGTCTCCGAGCCGGCGGCAGCCGTGAAATAGGGCCTCTCGGTGAAGTGGAACATCCCAGCGAGGATCACTGCGGGAAACCTGCGGATTGCCGTGTCGTAAGCCTGGACCACGTCATTGAAGCGTCCTCGCTCGACGGAAATCCGGTTCTCCGTGCCCTCAAGCTGGGACTGCAGGTCCCTGAAGTTGGCCGTGGCCTTGAGGTCGGGGTACCGCTCCGAGACGACAAGGAGGCGGGAGAGGGCCGAGCCCAGCTGGCCCTGGGCCTGCTGGAAGGCTGCGAGCTGGGCGGGATCGGTCGGCGCGCCCCCGGCGGGCATCTGCACGCGCCCGACGGAAGCCCTGGCCTCGGTGACCGCGGTCAGCGTCGATTTCTCGAAGTTTGCGGCGCCTGCCACGGTGTTCACGAGGTTCGGGACGAGATCGGCCCGTCTCTGATACACGTTCTGGACCTGCGCCCACTGGGCGTCAGTCGCCTGCTGGAGGCTCACGAGGCCGTTGTAGCTCGACGAGACCATGAGGCCCGCAATCACGATCAGGACGACGAAGCCGATGAGGATTTTTGTCGCTGTGCCCATGCCCCTATGAATATTTCCATGGGTCCGCGGTAGCAAGGTCGTTCGG
>DASRSJ010000075.1:0-2427 GCA_035656555.1 Opitutaceae bacterium
GTTGCGCCGGAAGTGCACGTCGCCCTCCTGGAACGTGGCGTTCTCGAGGAGTTCGCGGGCCGCGGGATGCTCCGACATGAAGCGCCTCAGGCGCTCGCCGACCTTTCCCCCCTCGGGCAATTCTGTGATGCGCTGGTCGTAGACGATGCCGACGCTCATGTCGCCGCCCTTAAGCGGGATCCACCATGACCACCATCCCTTGCCGCAGATGTGGTTCGTCGCCGTGTAGCGGACCGCCTTGCAGCGCGCGGCCCACTTTACGTTCTTCTCCGCGAATTCCCGCGAATCGAGGTTCTTCACGCCATTCCAACGGCTCCAGCAGGCTGCGATCGGGTGTGCGGTGTTGGGCTTATGCCAGCCGTTTCGCCTGGCGAGGATCGCGGCGACGCCGGAGGCATCGACGACCCATCGGCCCTGAACCTTGCCGGAGGTGCCGTCGTCCTTCTCCCAGTCGACGGTCTGGGTGCCGCCCTCGACCAAAGCCACATTCTTGATCCGCGCGGGCCGAAGCAGCGTGGCCCCGGCCTCCAGCGCTCGGGCCAGGACCTCCTCGTCGAGCACCGAGCGGTCGACCTGGTAACCCGGAAAGCGCACGTTGTACTTGGGTCCCGTCTCGCTGCAGTCGGCCAGACCCTTCGTGCGCTCATTGTGAAACCAGAACCTCATGCCCTGTTTGACCAGGTGCTTCTCGTTGAGGTGGTCGGTGAGCCCGAGGACGCGCCCGATGAAATAGGCACTCGTCTCAACCGTGGACTCCCCCACACGCCGGCCGAGGTGGTCGCTCTTCTCGATGATCAGGATCTTCCAGCGCGGATTGCGCCGGCGCAGCAGAAGGGCCGTCGAGGCCCCGGCGAGGGCTCCGCCAAGGATGATTGCGTCCCATGACTGAGGCTGGTCAACGTCACTCATCGCAGAAGGCGTTATGGTAGGGTTCGAGGCGCGTGTACAACCGCAATTTTCCTCGCAGGGACGGTGCCTTGCAGCACCCTTATCTCCATGAATGTGCACCTCTTCCAACTTTGGACGGCCACGGTGGAAAGGAGCCCGAGATCCACGGCGCTCATCGATGCTTCTGGCGGGCGGAAATGGACGCGCGCGGCGCTTGCAAAGGGCTCATCCGGGTGGGCTGCGGCTCATGCTGGATCATTGGGCGGCTCAACCTCCGATAGACGCCGAGTGGCCATGTCGGTTCCCAACGGTGTGGAGTGGTTTGAGGTCTTCCTAGGGTTGCTCTCACTGGGGGCCGTCCCCGCCCCCATAGATCCGACAGAGCCTGAGGAGGCCCAGCTCGACGCTGCGCGCTCGATCGGCGCGACGCATCTCTGGACCGGCGGCCGGCTCCTCGCCCTCGAGGCCCCAAGGGTCCGCCCAACAGCCCACGAGTGCCTGGTCAAGCTGACGAGCGCCACAAGCGGGGCCGCTCGGGGACTACCGGCGACGCACTCCCAGATGGTGGCCGACGGACGGCAGATCTGCAGGACGATGGGCATCCGCTCCACGGACCTGAACCTCGCCGCCATCCCGCTCGGCTATTCCTACGGCCTCGGCAACCTTGTCCTCCCGCTCCTCGACCAAGGGACGCCGCTCGTGTGCGCCTCAAGCGCCCTGCCCCAGGCCCTCGCGGCCGAGATTACGCGGTTCAAGCCGACGGTGTTTCCCACCGTTCCTCCCGTCCTAAGGGCCCTAGCCTTAAGCGACGTTAAGGCGCGTGCCCTCTCGAGCCTGCGTCTCGTGATTTCCGCGGGTTCGCCCCTGGCTCCCGATGCGGCCAAGGCCTTTGCCTTGAGGTTCGGGACAAAGGTCCGTGGATTCTACGGCACCAGCGAGACGGGCGGCATCGCGTTTGACAGGACGGGCGACGCCACCCTCACCGGGCGCAGCGTGGGCCTCCCGATGAAGGGCGTGGCGATACGCGCCAGTCGGGCGGGAAGAATCATGATCACGAGCCCCGCAGTCCTGGGCTCCGGGCGCTTCTCACCGTCGGACAAGGCGGCGCTGGCAAGGAACGGCGAACTTGTCCTTCAGGGCAGGACCGACCGCGTCGTCAAGATCGCCGGCCGCCGCGTAGATCTCGCTGAAATCGAGCGCGCGCTCAGGTCCACGGCGGGCATCAGGGATGCCTATGCCCACCTCGTCACCCTCCCTGAGCCGGTCCTCGCCGCGGCGATCCTCTCCGAGCTCGGAGCGCTCGAGGTAAGAAAACTCCTGCGCGGGCGGCTGGCATCCTGGAAGGTTCCGACAAGGCTCCTCTCGCTTGAGAAGTTCCCGGTCACCGCGCGCGGGAAGGCCGACAGCCGCCGCCTTCGTCAGCTTCTCTCGGCGCCCCGGACCGAGAGCTCGATCTCGACGTTGAGCGCGGCGCGGCAGACATCGGCCTTGAGGTAGGTCACCTTGTCGCTCATGCGAATGACGCCCGCCTCGAGGCGC
>DASRSJ010000076.1:0-19722 GCA_035656555.1 Opitutaceae bacterium
CCCGCTCGAGCCCGGCCAGCGCAAGCTTGTGACGACGCTCCAGACGTGCGCCTCGTTCCTCGCGTCACTCGTGGAGGACGTGCTCGACTTCGCGGCCATCGAGGCCGGCGCCTACAAGGTGATTCGCGCGCGCTTCTCCCCTCACGACCTCCTCGACACGGTCGTGAAGATGCTCGAGCACGGCGGCGGCGCGGCGTGCATGACCGTCGTCATCGACCCGGACCTGCCCGAGGCGATCGTCGGCGACTCGGCGCGCATCCAGCAGGTCATCGTCAACTTCACGGCGAACTCGCTCAAGTTCGGCGGCAAGACGATCTGGCTCTCGGCACGCTCCGACGGCGACCACGTGGTCTTCACGGTCACGGACGATGGCATCGGCATACCCCCGGACGAGCAGAAGAACCTCTTCATCCGCTTTTCCCGGCTCAAGTCGACGCCCAACTCGGCGATCCCGGGCACCGGGCTTGGTCTCGCCGTCAGCCGCGCCTTGGCGGAGCGGATGGGAGGCACGGTCGGCTTCTCGTCGGCCCCCGGCGGCGGATCGATCTTCTTCCTGCGCATCCCGCTCGAGGCCGCGATAGGACCGGAGACCCAGGACGCGGAGTGCGAGGGACGAGGACTGCGGGCCCTGGTGGTTGAGGACATCGATTACAACGCGCGGGCCCTGCAGCTCATGCTTGGCCGCCAAGGCTTCCAGGTCGACCTGGCTGCCGACGGCGAGGAGGCCCTCGCCTTCCTCGCCAAGGGCAAGTACCACGCTGTCTTTCTCGACTGCGACCTGCCGCGCGTGAGCGGCCTGGAGGTCGCCCGGCGCCACCGCGCCTCGGAGTCGACGGGCGCGAGGACCCTCATCATCGCGACAACGGCCCTCTCGACCGCGTCGGACAGGGCGACTTGCATGGAGGCCGGGATGGACGCCTTCGTCTCAAAGCCGATCACCCCCGGCAAGCTGCGCGCGGTCCTGTCGGAGTTAGCGGGCAACGTGGTCCCTGGCGAGGTGCCTGCGTTACCGACGCTCACGACGCCGGCCGGCATTGACCTGGGCATGATCGTCCACCTGACGGACGGGACGGCCGCGAGCCTCGATCGCGAGATCGAGAAATATGTCTATTCCCTGAACGAGGCGGTGAGGGAGGTGCGCACGTCGCATGCTTCGGACACCAGGCCGGCGATCTCGAGCGCGGCGCACCGCGTCCTCTCGCTCGCAAGGATGGTCGGCGCCCAGTCGCTCGCCGAGTCGGCAGCCGACCTGCAGGACTTTGCGGCCGCGTTCACCGAGTCGGAACTCGCGGGCGAGGTAGACACCCTCGCCGCGCGGGCGGGCCAGCTCAAGGAGGAGCTGGCGAGCCATTCCGAGCGCTCGTCCCTTAACTCTTCTCCGGCTTCTTGAACTCCTTGTGGCCCTTTTTCTGCATCGCGCCCAAGTCGGCGACGATCGAGGTGGCCACGTCGTTTTTGCCCGCGGTCAGGGCGTCGGAAAGCTTCTGGATCTCGTCCTCCATCGCCTGGATGCCAGCCTTGTAGTCGGCGACAAACTTCGGGCGCTGGTCCTCGGGGAGGTCGGCGGCCTTCTCGGGCGTAAGGACCTCGGCCTCCTTGGCCGCAGCCAGCATCTTCGAGGCGAGCTCGATCGACGAGGCGTTCTGGGCCGGGTCGGCAACCTGCTTGCGCAGCTTGCGGAAGGCCTTGCCCATGCGGTCCATCTTCGTCTCCAGCTCGGTCTTCTTCTCGTCGTCACCCGCCGGCGCGGCCGCGGGGGCCGTCGTGGTTGTGGTGGTGGTCGTCGTCGATGCCGGCGGGGCGGCGGGCGCATCGTCGGCCTTCACCATGTACGGCGAGGCAACCGGAAGGACGAGGAGGAGGGCGAGTGTCGGGCGGATCTTCATATTGTTGCTGGGGGGTGGATTGGTTTTCGGGAAAGCCGTGCGAACATTGCAGATGACGCAGGGCCGGGCAATTTGTTTCAGGAAACCTTGGGCCTGCGGGTCCCGATTCGCCGGCCGAGCTCGTGGATCAGGATCGCAGCCGCGGCCGAGACATTGAGCGACTCCACCTTTCCCGCGCCGGCGATCGTGACCAGCCGCGTGCAGGCGGCCGCGACGGCGGGAGCCAGGCCGTGCTCCTCGTTCCCGAGGACGAGCGCCCACGGACCGGCAATGCCCGGGTCCGAGGCGGCCCCGCCGCGGGTCGCGGCGCCGACCACGTCGTAGCCGGCCGACGCCAGGGACTTGAGGAATGGGGCGATCGCCGGGACCGCGCACACCTCGATGACGTCCATCGCCCCCTCGGCGACCCGGTAGGCGGCGCCGCCCGGGCGTGCCGCGCCAGGCTCGCCCGCGATCACGATTCTCGGAACGCCGAGATAGGCCGCAGTCCTCGCGATCGCGCCCAGGTTGTGGGCGTTTCCGATCCGGTCTAGGACGACGACATTCTCGCCGCGGCGGGACCAGGTCGAGGCGTCGGACGAGGTGGCCGTGCGCGGCGGCTTCTCCTCCACCACGGCGACGATGCCGCCGTGGTGGATCGAGTCCGCGATCTTGGCAAGCTCCGCAGGCTCAACGCAGCGGTAGACCTTCCGGGAGGCAGCTAGCGCCTTGCACATGAGGCCGACCTTCCTCGAGGTCGGCTGGTCGAAGAAGAGCCTGACGATGGAGGAGCTGTCGCGCTCGAACCGCGCGCGAACCGCGGCCAGCCCGCAGATGGTGATCTCGGTGTCCTTCATGCGCGCGTGCCCGTGACAGTCAGTTCCTCGCGGTCGTGGTACAGGTGTATGATCGTGACGCCGGTTGCGTGCGTGACAAACGGCGAATCCTTGGAGCGCAGGTCGGCGAGAAGCCGGATCGGGTCGACCCGGCCGAACTTCAGGTTGATGACGAAACGCCGACACCATCCCTCGGTGAGCCACGGGGCCGCTATCAACCGGACGATCTTGTGCGGGTCCTCGAGCATGTCGCTGAAGAGCCAGTCATAGGTGGCGTCCCTGCCCGGGCTGAAGCCGAAGGCGTCGTCGGTCCTGTGGTCGATCAGCGGGTTGCCGAGGGCGCCCCCTTTCATCGGGCCGTTGTCGACAGCGACAACCCTGGCCCCGCGCTTTGCCGCGCTGAAGCTCCAGCCGCCCGGGGCCGCACCTAGGTCGCACACGGTCTCGCCGGGCTGCGGCTCCGCTCCGATGATGCCGTAGGCCTCCTCGACCTTCAGATAGGACCTCGAGGGCGCGAGGTCGTCATCCGCCATCCGGCATGCGCCGCGCATGTGGGCGCTGCGCGACACCTGGACGGTGCCGAAGTCCGTGAACCACGCGAAGAGCCCGCGGGCCGGGCCGACCCTCGGGCGGTCCTGCGTCGCAAGCTTCGCCACCCTGCCGAACCTTTTCTTGATCAGTTCGCCGAACGCGGCCTCGACGGAGGCCACCCGGCGGCCGAGTCCGACCAGTTCCTGGCTGCCCGCGAAGAGGCATGGCCACGCAGCCTCGATCCGCTCGCCCTGCAGGCTTGAGGCGAAGTACTCCAGGAGACCCTGGGCGACCTCGTTCACGCTCTTGCCGGAGACGGTGACGGGAGACTCGAGGATCGTGTGGGCGAAGGCCGCGCCGCGCGCTTTCATTGCGTTCGATTCCGCCGAGGCGTCTTCGGCCCATGCGCAAAGCGCCCAGCCGGGACCGCTGCCGGAGGCGGCAAGCCCCAGCTCCTGCATCTCTCGGATGAGAATCCCCTCATAACCGGATTGGCAGACCACGAGGGCCCCGTTGGATGGCATGCCCGTCGATCCAATCGTAGCGAAGCCCCCCGTTCAAAGCAAAAGGCCGGGAGGCGGGCTGCTGCGCCAATCTCTCATCCGGAGTTCCCTGGAGTTGGCATGGCCTTCCCATCCCGGGGATGAATTGCAAATCGGCAACGCCCCGGTGTAGCAATGCGTGGATGCGCGTCCTCATTGCCTTCGACAAGTTCAAGGACTCGATGTCGGCGCTGATGGCGTGTGACATAGCCTCCGGCGCGGTCCTGTCGTCGCCAGGCAAGCCGGAGGTCGACGCGTGCCCGCTGGCGGACGGGGGCGAGGGCTTCTCCGCAATCCTGACCCGGGCTGCTCTCGGCGCCGAGGCGTCGGCGGAGACGGTCGGCCCGCAGGGAGGCGAGCTCGCGGCTCCCTACGGCATCGTGGACCTCGGCCGCGTCCCGGACCAAGCCAAGGCGATCCTGGGGGAAACCATGTCCGGAACCGGCACGATCGCCGTCATCGAGATGGCGGCCGCGACCGGCCTGGCGCTGCTGCCCATGGAACTCAGGGACCCGATGAGGTCCTCGTCCTTCGGCACGGGCCTGGTGATGCGGGACGCGGCGGCGCACGGCGTCCGGACCATTCTCCTCGGGGTCGGCGGCAGCGCGACGCACGACCTGGGGCTCGGGGCCCTGGCGGCCCTTGGCGTCACGTTCTGCGACTCGGAGGGCTTCATGATCGACCCCCTCGTGCCCGCCGACTGGCCGCGCGTGGCGTCGATTACCGGACGCCTTCCCGCTGGCTTTCCCCCGGTCCTCATCGCGTGCGACGTCGACAACCCGCTCCTCGGGCCCCGGGGCGCGCTGGCGGTCTACGGGCCGCAGAAGGGGCTTAAGGCGAAGGACGCACCGATGCTCGAAGAGGAGGGCGCGAGGATCGCGGGTCTGCTCTGCGCCGCGTTTGGCAGGCCAGCGAACCTGGTCTCGGTGCCGGGCGCCGGCGCCGCGGGCGGGATCGCCTTCGGGCTCATGGCGGGCGCCGGCGCCAAGCTCCTGCCCGGATACGAGCTTGTCTCCTCATGGCTCGACATCGAGCGGCGCCTTGCGGCGGCGGACATCGTCGTCACGGGAGAGGGTCGCTTCGACGATTCCTCGCTCCAGGGCAAGGGACCGGGTGCGCTCGCGAGGCGGGCTCTCGACACGGGCAAGACGGTGCACGTCTTCGCGGGCCAGGTCTCACTGACCGGCAAAGTGCACGGTCTTGTCACGCACGCGATCAGCCCGGCGGGGATGCCGCTCGACGACGCGCTGGCGAACGCACCGGGCTTTCTTTTCAGCTCGGTGAAGCGCGCGTTCGCTTCCTGATGAAACGTCTCGACCGCGCCAGACGGGGCGCTGATATGTCTCCGATGCTCAGTCTCCTGCCCCGCAGTTTCAGGCGAGCCGCCACGTGCGCGGCGGCTCTAGCGGGCCTCGTGGGCTGCAGCGCGAACCCGACGCCGGCGCCAACGCCGCCGAAGCCCGTGGTGGTGGCGGCTAAGCCGACGCCCTCGCCCAAGCCGTACGTGGACCCGAGGCACCCGGTGATGCTCGGAATCGACGTCCTCGAGGCCGAGGGTTTCGCACCCCTCAAGGGAAAGACGATCGGGCTCCTCACCCATCCCGCGGGAGTGGACATGCACGGGACGAGCACGATCGACATCCTGCTGCATGCACCGGGCGTGCACCTGGCCGCGCTCTATGCCCCGGAGCATGGAATCCGCGGGGAATACCCCGCGGGCATGAATTTCCAAGACCACGTCGACGCGAGGACGGGGCTGCCCGTCCACTCACTCTACAATGGAATCATCTACGACGGCATCGGCACGGGAAAGCCGACCAAGGCCTCGCTGAAGGGCATCGACACCATGGTGATCGACCTGCAGGACGTCGGCGTCCGCAGCTACACCTTCGTGAGCGCGATGCGGATGTGCATGGAGGGCTGCTTCGAGAACGGGGTCGAGGTGATCGTGCTGGACCGCCCGAACCCCCTGGGTGGCCTCAAGGTCGACGGCCCGCCGCTTGACCCGCAGCTTGTCAGCTATGTCGGCACCTTTCGCGTGCCCTATGTCCATGGGCTTACGATGGGGGAATTTGCCAAGATGGCCAAGCAGGCCCCCGACATTCTCAAGCTTCCCGAGGCGGTCCGCGTGAACGGCAGGCTGACCGTGATCTCCATGCGGGGCTGGCGCCGCTCGATGCGATGGCCCGAGACGGGGCTCACCTGGGTGCCGACCTCGCAGGGCGTGCCGACCTATGCGGCCGCCGAGGGTCTCGCGATGGTCGGCCTGGGAACCCAGATCGGCGGCTTCAAGAGCGGCGTCGGCACCGACTACCCGTTCCGCGGCATCTCCTACCACGGGATGCGCTTCGAGGTCCTGGAGCGCGAGCTCAGGGAGCTGAACCTGCCCGGCATAGGCTTCAGGAAGGTGAGCGTGCCGGACTTGAAGACGGGCAAGGCCGACCTTGGCCTCTATGTCGAGATCACCGACTGGGACTTGTGGAGGCCGACGGAGCTCGGCATCTACCTCATCAAGCTGGCCTCGGCCAACGACCCCAGGATGTTCACGACGGCGACCAAGGCCGAGCTCAGCGTCTTCCGGAAATGCCTAGGCTCGACGGCGTTCTACAACGACGTGGTCGCCCATGGATCGAGGGTGGACGTGGCGGCCTACCTCAGGGACTGGCAGGCCCGCAACGCGGTCTACCAGCAGCAGAGCAAGCGGTACTGGCTCTATTATTGAGTTCAGGGGATACGAAAGAACCCGTTCCCCGGCCAAGGCGCTCAAAAAAAATCGCCAAGACCTGCCGCCGCGCCAAGGGTTGAAGGCTCCCCACCCCCTTTGATCTCATGAAGACCATGCGCAGGAAGTCCCATTTCAAGGTCGCCGTGATTGGCGCAGGAGCCATCGGCCAGGACCACGTCGGGAGCTTCAAGCTTCACCCGGCGGTCCAGGTCGTCGCCGTGGCCGACGTCTCCGCCGAGCGCGGGCGCGAGACCGCGGAGCGCTTCGGCATCCCCGAGGTCTTCACCGACTACAAGAAGCTGCTGGCCCGAACCGACATCGACGTCGTGTCGATCGGCGTGCCGAACTACCTCCATGCGACGGTGGCCTTGGACGCGCTCAAGGCCGGCAAGCACGTGATGCTCGACAAGCCGATGGCGACCAATGCCCAGGACGCCGCCAAGCTTGAGGCCGAGGCGAGGAAGCGCGGGCTCCTCTTCATGGTTGGCCAGAACTTCAGGTTCAACGCGGACACCCAGACAGCCAAGCAGGTCGTGGCCTCCGGCGAGCTGGGCGAGATCTACCACGCCAAGACATCCTGGAGCCGCAGGGCCGGCATCCCGAGGATCGGCTCCTGGTTCACCCAGAAGCGCTTCGCGGGCGGCGGCTGCACCTACGACATCGGCGTCCACGCGCTCGACCGCTGCCTCTACCTGATGGACGAATTCGAGGCGGCCGCCGTGAGCGGCCAGACCTACGCCAAGTTCGGGCCGCGCGGCCTCGGCAACGGAGGCTGGGGAAAGAGCGAGATCGACCCCAAGGCCACGTTCGACGTGGACGACCTCTCGATTGCGCTCATCAAGCTCAAGAGCGGGCGCACCGTGCTCCTGGAGACCTCCTGGGCCGCGCACGGCCCGCTGGTCGATGTCAACGCGACGCAGCTCTACGGGACCGAGGCCGGCCTCACGCTGCCGCCCGTGCAGGTGTTCAAGCAGACGAAGACCGGCTACACGACGCAGGTCGTCGACACGCTGCCCACCCCTGTGAACACCAACCGCATGGTGCACTTCATCGACTGCCTGCTCGGCAAGGCGAAGCCTTACATCAAGCCCGCTGAGTCGGTGGCGGTTCAGAAGATCCTGGACGCCATCTACCAGTCCGCGGCCACGGGCAGGGAGATCCGGATCAAATGAGCACACCGCACAGGAAGGTCCCCGTCGCCCTGCAACTCTGGTCCATCAAGGACGAGGTGAAGCGCGACTTCGCGGCCGCGGTCGCGGCCGTCGCGGAGATGGGCTATGCGGGCGTCGAGCTCGCGGGCTACGGCAACCTCGACGTGAAGGGCGCCAAGGCGGCCCTGGACGCGGCGGGCCTCAAGCCCGCGGGCATGCACGTCGGCCTGGACCAGCTAAAGACGAACGCAGTGAACATCATCGGCGAGGCGCTCGAACTCGGCTGCAAGCACATCACCTGCTCCTACTGGCAGCCCATCCACTTCATCAACCGCGCCGTGTGCGAGAGCATGGGCGAGCAGCTCAACGAGATCGGGGCCCTTGTTCGCCCCTACGGAATCAAGTTCGGGTTCCACAACCACGGCAACGAGTTCAAGATCTTCGACGGGAAGCCCGCGTTCGAGTGGATGCTGGCCGCCGCCGAGCCGCGCAATCTCTTCGCCGAGGTGGACGTGTTCTGGATCCACGACGCGGGCTACTCGCCTGCCAAATTCCTGCGCGACCACGGGGCCCGCGTGCCGCTGATCCACCTGAAGGACTCCAAGGAGCTGGGCACGGGCCCGGTCAACTTCGAGGAGATCTTCGCCGCGACGGACGCGATCGGCGCCGTCGAGTGGTTCATCGTCGAGCAGGAGCACTACAACCACGACCCGCTCAAGTCCGTGGCACTCTGCTACCAGACGCTCAAGTCATGGGGCCGGGCCTAGCGCCGAGGCCTCCCGCCAACACCCTTTAACCCAACATCACCATGCCCCGCCCCGTCACCCTCTTCACCGGCCAATGGGCCGACCTTCCCCTCGAGAAACTCGCCCCCCTGGCCAAGAAGATGGGCTATGACGGCGTCGAGCTCGCCTGCTGGGGCGACCACTTCGAGGTCGATAAGGCCCTCTCGTCGAAGAACTACGTCCGCGACAAGTGGGACCTCCTGGCCTCGCACGGCCTCTCCTGCCAGGCCGTGTCCAACCACCTGGTCGGCCAGGCCGTGTGCGACCTGATCGACGAGAGGCACAAGTCCATCCTCTCGCCGGCGATCTGGGGCGACGGCAGCCCCGAGGGCGTGCGCAGGCGCGCCGCCAAGGAGATGATCGCGACCGCAAAGGCGGCGCGTAAGTTCTACGACGCCAGGCCCGGCAAGGCCCACTCGGACTTCCCCGCGGTCGTGAACGGCTTCACGGGCTCGTCCATCTGGCACTCGATCTACGCCTTCCCGCCGACCTCGCAGGAGTTCTGGAACAAGGGCTTCGAGGACTTCGCGAAACGCTTCGGTCCGATCCTGGAGGCCTTCGAGGCGTTGAACATGAATTTCGGCCTGGAGGTGCACCCGACGGAGATCGCCTTCGACACCGCGAGCGCGCAGCGCGCCATCGAGGCCGTGAAGGGCCACAGGCGCTTCGGGTTCAATTACGACCCCTCGCATCTCGGCTACCAGGGCGTCGACTACGTGAAGTTCATCCGCGCCTTCGGAAAGCGCATCTTCCACGTCCACATGAAAGACGTGTGGTGGGGCCACGGCGACGGCACGGCCGGCGTCTTCGGCGGCCACACGAACTTCGGCGACCCCGGCCGGTACTGGGATTTCCGCTCGCTCGGCCACGGCGACATCAAGTTCGAGGACATCATCGTCGCCCTGAACGACGTCGGGTACAGGGGGCCCCTCTCGGTCGAGTGGGAGGACATCCGCATGGACCGCGTCCACGGCGGCACGGAGGCCGCGGCCTTCGTCAGGAAGGTCGACTTCCCGTCCAGCACCCTCGCGTTCGACGCGGCGTTCGACAAGAAGAACCAGTAAGGGCCGCGCCCAACAGACCATGAACAGAAAACTTCGATACGGGATGATCGGCGGCGGGCGCGGGGCCTTCATCGGCGCCGTGCACAGGATCGCGGCCGCGATGGACGGCAAGGCCGAGCTCGTGGCCGGCGCCTTCTCGAGCGACCCCGGGCGGTCCAAGGCTTCCGGCGCGGATCTCTTCGTCGACTCGGCAAGGACCTACGGCTCCTACGCCGAGATGGCGGCGACCGAGTCGCGCATGCCCGCCGGCAAGCGGCTGGACTTCGTCGTCATCGTGACGCCGAACCACCAGCACTTCGGCCCGGCGAAGCTCTTCCTGGAGTCGGGCTTCAACGTCATCTGCGACAAGCCGGTGACCTTCGACCTCGCGCAGGCGAGGAAGCTGAGGGAGGTCGTACGCAAGTCCGGCAGGCTCTTCGTCCTAACCCACAACTACACCGGCAACGCGATGGTGAAGCAGGCGCGCGAATTCGTGAGGGACGGCAGCGTCGGCACGATCCGCAAGGTTGTCGTCGAGTACCCCCAGGGATGGCTTGCCGACGCCGTCGAGAAGACCGGCCAGAAGCAGGCCTCGTGGCGCACGGACCCGAAGAAGAGCGGCGCGGCGGGCTGCATGGGCGACATCGGCACGCACGCCGAGAACCTGGCCCGCTACATCACGGGCCTGGAGATTTCCGAGCTCTGCGCGGACCTGAGCACCTTCGTGAAGGGCCGCAAGCTGGACGACGACGGCAACGTGCTCCTCAGGTTCAAGGGCGGCGCCAAGGGAATCCTGAACGCGTCGCAGATCTGCGTCGGCGACGAGAACGCGCTGAATATCCGCGTCTATGGCACCAAGGCATCGCTGGAGTGGCACCAGGAGCACCCGAACGAGCTCGTCGTGAAGTATCCGGACAAGCCGCGGCAGGTGTGGCGCAGGGGCAACGGCTACGACGGCGACACGGCCAAGCGCTTCACGAGGATTCCCGCGGGGCATCCCGAGGGCTACCTCGAGGCGTTCGGCAACATCTATGCCGAGGCGTTCCGCGGCATCTCCGCCGAGGCCTCCGGCAGGAAACGCCCGAAGGACCTGGACCTGCCCACGATCGACGACGGCGTCGAGGGGATGGCCTTCATCGAGGCCGTGGTGAAGAGCAGCAGGCTCGGCGCCCGCTGGGTCAGCCTCTCGCGGTAGGGATCGGCGGGAGAGGGAGCCCGCGAGCCATGAAGAGACACGCCGTAGCCAAGGCCGGGGAGATCCCGCCTGGAGGGCGAAAGATCGTCATGGCAGGCAGCCTGGAGATCGGGCTCTTCAACGTTGCGGGGGAGATCAAGGCCTACAGGAACGCATGCCCCCATGCCGGCGCACCGGTTTGTGTCGGCAAGATCTCCGGTACGCCGCAGCCCTCCAAAGTCTACGAGTACATCTACGGCAGCGAGGGGTGCATCCTGCGGTGCCCCTGGCACGGCTGGGAATTCGACCTGAGGACCGGCAGGCACCTGGTGGACCCCGACAACAAGCTGAAGGAGATGAAGGTCGAGGCGGACACGGCCGACGGGCTAAGCGCGATCGCCACGGAGGAGGCCCAAGGCAACCTCTACGTCTTGCTGCCCGAGTAGCTCCAGGCCAACCTCGACCCAACCCGATGCCGCTCATCGACGCCGATGTCCACAATGCCTTCGCCGACGTGAAGGGCGAGCTGCGGCCCTACCTGCCGCGCCTCTGGCAGGACTTCGCGGACCGCCACGGGATCGCCGTGCCGCCCGCGGGCTATGTCTCGCCGGTCGGCGTGCAGAGGGAGGACGCGAGGCCGCCGTCGGGCGCCATCGCGGGAAGCGATCCCGCGCACCTCATCAAGGACCACCTGGACCGCCACGGCGTGGACTACGCGATCCTCACCGGCTCGCACGTGCTCGGCGTCTCCACCCACTTCGACCCGGACTGGGGCAACGCGATCGCGACCGCCTACAACATGAACCTCGCCGAACGCTGGCTCTCGGGGTCGGACCGCTTCAGGGGATCGATCGTCATCAACCATTCCGACCCGGAGTTCTCGGCCAGGGAGATCCACCGCTGCGCGGAGGACAAGCGCTTCGTGCAGGTGCTGATGGGCTCGGGCTCGAACAGGCTCTTTGGCCAGCGCTTCTTTCATCCCATCTACGAGGCCGCCGCGGAGCATGGCCTGCCGGTCGCGATGCACCCGGGCACGGAGGGCGCCGGCACCGCGGACACCCCGACGCCGGCCGGGCGGCCCACCCGCTACTTCGAGTGGCACAACATCGTCCCGATTAACGCCATGGCCCACGTTAACTCGCTTGTGTGCGAGGGTGTCTTCGAGAAGTTCCCCGCGCTCAAGTTCGTCGCGATCGAGTGCGGGATCGCATGGCTGCCGCACCTCATGTGGCGCATGGACAAGAACTACAAGGGGCTCAGGTCGCAGGTGCCGTGGCTCAAGCGCCTGCCGAGCGAGTACATCAGGCAGCATGTGCGCGTCACGACGCAGCCGACCGAGGAGCCCGAGAACCCGAAGCACCTGCTGCAGATCTTCGAGATGATCGGCGCCCCGGAGATGATCCTCTTCTCAAGCGACTATCCCCACTGGGACTTCGACAACCCGAAGGTCGCGCTGCCGGCCCTGACGCCGGAGTGGAGGGAGCGGATCTTCTGGAAGAACGCGGCCGAGCTCTACGGGCTCAATCCCGTCACATCCGGCAAATGAGGAGCTCCCTCTCGTAGATCATCTCCTTCGGGAGTCGGTCGTGGAGGTCGAGGAACAGCTCCTCGTGGCTCATCACCTCCGCGCGCCACGCCTGGCGGTTGAAGGACTGGAGCTCGTCGAATCTCTCCTTCGGGAAGTCCAGGCCCGTCCAGTCGATGTCTCTGTGGCTTGGCATCCAGCCGATCGGCGTCTCCTTCGCCAGCGCCTTGCCGCGGGAGCGGTCGACGATCCACTTGAGGATGCGCATGTTCTCGCTGAAGCCCGGCCACAGGAACTTGCCGTCAGCGTCCTTGCGGAACCAGTTCACATGGAAGATGCGCGGCGTCTCGCTCAGCTTGCGCTGCATGACGATCCAGTGCGCGAAATAGTCGCCCATGTGGTAGCCGCAGAAGGGAAGCATCGCCATCGGGTCGCGCCGCACCTTGCCGACGGTGCCCGCGGCGGCGGCCGTCATCTCGGAGCCCATGGTGGCGCCTAGGTAGACACCCGAGCTCCAGTTGAAGGCCTGGTAGATGAGCGGGATCGTGCCGGCCCTGCGGCCGCCGAAGATGATGGCGCTGATCGGCACTCCGTCCGGCTTCTCCCAGTCCGGGTCGATCGTCGGGCACTGTGAGGCGGGTGCCGTGAAACGGGCGTTGGGATGGGCCGCGGGCCTGCCGCAGCCCGGCGTCCACTCGTTTCCCTGCCAGTCCGTGAGCTTCGCGGGCGGCTTGTCGGTCATCCCCTCCCACCAGACGCCGCCCTCCGGCGTAAGCGCGACGTTCGTGAAGATCGTGTTCCTCGACAGCGCCGCCATCGCGTTCGGGTTCGTCTTCTCGGAGGTGCCGGGTGCCACGCCGAAGAAACCGGCCTCCGGGTTGATCGCGCGCAGGCGGCCGTCGTCGCCGGGCTTGAGCCACGCGATGTCGTCCCCGAGGGTCCACACCTTCCAGCCCTGCCTTGAGAAGGCCTTCGGGAGGACCATCATGGCGAAGTTCGTCTTGCCGCAGGCGCTCGGGAAGGCCGCCGAGACGTAGGTCTTCTCACCCTTGGGATTCTCGACCGCCAGGATCAGCATGTGCTCCGCCATCCAGCCCTCGTCCCGGGCGATGTTCGACGCGATCCGGAGCGCGAAGCACTTCTTGCCCAGGAGGGCGTTGCCGCCGTATCCCGAGCCGTAGCTCCAGATCTCGCGGCTCTCCGGAAAGTGGACGATGTACTTCTCCTTGTTGCACGGCCACGCCACGTCCTTCGTCCCCTTGGCGAGCGGGGCCCCGACCGAGTGCATGCAGGGCACGACCCGCTTCTCGGCCTTGTCGATCTCCTTGAACACCGGCAGCCCGATCCGCGCCATGATGCGCATGTTGACGACCACGTAGGGCGAATCCGTCAGCTGAACGCCGATCTGCGCCATCGGGGAGCCGACCGGCCCCATGCTGAACGGCAGCACGTACATCGTGCGGCCCTTCATCGTGCCGTTGAAGAGGGTGCGCAGCTTGCGGCGCATCTCGAAGGGGTTGACCCAGTTGTTGGTGGGGCCAGCGCCCTCGCGCGAATTCGAGCAGATGAACGTGCGGTCCTCCACCCTGGCGACATCCGTCGGGTCGCTCTTCGCGTAGTGGCATCCGGGCCAGAGCTTCTGGTTCAGCTTCGTGAACGTGCCCGAATCCACCATCTCGGCGCAGAGCCCGTCGTATTCCTCCTGCGAGCCGTCCACCCAGTGCAGCGAGTCGGGCTTGCAGAGGTCGGCCATCTTCTCGACCCACCGCAGCAGATGCTTGTTTTCGCTCAGGGGCTTGGCCGGGTTTCTTTTTTTCATGGATGAGCGTCCTGACGTGGCGGGCTCAGCAGGAAGGATGCCCCGGCCAGGATTTGGGCGCAAACCGGAAAGCCCCCTCTTCGAGGGAGATTAACTTGCGATTATGGCCGCCATTCGCCGGCCGCCTCAGCGCTCGTTGGGACCGCTGCCCATGGGCACGGGCCCGGATGTGTCCATGTCCCGGTACACCGAATCGCCCGTGAAGCTCAGGATCGTCTTAGCCTCGTCGAAATCTCCGCCGGCGGCCATGGCGAGCGCGGTGTCGTCCATCTCGGCCTTCCACGCGATTTTGTTGTCCTCGAGGAACGCCTCGTAGGCCGCGGCCTTGTTGAGGCCGAAGAGATTCCCGATCATGAGGCCCGGGTGTTGCTTGAAGCCGATGTCGATCAGCCCCTCCTTCGTGTAAAGGTCCCTCTCCCGGAAGACCGGGACGCGGTCGCCGCGAACGACGTACTTCTGCATCACGTTTACCGGCAGCCGGGGGATCTTGTTCCTCGGCTTGTCGACGTCCCGCATGTCCGGCTGCTGGGCCAAGGGCGTCGCCGCGGACTCCTGTTTGAATTTTGGCAGCGAGGTCGCGATGTCGGCCGCCACGCCGGCCGACGGGGACTGCGCCCGGGCGGCACGGGGCTGGGAAACGGGTGCCGCTGCGGTTTTTGGGGCCAGGATGATGGCCGACGTGTCAGGCGAGACGGGCTCCTCCGCAAAAGCCGCGGAAGCGGCCACCATCGCGGCGGCGATGATCAACGCTCGGTCCATAGCCATGTCGTACTCCTGCCGGGCCAAAAGTTCCATCCAAGAATCCCTAATCGGCGAGCCCATGCCCATTTGACCCCCCGGCGTTTACGCGTTCCTCTTGTCCACCCCAATGTCGAACCCCGATGACCGCAAGGCACGCACAGTACTCCAGAAAATAGCCCACCGCGTGATGATCGAGCGAGGCCTCTCGCCCGACTTCTCGCCCCCCGCGCTGGTCGAGCTTGGCGCCATACACGCGGCGGCCGCGAAGCCAGGCGCCGCCCGCGACATGAGGGATCTCCTCTGGTGCTCGATCGACAACGACGACTCGAAGGACCTGGACCAGCTTTCGGTTGCGACGCCCGCGGTCGCGGGGTCGGTGACCCTGTTTGTCGCGATCGCCGACGTGAGCGCGCTCGTGAGGCAGGGCTCGGCGCTCGACCAGCATGCGAAGGAGAACACGACCTCGGTCTACACGGCCGGAGGGATTTTCCCAATGCTTCCGGAGAAGCTCTCGACCGACCTTACCTCGCTCGGCTTCGCGGTGGACCGCGTGGCGCTGGTGGTCGAGATGACCTTCGACAAGGAGGGCGCCATGTCCGGCTCCGACGTCTACCAGGCAATGGTCAGGAACAAGGCCAAGCTCGCGTACAACAGCGTCGCGGCATGGCTCGACCGCAAGGGCGCGATGCCGGCCCAGATCGGGGCCGTGCCCGGCCTGGATGAGAACATCCGGATCCAGCACGACGTCGCCGAGAAATTGCGGGCTAGGCGGCACATGCGCGGCGCCCTGTCGCTCCAGACGGTGCAGGCGAGGCCGGTGTTTGACGGCGAGCTCCTGCGGGACCTCGTGCCCGACCAGAGCAATGTCGCGAAGAGCCTGATCGAGGAACTCATGGTGGCCGCTAACGGCGTCACGGCGCGCTATCTCGCCTCGAGGAAGTTTCCTTCCATCCGGCGCGTGGTGCGCACCCCCGCAAAGTGGAACCAGATTGTAGAGTTTGCCGCCGGCCGTGGCGGCAAGCTTCCCAAGGAGCCCGACGGCGTGGCCCTGGAGCAGTTCCTCCTCTCCGAGCTCAGGAAGAGCCCCGACCATTTCCCCGACCTGTCGCTCTTCATCATCAAGCTCCTCGGCAGGGGCGAATACGTCGTCGAGCTGCCGGGTGGCACGGTGGCCGGGCACTTCGGCCTGGCGGTTACCGACTACGCCCATTCCACCGCGCCGAACCGGCGTTTCCCGGACCTGCTGATCCAGCGCCTCGTGAAGGCGGCGGCCTCCGAGGCCAAGCCCCCCTACACCGACGACGAGCTGGCGGCCCTTGCCGCCCACTGCACGGAGCAGGAGGACGCAGCCAAGAAGGTCGAGCGACAGGTCGTGAAGTCAGCCGGCGCCATGCTCCTCTCCCACCGCATCGGCGAAACCTTCGACGCCTCGGTCACCGGGAACTCCGACAAGGGGACATGGGTGCGCCTCTACAATCCGCCCGTCGAGGGCAAGCTGGTCTCGGGGCTTGAAAACAAGAAGGTCGGCGACCGCATACGGGTCCAGCTGGCCGCCACCGACGTCCAGCGCGGCTACATCGACTTCGTCTGCCCCGCCTAGGCCCTCAGTGGGCCATCCAGCCCATCGCGAGGAAATATATCCCCACGGCGCCCAGGACCATGCTCACGTACCAGAACGGCTTGCGGTTGGTGAGGGCTGCGATGGCGCCGATGGCGATTGCGATCTGGAAGAGCGTGACCGCACGCGCGAAGACCACGTGGGTCTTGAGGTGCTCCTCGGCGGAATGCTCCAGCTCGGTGGCCTCGGTCGTGATGCTGTCCTGGTCGCTCTTGTAGTCGGCGATCTTCTGGCGGTCCTTGGCGGGGACCGGCTTCCCCTCGGCCTCGAGTATCTCGATCTTCGAGCTGAGGACCGAGGACTTGATCCCCTTGGCCTGGTAGTAGGCCCACTTGTCGGAACTGCGGATCTGCTCGACCATCGCCTCGTTCGCGTGGTGGCCCGCCAAAAGGGAGGAAACAGCGGCCAGGCCGGCAAGGAGGGCGGAGCTCAAGGCCACGCCCATGGTCCACGGCGCCTTGCTGTGGGCGGCGTGGTGCTCCATCTCCTCGTGCAGGTGCTCCGTCGGGACCTCTGGATCTTCCATAAGGGTCCCTTAAATGCCCGTGTTGCTCCAACCGCCAAGCAAAAAAGCCGGTCCCGGGGGCAACCCGGCACCGGCCGTGTGATCAATGGTCCTAATCGTGCGGACTAGAAGCGGTAGTCGACGCCGCCGCGAAGGCCGAAATCCCGGCCGCTGTACTGGTCAAGCATCGCCGTGCCGGAGAGGCTCCACTGCCTCGTCAGGCGGTAGGTGGCCTTGGCGCCGTAGTCCACGACGTGGTCGGGGAAGTTGGCCGTGGCCGGCAGGCGGTTGTAGAGATGGGGCTCCGCATCGTATTCAATGAACGGTGACACCGAGACCGCCGGAAGCACCTGGAACTGCACGCCGCCGGTCAGGGCATACGCGAAGGATCGCTCCGAGATGTTGCCGGCGCGCTGCCAGGCGTAGCCTGCGTCCGCCGTCACGAACGGCCTGCCCCAGCTCTGGTTCAGGTAGCCAGTGAGGCCGAGCATCGCGCGGTCCCTGCGGTTCGAGTACCCGTCGCCGCCTCCGTTGAGGTGGTCGTACTGAAAGTTCGCGTCGCCTCCCCATATGCCCTCGCGGTACACGGCCGCATTCGAGAGGAATTCATAGTCCCGGAGCGCGCCGGGCGTGCCCCCGAGGTTTTGGTACCCGAAGCTGAGCTCCGAATAGTTTGTGCCGACGAGGCCGGGGCCCGGCTCGGACACGACTGGGGATCCGCCGTCGCCCGAGGTCGCCATTGCGGCGGTCTGCGCGGACGCAGAGAGTGCCGCTCCGAGCGCGAACACTGACAGAATGTAGGTTTTCCTGAGGTTTTGTAGTTTCATTGTATCTTATTTTTGGATATACCGACTTAGGTCGGGACCGTCTCTCGACTTCCCCGATGCTTTGTTTGACCGCAGCTTCTGAAAATGTTCCAAGCGCGCCATTTTGGCTGCGTTAGCCCATGCAATTCGCGGGAACAGATCCCCGGAGCGCTGTAGAATTATTATATTAGAGGTGAGCTTTTCCACCGCCGCGCACCGCTTGCGATTCGGGCGAAAAGGGATATGCTCTTTGTTGTGAAGGCCAACCCCCCAGGCGGCACAAATGACGGAACCGCGGCGGCGCCGCAGATGTCGCACGCATGTGGGGCGAACTTCGTCCCGAATATTTAAAACACCATGAACACAAGAATTCGCACTTTGCTGGCGGGCGCGGCGTGCATCGCCGGACTAACCCTTGCCCAGTCGGCCTCCGCCGACACGATTCAACCCGCGGGTGCCGCGCAGGCGCCCACGCAGGGTTCCGTCTGGATGGGCGGGCACTGGGACTCGATCAACGGACAGTGGAAATGGGTGGCCGCCCACTGGGAGCAGCCGCCGTCATCCAGCGCCACCTGGGTTTCCGGCCACTGGGTGCCGGACGCCGGGAAGTGGTCCTGGGTTAACGGCGCCTGGAACGTGGGCGAGAGTTCGCAGGCCCAGGCCGGCCCTCCCCAGCCCCCGGCCTCGCCAGGGCAGCTGCAGGATTCCCCCGCGCAGCTTGAGAACGGCCCCTCGCCGAGCTCTGCCGCTCCGTATGTGGATGGCCAATACGGCCCGGGTGGCGTGACGCGGGTCGCAGACCAGGGCGAGGTTGTCACCGACTACGGCCCGGAGGACTACTATCCATCGTACGGCTACGCCCCCTATGCTTGGGATGCCTATCCCTACGGCTGGGGATTTGGCGCCCCGTTCTTCGCTGTCGGCTTCGGAGGCAGGTACGGCGGCTACGGGCACTACGGCTACTACGGCCGCGGAGGCTATGCTCGCGGCGGTTATTACGGCCATGGCGGCTACGCCCACCCGAGTGGCGCCCATTTTTCGGCCCACGGCTCATCGGGCGGCGGTCACTCGGGCAGCGGCCACTCGGGCGGCGGTTTCCACCACTAGGTAAACGTCACTTCTCGGGGACGGCGCCGAGGGACTTGACCGGTCCTATGTCGACGCGTCCCTCGGGAAGCAGGCTCCTCATGAGCCCTTGGGTGTCCTGGCCGAAATACTTCGAGGCCTGCTTCACCATCGCCGGCAGGACGTCGGTGAAGTTCGTCCCCCTGGCCCTGACGCTGAATCGGGTGACCCAGAGAAGCTTGTGCTTCTTGTGCTTCCAGAGGGCGTCAAAATCGTAGGCCATCAGAACGATGAAGTAGCGGTCGTCCTCGATTTCCGTGATCAGGTCGTCACGCCTTAGCTTGAGTGGCGTTGTCCCCTGCGCGCCGCTCATCGCCGCCAACTCCCCGTCGTAGCCCAGGAGCATGGCATTTTTCATGTCGTTCTGGTCCTTCTCCTTTTCCTCGAGGCCGACCGTCGCCATGGCGCCTGTGATGTCGTCCTGCTGCGCAGCGCGAGTCACGGCGGCCGTGTTGATCGAGCCGTTGCTCGAGGGGGCGTGGCCGGCGGCGGCCGGCGGCGGGGGAGGCGCAGCGCGCGCGGTCGTGCCGGACATCAGGCCCTGGACGCTCTCGAAGGCGAAGGCCTGCGTGGAATTGTTCACTCCGTTTGTCGTCCCCCAGTAGACGACGATCAGGAGCTTCGTCTTGTCGGGGTCCCTGTCAGGCACGGGAAGATAGGCCTGCGCCTGGAGGGTCGGCGCGATCACCTTCGCCACGTCCATGAAGTTGAGCTTGTCGATCGAGGAGTCGCTTGTGGCGCCCTGCATGCGGCCCCCGTCGCCGAACGTATAGGTCTCCGGTCGGAACGAGCCGTCGGACAGCCTGGTGCGCTGGTAGTCCGTCGCGGCCTGCGCCGCCACCGCCGTGACCTCCCCGCCCGCGGCCATCGCGGCGCCGCCGGGTAGCAGGAACGCCGACGCGGCCAGCACGGCGGCGGCCAGCCTGACAGG
>DASRSJ010000077.1:0-7801 GCA_035656555.1 Opitutaceae bacterium
CTGCATCAGGCCCCCGGCGCCGGATGTGCCGGAGCCCAGCGAGACCAAGCCGCTCCTCTGGGTTGTCAATCCCCTGCCCTTCTGCGCGGTGATCGGCGTCGGTGTCCTCCTGGTGCTGTCGGCCTTCGGCAACTCCTATGCCGTCGTGCCCCTCTCGGTCGGAATCGTCGTCATGTCGGTCCTGATGCTGACGCGCGTCGTCATCTCCAACATCGAAATCCTGCGGGCGGTGAACGACCGCAGCGCGAGGGAGACGAGGGCCCAGGCGGAGAAGCTCGACCTGACGCGCCGCCTTTCGGGCGGGATAGCCCACATTATCAACAACACGATGACGGTCGTCCACGGCCATGCGGAGCTCCTGCGGGCCGACACGGCGCCGGAGTCGCTCGCCGCCAACAGCCTCGAGGCCATCACGTCGTCCGCCTACCGTGTCTCGGCCCTGGCCGGCAGGCTGGAGCTCGCGAGCGGCATACGCGGCGCCGACGAGCACCGCACGCGTCTCGTCGAGGCCGTGCTCCTTCAGAGGGACCGCGTGAACCGGATGGTGGGCCAGAAGCGCGAGGTCGTCTGGGACCTGTCCGGGACCTCGGGCAACGCCCTGATCGCCCCTTCCGATATGGAGACGATCATGCGCGAGCTGATCTCAAACGCCGGCGAGGCCACCTTCCACGGCGGCAAGATCACGATCCGCATCCGCGAGGACGCGCGCTCCCCGCTGCCGAGCGGCATCTCGCCGACGCCGGCCGACGGGCTCTACTCGGTCCTTGAGGTGGCCGACACGGGTCACGGTATTCCCGACAACGAGCTGCCGCACGTGATCGAGCCCTTCTATACCAGCAGGCCCCAGCCGGAGGGCCGCGGACTCGGCCTCTCGATCGTCCACGGCATCGTGGCGAGCTACGGCGGCGGCCTCCTGATCGACACGGTGCCCGGGGCCGGCTCGCGGGTGCGCGTGTACCTGCCCTCGGCCGCCTAGCCCGGCTACTTCTTCTTCTCGTCGCCCAGGAACTGGATCAGCGTCGGGTCGCCGATCTCGACGTGCGCGTCCAGGAGGCGCTGGCGCACGAGTCCGTTTGTAGGCTGGCCGAAGTATTTGGAGGCGTACTGCGTCATCGAGGACAGCGCCTTGTCGAACTGGTTGTGCTTCTGGCTTATGCTGAATCGGGCCTCCCAGAGCAGCTTGTGCTTCTTCGTCTTCCACAAGAGCTGGAAGTCATAGGCCATCAGGACGATGAAATAACGGTTCTGCTCGATCTCCTCCAGCTGGTCGTTGCCCTCGTTCTTGAACGCGGTGTGGGAAAGATACTTGCCCCTGTCCGTGCCAACGACGCCGCCGGCGTCGTAGCCCAGCATGCTGGCATTCTTGAAGTCGAGCCGGTCGCGGATGCCGTTTGCGATGTTGAGCTCGTGCATTCCGGAGCTCAGGACGTCATCCGACTCCTCGACCTGCGGCGGCACGCCGCTCAAGAGGATCTGGGACTCTTCCAGGGCGTTGCTGTAGGCGCGGTAGAGCGGGTCCTCGTCGTATGGCAGCGGCACGGCGGTCGTGCCCCAGTACACCATGATGAGAAGCTTCGTGACCTTCGGGTCGGAGGCCGGGAGGTATTTCTGCGCCTGGAGAGACGGAGCGACACCCTTCGCGATGTCGATGAAGCTGAGCTTGTCGATCGTATCGTCCTTGAATTCTCCTCCCCAGTTGCCTCCCTTTCCGAACGAGTAGTACTCGGGGACGTAGCTGCCGTCCGCGGCCTTGGCCCGGACGTAGTCCGGGGCCACCTTGGACGAGACGGCCTCGACGCCCGTAATGCCCGGCGCGTTGTCCTCGGCCCGCGCCTTCCCCGCGCCGGAGGCGAGGAGCGCCGTTAATACTGCTATCCTGACCAGGTCCGTCTGTTTCATGGGGTGCGTGGGGTCACTTCTTGGTTTCGCTGATGAATTGAATGAGGGTCGGCTCGCCGATCTCAACATTGTCGTTTAACAGCCTTTTGCGAATCAGACCGTTCGTTGGTCGGCCAAAATATCGGGCCGCGTACTGGGCCATCGCTGGGAGCGCCTTGTCGAACTCGTTGTGCCGCTCGTTGACGCTGAAGCGGGCCTCCCAGAGAAGCTTGTGCTTCTTCTGCTTCCACATGAGCTGGAAATCATAGGCCATCAGGACGACGAAGTACCGGTTTTCCTCGATCTCCTCCCTCTCATCGAGTGTCTCGGTTCGGAGAGCCGTGTGCTGCAGATATTTGCCCCGGTCGGTTCCGACGAGGCCGGACGCGTCATATCCGAGCATGAGGGAATTCCTGAAGTCGAGCCTGTCGCGAATCCCATTTGCTATGTCCAGCTGATGCAGCCCGGCGCTCAGGACATTGTCCGCGTCAGGGTCGCCCTCGGATAGCATGATCCTGTATGTTTGCAGGGACTGCTGGTAGTTCTGGTACAGAGTGTCGTCTTGATAGGGCGGCGGCACGGCGGTCGTCCCCCAGTAGAGCATCACCAGGAGCTTCGTCTTGGTCGGGTCCGACGCCGGCAGGTAGTTTTGCGTGCGCAGAGCCGGAGCAATCGCCCGGGCGACATCCGTGAAGCCCAGCTTGTCGATGGTCAAATCCTTGAGCTCGCCGCCCCAGTTGCCTCCGTTGCCGAAGGAATAGAATTCCGGTGCGAAGGCCCCATCGGCCTGCTTTGACCGCACATAGTCGGCGCTCACTTTCGAGGCCACGGCCTCAACCCCGGCGATTCCAGGGGCATTGTTCTCCGCGGAAAGCACTCCGGCTCCAACGAACAGCCAAGCGAAACCTGAGAGGATAAATTTCACTCTCCGACAGCCTAGCTCCGTCCGTGCCAAGTCAAATGCGGACAGGCACTAGATACTCACTGGAAACCCCTTACAAACTTGGGCGCCCCACGGTAATCCAGGTCGAAATTCCCTGCGTTGGGGGAATGCGCCAATACCTGCGCCGCCAACGCGATATGCGTTTGGCGGCTCCTCCCAGGCCAATCACTTCACCACCGGGATCGAGACGCCGCCGGAGCTCGAGATGATCCCAAAACCGTAGAGGAGCCAGAGGATGACGGCGATCACCACGACGATGTTGAGGATGCTTTTGATCATCCCCTGCATGGGAATGAACGTGTTGATCAGCCAGAGGAGCACTCCGACGACGATCAGCGTGAGGACGACATTTATAAGGGGCATGACTCAACCGACACCCCCACACCCGGAGGGTTCAGGGACGGGGCATGGGGAACATACCCCACCACCATCCGCGCGATCGCGTGTCCAACTTCGCAACCCCAAGGCAGGACGGATCCCCAAAACCATGAACGACCTAGAAAGAATCAAGAAGCACCACGGCGGCCCGCACAACACGGGCGAGCAGTTCAACCGGCCCTACTGGAAGCGCGCGCACAAGAGCCCATTCTTCTGGATAGCCGCCGTCTTCATCCTGGTCGCGATGGTGATCTTCATCACGACCGACGGGTTCCTCATCCGGCCGGCGCCCGCCGCCAGCGCGCTGCACTAGATCTGCGAGTAAGGCGCCGGCACCAGGAAGCGGCTTGTTATCTTCTGGACGGTGTCGGCGTACTGCGGGTCGTTCTTCAGCCTGGTCCAGGTCGGATGCACGGTGAAGCCCGTCCAGTTCCTCTTGTGCGTCTCCATGTCCGGGCTGCACAGCATGTAGGTGAGGTGCGGCAGGTCGCGGCCGACCATCGCCTGGCCGTAGAACACGGGTGAGAGGTTGAGCTCCTGCATGACGCCGATCTCGCCGGCGTTGAACATCGCGATCTTCTTAAGCGCCTTCGCCTCGCTGAAGCTCTCGTAGGTGCGCATCTCAAATATGCGCGCCTTGCGCTCGCGGGCGAGCGCCGGAACCACGAGCCTCGGCAGGCCGGAGAAGGGCAGCAGCAGCCAGCTGTCGATCCTGTCGAAAGCCGGGTTATCCTTGGTCGGCGAGCCGAGGTAGTCCGCGCCGGCGGACTGAACCGCGGCGTCCTCGTTCACGTGAGCGTCGACCGTGGCGACAGAGTCCATTCCCGCGTGGGGAAAGAGCACCCACACCGCGGGGCCATCCTTAGCCTCGGGCTCGGTGAAGACACCCACGGCCTCAATGCCGGCACGGTTCAGGGCGGGGATCAGCGCCTTCTCGAGATAGCCGTCCAAGAGGGAGTGTGGTGCCCCGGGCTTCAACCGGTAGGCGCGCAACTCAATATACTGGCCGGCCGGGGACGGGGCGTCGGCGGCGGTTGCCTTCGAGGGCATGGCGGCCACGGCGGCCGTGGCTGCAAGGGAGCTCACGAGAAATTGGCGGCGATTGAGGTCATTCATGGGGATGGGCACAATCTCCCCCAATTATCCCTCGGCGTCCAGCCTCGCGCGGGCGTCCTTGCGCCGCGGAAGGTCCCGCTCCATGGTTCGCAACCCCACCTCAATATGACTATGCAGTACCGCCAGCTCGGGAAATCAGGCCTCAAGATCAGCGCCCTCTCCTTCGGGGCCTGGGTGACCTTCGGAAAGCAGGTGGGCGATCCGGTCGCCCGCAAGCTCCTGCACACGGCCTACGACGCGGGCATCAACTTCTTCGACAACGCCGAGTCCTATGCCGACGGCCAGGCGGAGGTCGTCATGGGGGCGATCCTGAGGAAGTCGGGATGGCGGCGCAGCGCCTACATGGTCTCCAGCAAGGTCTTCTTCGGGCACGTGGGCGACAGGCCGAACGAGGACGGCCTTTCGCGGAAGCATGTCGTCGAGGCGTGCCACGAGGCGCTGCAGCGCCTCCAGGTGGACTACCTGGACCTTTACTACTGCCACCGGCCCGACCCGAGCGTGCCGATCGAAGAGTCCTGCCGGGCGATGCACGACCTCATCACCCAGGGAAAGGTGCTGTACTGGGGCACCAGCGAATGGAGCGCCAGCCAGCTCGAGGCCGCCCACGCGGTGTGCGACCGCCTCAACCTCCATCACCCCGTCGTCGAGCAGCCGCAGTACAACCTCTTCCACCGCTCGAAGGTCGAGAAGGAGTTCGCCCCACTCTACAGGAGCCCGGGCCTCGGCACCACGATCTGGTCGCCGCTCGCGTCCGGCCTCCTCACCGGGAAATACAACAAGGGCGTGCCGAAGGACTCGAGGATGGGAGTCAAGGGCATGGAGTGGCTGAAGGACGCCGCATTGAAGCAGGCCGGCTCCGAGAGAAAGCTCTCGGCCGTGCCGAAGTTCGCCGCGGTGGCGAAGTCTCTCGGAACGAGCCTACCCAGCCTCGCGGTTGCGTGGTGCCTGAAGAATCCCAATGTCAGCAGCGTGATCCTCGGCGCGTCGAAGGTGGAGCAGCTCACCGAGAACCTGAAGTCCCTCGACCTCGCGGACAAGCTGACGCCCCAGGTCATGAAGGAGCTGGACGCCATCTCGTCCCCCGTGGCCGAGTGAGCCTCGTGAGCGTCATGAAACGGGCCGTCCTGCTCGCCAGTCTCGTCGCCCTCGCGGGCTGCGCGACGAAGGTCGACACGCGCGTCGACAAGGCGAAGGTCGAGGCCGGCCTCCAGCAGTACTCCCATCTCCTTGTCGCCATGGACAGCGCCGGCATCGCGGCGATGTTCTCGCCCGACGGGGAGGTCACGAACCCGAGGCAGCCCCCGGTGAAGGGCCGTGCGGACATCCAGAAGTTCATCGCCAGCTTCTCCGACTTCCACGTCATCTCGAACTTGGACGTCGCGACCAGCACGCTGATTGACGGCAACACCGCCGAGCAGCTGGGCACCTACGAGCAGAGCGTGCGCTCCCCGCAGGGCCACCTGTTCAAGGTCTCCGGCCGCCTGGAGATAGAGTGGGTGAAGGACACCTCCGGCGACTGGCAGATCATGCAGCTGGCCACCTTCCCGTCCCCCGCGCCGACACCGGCCCTCTGAGGGGCCGGAGGGTCAGAGCATCTTGAAGTCCAAGCCCTCGAGCTCGTCCATCTTGAAGGGCGCGCTCTCCAGCACCTCCTGAAGCTTCGCGAAGGCCCCCTGCACCGTCGGCGTGTCAAAGACCGCGTCGCCGTCGTCGCTGTCGTGAACGTGGACCGACCACGGACCATGCGCGGCACCCGGGATCGCCTCGACGACTGAGCCGTAGAGGTAGTTGCCCGGCAGTCCGGGATGCGGCCCCGCTCCGGGGATCAGGAACAGCGAATGCAGAAGGTCGTGGGCGGCCGGCAGCTTCTCGGTGCCAAGGTGCTTCGAACGGTGATGGACCGGCCTGCCAACCACCTTCTGGCGGAACGTCTCGGCCTTCGCCCGCAGAGCGGGCGCCAGGAAGGCGAGGTACCGCTCGAAGATCGCGGGGTTCGCCTCGAGGGCCTCGGCGGCAACCGCGCCCGACATGAACTCGGCGAGGTTCGATGCATGGAAGTGCTTCGCGCCCGAAAGCGAGCGCGCGGTCACGTGGCCGTCCTTCCTGTCCGCGTTCGCGTAGACCTTGTGCGCCGCGTAGAGGCGCTTGAGCGCGTCCTGGTACGACGGCGTGCCCGGCACGGTTCCACCGGACGCGTGGTCGATCATATCGAGGACGGCTTCGTCAAACTGGGCGTTGGGGTCCTGGGACATGGGTTCTTTCGGGGTGGGGTTTACAGTGGCGCAATGATTCCAATCTTGTTGCGCGGGCCGCCGGCTTGGGCGAGCGTCACGCCACACTGCATTGAAGCCATGTCGATGACGAGGAGAACACTCACCGCAATCACCTTTATGGCCCTGGCAACCCTGGGCCTAGGGGCCACGCCCTCCAAGCAGGAGGTCCTCGACGCCATCGGAATCATGGAGAAGGGCATCTCCGGGCCCGGCGCCAACGCCGCCGCCAAGACCATCGTGGTCTATGCCCAGGTAAGCGACGACGTGATGGTTAACATTGGCGAGGAACAGCTTCCGTGGGTCTCCGAAAAGTGGGACATGGACGACGCGAAGTTCAAGTCCTGCCAGTCTCTCCTCATGGCGGCCTTTGTCGCCGGCAACATCAAGTCGCAGCTGAAGAGCCAGAAGGCCGTGGACGACACCTATTCGGGCTGGCTCTTCGCCATCGACACCTACCGCCGCCTGAGGGCGCGCGACTCGTTCCGAAGCCCCGCCATCGAGGCCCTCTCAAAGATGCAGTCCGAGGGAAAACTCCAGCAGCATGCGAAGGATCTCCAGGCGAGCGAGGAGGAGCAGGATCCCCAGGACAACCAGCCCAGGCCGCTCGCGTTGTCGGGCCTTCCCGGCCCGTCGGCGTCCTAGGGCCTCAGGCCCTGAAGCTGCGCCACTTGGCGAGCGGGACGTTGGCCAGCGCGATCAGCGCCAGCTGGCTCACGATGAAGGCTGAGAGCCACCAGAACGCGGCCTCCGTGAAACCGTAGCTGTGCAGTCCGATGCCCAGCATGTTCGTCCCGAACCAGCTCCAGCTGGTCACGATGTTGCCGAAGATGGCCAGGCAGATGAGCCCGCGCTGCTTCACCATGCCGCCCCAGCGCGCATGGAGGATCAGCGCATTCCAGATGACGATGATGAGGGCGCCGTTTTCCTTCGGGTCCCAGCCCCAGAAGCGGCCCCACGACTGGTCGGCCCAGATGCCGCCGAGCGCCGTGCCGACGAAGCTGAAGAGCGTGGCGAAGCAGACGATCCCGTAGACCGCCTTGGCAAGCGTGTCGGCCGTCGCCTTGTCGAGGGTCTTCGTGAACATGCCCCGCACGACGTAGATGACCGCCAGCATGCCGGCGAGGAAGGTCGAGGCGTACCCGGTCGTGACGACGACGACGTGCGTCGCCAGCCAGAAGTTCGAGTCGAGGACGGCGCGCATCATCTCGAGCGT
>DASRSJ010000078.1:0-17322 GCA_035656555.1 Opitutaceae bacterium
GTGCATGTTATTTTTGCCCGCATGAATAGCACCGGGTATGCCAGTTATATAACTCGTGTTAAGATAGCATCTTATAAAGTTATGAATCCCGTTCCAATCGTCCCCCCTGAAATTCGCAGGTCATGTGGCAATAATTGCCTACGGCTTTCCCCTGGTGCTCTGCGTACCTTCTCAAGTCCAAAGCGGGTGCGCCGATTTGGCAGCTTGAACAGACAATTTCACCTCCGCAGATTACTCGCATCCGGCTCCCCAATTCATTCCTGAGGCGTTTGAACAGGGCGAAGTGCCAGCACCTCGTTTCCCTGGAAGCCACTGCTGCGTTCCCGAGTGTTGCTCCGGTCCTAAAGTCCGCGCGATTTCCAGGCATTGCTTTGGCGGTCATCCTGGCTGCCACGCAGGTTTCCGCGCAGATCCATCGCATGCCCCAGGCTGCCCCGGGAATCGTGGAGACAGGAGCGCCCTCCTTCTCCGTCGTCGCGGCCGAGTCCATGGGCCTCGACGGGCCGCCCACTGACATCGACCTCATGCCGGACGGACGGCTCCTCGTCGTGGCCGGCCAGCAGCTGGCCCTGGGCGACGGCGTGCGCTGGGAGGTCTTCCGCCAGGCCTACGGCGACGTGCCCTCCGAGGGCATGGAGGCGGTCGTCGACAAGGACGGCAGCATCTACCTCGGAGCCCCGGGAAAGGGGGCGAAGGTCATCTTCCGCGAGGACGGACGCTGGCGCCTGGAGCGCAGCCCGGGACCGAGGCGGCCGGCCGAGGCCGAGCCCCCGATCCCCAAGCAGGTCCAGGACACGGGGGATGAGTGGTACTGGCACAGCTCCAGCGGCCGCATCATCGCGTGGCATCCCGGCGAGAGCCCGCGGACAGTCGCGGAAGGAAACACGCTTGAGACCATATTCCCCTTCGCGGGCTCGCTCTTCGTGGCCGACCGCATCCGCGGGCAACTGACCCGCATCGACGGGGCGATCGCCACTCCGGTCATGGCGAACGGCATCCGATCGGCCATCACCTGCGCGCAGCCCTACGACAAGCACCACATGCTGGTGGGCACCTATCAGGACGGGCTCGAGCTCTTTGACGGGAAGACCACGACTCCCTTCCCCACGGGATCCCTGATCCCCAGCGGGACGAGGATCAACACCATCTGCTCCACAGGCGGGGGGATGTTCGCCGTGGCCGTCGACAACTACGGGATCTACTTCTTCAACCACGACGGCGCCGGCATCCAGGTCCTGGACCACTCCCTTGACCACCGCCTCTCCGGCGTTCGCAAGCTGCTCATGGGGCCGGGCGGGGTCCTCTGGGGCGTGGCGGACGGCGCGATCGTGCGGGCGGACTTCCCCTCGAGGCTGTCGCATTTCGAGCCCCTGGTCGGCGCCGGGATCACCACTGTCCACCCGTACAGGCTGGACGGAAAGCTCTGGATGATGATCGACGGCCGGGTCTACCGCGGCGTCTACGACGGCGACAACCGCCTGGTCGACATCAACTCGGACACACCCGGTCTGCATTTCGTCGGCGCCCTCTCCGTGGCGCCGGGACTCGCGATCGCGGGGACCGAGGACGGCTCGTATTACAGGGGCGAGTCCGGCTGGATCCTCTTTTCTCCGGAGACCGCCAACCTCAGGATCCTCTCGGAGCATCCCGTGGACGGGCGCTGGCTCTATGCCGCGGACAACCAGCTCGGCTGGCTCAAGGTGTCGGACGGCGCCGTCTCGATCGTCGAGCACATCCCGGCCCCCGGCCTGAGCAAGTCCTACAATGCCGTCATCGAGTCGACGGGTCGCATCTGGCTCGAGCTCGGGGCGAGCAAGGTCGGTCTCGTCCGCTTCGAGAATGGCGTACCCAGCCTGCAGATTCTCACGGAGGCGAACGGGCTGACAGAGAGCTGGGCGCAAATCTTCGAGATAAACGGAGTCGTTCGCTTCAACCTGGCCGAGCACATCATGCGCTTTGACGACGCGAGCCAGCGTGTCGTGCCCGACCAGCCGTTCATCAACTCGATCCCAGGCATGGGAAACCTGACCGGCAGGCCTGGCCTCGACTCGATGGGGCGCCTCTGGATAACGGCGAACGGCGTCGTGAACGTGATGGAGAACACGGCCGGGGTCTGGCACAGGATCTCCGACCCGATCGAGGTGGGATTCCAGCCGTACTACTTCACGTTCGAGAGCGGCGGCGTCGTGTGGCTCCACGCGATGCACCGGCTCGCCCGCTTCGACCCCGGGACCCAGGCGGGACCGCCGGTCCAGATGAAGGCCATCATCACCCAGCTCAGCCTCGCGGCCGGCAGCCGCACGCTGTTCAACAATGGCCACGAACTGCCGCCCCTCGACTACGGCGACAACTCGCTGATCGCCCACTTCCTTGCGAGCGGCAACTCCTTCGCCGTGCCGGTCACCTTCGACGTGAAGCTGGACGGCTCGGGCGGCGACTGGGCGCCCGTCGGCAGCGCGGGCTCGGCCGCCTTCAACCGCCTCAAGGAGGGCCACTATGTGCTCCACGTGCGGCCCCGCTCGGGCGCGAGGCCCGGCGACGAGGCCGTCCTGGCCTTTGACATCCTGCCGCCCTGGTACAGGACGCCGGCCGCCTACGCGGCCTACATCCTCGCGGCCCTGGCCGCCCTGGGTCTGCCCGTCGTCCTGACCCGCATCCTCGAGCGCCGTGAGAACCTGCGTCTCGAGCGCCTGGTGGCCGAGCGGACGAGGGAGGTCAGCGCGACGAACACCCGCCTCGAGAGCCAGGTGGAGGAGATTCGCGTCCTGTCCCAGGCCGTGGCGCAGAGCCCCATCGCCGTCTACATCACGACGGCCGAGCGCGTGATCGAGTTCTCGAACCCGCGCGCGAGCGAGCTGACGGGCTACAGCCCCGGCGAGCTCCTGGGCATCGACATCCGAACGATCCGCGCTGCGGGCGAGAGTGCGCGGGTGTTCAACCACATCGAGGCCGCGATGCAGAAAAGGGAGTCGTGGAGGGGCCAGCTGATCACTATCCGCAAGGACGGGCGCCGCATCCACGTGCGCACGACCATCTCGCCGATGTTCAGCCCCGACGGCATGATCCGCCACCGGCTTGTCCTGGAGGAGGACATCACCGAGTGGCTGGAGGACCAGGAGCGGGGCAAGCGACTCGAGTCCCAGCTGGCACAGGTGCGCAAGATGGAGAGCATCGGCACGCTGGCCGGCGGCATCGCCCACGACTTCAACAACATCCTAACCGGCATCCTCGGCTACTGCGAGCTGGCCAGGATGTCGGTCGAGGACGAGGACCCGATCGTGCCCGAGCTGGAGCAGATCCGCATTGCGGGCCTGCGCGCGAAGGACCTGGTGACGCAGATCCTCACCTTCTCCCGCCAGGGAAACGCCAAGCTCGTGCCGCTGGACCTTCTGCGGCCCGTGACCGAGGCGCTCAAGCTGATCAGGGCCTCGGCCTCGGTTTCCGTGGAGATCACCCAGGACCTCGAGGAGGGCCGCGTGCTTGGCGACGCCACGCAGATCCACCAGATCGTCGTCAACCTCTGCGCCAACTCGCTCCACGCGATGAGGGACCGCCGCGGCACGCTGGAGATCTCGATCCGGCGCGTCCTGGTCGACGAGAAGCTGGCCGGGGAGATCCCGAACCTGAAGGCCGGCTCCTACATGCGCCTCACGGTATCCGACAACGGCCACGGCATGGAGCAGGCGACGCTCGACAGGATCTTCGACCCCTTCTTCACGACGAAGTCCCAGGGCGAGGGAACGGGCCTCGGTCTCGCGATCGTGCAGGGCGTCGTCGTCGGCCACGGCGGGGCGCTCCACGTGAACAGCCGCGTCGAGGTCGGCTCAACGTTCGACCTGTACTTCCCGACCACGGAGGAGATCCCCGCGGATCCCAGCCCGTCGGCCGACTCGCCGAAGGGCAACGGCCAGCGGATCCTGCTGGTCGAGGACGAGCCCTCCGTTTCCAGCTTCGCGTCGTCGAGGCTCAAGCAGCTGGGCTACGTCCCGGTGACCTTCAACGACCCGAGGGAGGCCCTGGCGGCCTTCAAGGACGCGCCGGAGAGCTTCGACGCACTGGTGACGGACCTGACCATGCCCAACATGACAGGCTTGGAATTGATCTCCCAGGTGAGGCCGCTGCGCCCCACGCTCCCGGTCGTCATCTTCACCGGGTTCGGCAGGGAGCTGACCCGCGAGAAGCTGGCCGCCGTGCCGAGGAGCTTCCTGCTCCTGAAGCCCTTCAGCGGCGAGGAGCTGGCACGGGCCCTGAGCCACGTGCTCGCCTAGCTAAAGCCTGCCGAGGAAGAGCTCGGTCACGTAGTCCATCCTGACGAAGCCGTCCCTCTGGGTCCTAACGAACAGGTCCTCGAGGGCCGTGATCATGGGAAGGTGCCCGGGGCGGCCCTTCTGGGGGGCATAAGATGATGAGAGGAGGCGCCCCTTCAGACCCTCGAGGTCAAGAAGCTGGTGGTTCTCAAAGACGTGCCTCTTCCAGTTGCCCCTGCCGAAGAACCCGTCCGCGCGGCTTTCCTTGGGCATGACCTCGTGGCGCACCTGCTTGAAGTCCGTGCCATGCTCCATCTTCACCTTCTCGTAGCCGAGGGCGAAATCCGATTTGTCGGCGACGGATGTGTTCCAGACGAGGGCGCACAGGGCCGACGGCCGCAGTATCCGCCGGAACTCCGCGCGCGTCTCGTCGGGGCGAAACCAGTGGAACGCCTGGGCGCACGTGATGAGCGAGACCGAGGCGTCGGCGAGGCCCGTCGCCTCGGCCGTGCCCTTCATGCTCTGGAACCCCGGGCGGTCCCGGAACGCATACTCCGCGGCCTCCCGCATCGCATCGTTCGGCTCGACGGCGATGACTCGCGCGCCGGTGCCAAGGAGCAGTCCCGTAAAAATTCCCGTTCCCGAGCCCACGTCGGCCACTGTCGCCTGGGGACCCAGTCCTGCGCTCGCCTGGAGGAATTCCATGAGCGGCGCCGGGTAGCTCGGCCGGTACTTCACGTAGTCCCCCACCCGATCCGAGAATCGTTTCAGGGGGTCTATCTTTGGATCCTCCGAAGGGGCCATCACTCCCTCTCCGACCTGAGGGCGTTGTCGAGGGGCTCAAACCAGGCCTCGCGGCCCCGGAACCGGGCTACCGACGAGTAGCCCGCCTCGTGGAGCCTCGCCAGACCCCGCTGGAATTCAAAGAGGATGTGGCCCGGGATGTGGCCATCCGCGGAGAGCGTGACGGGGATCTCCCTTGCGCGGCACTTCTTCAGGATGTCGAGCGAGGGGTAGGCGTCGGCGCAGGGCCTGCCGAAGCCGGCCGTGTTGAGCTCCACGACCAGGTCGTTCGCGGCGATCGCGTCCAACGCCGCGTCGATCACCGGCCCCATGTCCGACTTCGGCTTGAACCCGAACTTCTTCGGGAGGTCGAGGTGCCCCGCTATGTCGAACATCGTGCTCTCCGCCATGCCCCGGATGAGGCCCCAGTACTTCGCGAAGACCTCGTCTCGCTGTTCCTCGCTTAGCGCCTGCCAGAACGCGGGCGATGCGTCGAACTGCTTGCCGTCGACGTGGTGCACCGAGCCGATGCGGTAGTCCAGCGTGAGCGCGCTCACGACGGGCTCGAGTATCGGCCCGTGATTGTCGAACCAGTCGAACTCGGCACCCACGATGACCTCCATGAGGCCCTTGCCCTGGTAGGAGACGACCTCGTCGACGTATTCGTCCGCGCGGTCCGGGGAGATCGACCAGTCGGGCGAGGAACCGTCGGGATAGATGCAGAAATGGTCCGAGAGGCCGAGTATGTCTACCCGCATCCTGTCGGCCGACGTGTACATGGCACCGACCCCGGTCTGCCCGTCGCTCCAGTCTGAATGGTTGTGGAAGGATGCAATCACGGCGCTCCTCAAATATTTCCTCGTGCACCACCATGCGGCTTTGTGCCGCGGTGACGAGTAAGATTGATGGTCGTCAGCTGAGCTGCGCTTTCAGCTCCGAAAGCTCCCGCTTGAGCTCGCCGAGCTCGGAGCGCATCGCGGCCACCTCGGCCTCGAGCTTCGCGATCCGCTCCTGGCGGGGATCGACATAGGGGACCTCCACCGGCCCGGCTGCTACAGTCTCAGCGTTGACCGGCCCGCCCAAGAGGTGCGCGTAGCGCAACTCCTTCATGCCGGGCTGGCGCGCCAGCTTGACGGCCAGCGCCTCGGGTGTGCGGGAAATGAGCAACCCCAGCGAAGCCTCCGCCTCCTCAAGGCTCGCAAACTCGTGCATCCTGCCGGTCCTGCCGCGGATCTCGCCGGGAGTCTGGGGCCCGCGAAGCAGCAGCACGCAGAGGACCGCCGTCTCGGGGCGCGCCAGCTCGAAAGTCTCGGCTATCCTGTGGCCGAACTTTGCCACGCGGCTGTCGGCGCCCTGGAACATGAAGGCGAGCTTCCTCTCGCGCAGGCCGTTCAGGGCCTCGACGATCGCCTGCTCGCCCAGGGCCATGACCGGCTCGCGGTTCGAGCTCTGGTTGCACGCGTTCGTGAGCGCATTGAGCGTCAGGGGATAGTAGTCCGGGGTCGTGATGTCCTTCTCGATCAGCGATCCAAGAACGCGGACCTGGACCAGTGAAAGGGGATCCACGGCCGGGGTCAGGGGACTGAGGGCTTGGTGGCCGCTGCCTGGGTCCTGATGGAGACGGAGCCGATGGCCAGACCGTCGGACTTCGCGGTCACACGGATGGAGCCGGGCTCGCGGGTCGACTGCACGATCACCTGGGCCAGGCCGTTGAAGGCGCTGCGGCTCCAGCTGAGCGGCGCGGGGGCCTGCTGGAGGCGAAGCGAGACGCCCTTGCTGAGGCCGGAGCCCTCGGGGCCGTAATTGGCGGTCGGCACCGCGATCACGTTCTCCCCGGGATGGAGGATCCCCTTCACGTCATACGCCATGGCCGAGCGCGGGTCGATCGTTCCGCCGATCTTCTGCCCGTTCACGTACATGGCCGTTCCGCCGGCGACCTTGCCGAAGACCACCTCGACGGCGGCCGAGTCCAGGTCCGCGGCCGTCACGGTGAAGCGGGTCCTGTAGATCGCCTGCTCGCGCAGTCCCAGGGACCCCACGTCGCCGTTCACGTCAGTCGGGTCCCAGCTTGAATCGTCAAAGGACACGCCCTCCTCGGGCATTCCTTCGCCGTAGGTGTCCTTGATCTTCTTCCAGCGCCAGCCGTCGATGGGCACCGTGCGGAAGGTGGGAGTCGCGACGAACGTGTCCGGCTCGTGGGAGCTCGGGTCGCCATTGCCGACGCCGATGATCCGGCCCGGGCCCTCGACATCGAAGGAGACCTTGCCGCCGGCCGTGGGAACCACCCTGCCCTTGGAATCGGTGATCGAGACCGCGACAAGGCTCACGTCCTGGCCGTCGGCGCTCAGGTTCGCCCTGTCGGGCGTGAGGACGACGGATGCCGGCGCCGCGGTCGTCTCGACCTTGGTCTCGGCAACCACCCTGCCCCCGACGTAGGCCTTGGCCGAAAGCGTGCCCGGCGTGTACGGGACGGTCCACTTGATCTCGGAGAAGCGCGGCATCGGCTTGCGACCGAGGCTGTGCCCGTTGAGCGAGAGCTCGACCTCCTCGGCGTTGCTCTGGGTCCGCACGTCGATGTCCTGGCCCTCGCGGCCGGGCCAGTTCCAGTGCGGGAGGATATGGACCATGGGCTTCTCGGTCCACTGCGACTGGTAGTAGTAGAAATTGTCCTTCGGGAAACCGCAGGTGTCCATGATCCCGAAATGGGAGTTGATGCACGGCCAGCCGTACGGGGTCGGTTCCCCTCGGTAGTCGAAGCCGGTCCAGACGAAGCCGCCGGAAAGCCACGGGCGCGTGCCGAAGAAGGTCACCCAGGTCTCGGCCGTCTGCGCCCAGGCCGGCGCGTTGTCGTCGTAGGCGCTCACGTAGCCGCGGACCGGGTCGTTGGCATAGATGCCGCGGGTCGAGACGGTGCTTCCCTGCTCGCTTCCGACGTTCGGCTGCGAGGGGTGCTCCTTGTGGTAGGCGTCCATGTCCGGGCCGACATGGTAGCTCCAGCCCCTCACCTCGGCCGCCGCGTCCACGCCCGTCCAGACATTGCCGAGGTCGGCGTTGACCGTGACCGGCCTCGTGGGATCCAGGCGCTTCAGGAAGGCCTGCATCGTCGTCGCCACGCGCTGGCCCGTCATCGTCTTCTCCACCTCGAACTCCTCGTTGCCGAGGGACCAGATGGCGACGCTCGGGTGGTTGCGGTCACGCTCGATCAGCTCCTCAAGGAGATCCTGGTGGTGCTCGTCGCTGCCCAGCTGGCGGTTCTCGTCCATGACCAGCATGCCGAGGCGGTCGCACGCCTCAAGGAGCTCGGGCGTCGGGGGATTGTGGGTCGTTCTGTAGGCGTTGCAGCCCATCTCCTTCAGGCGGCTGATTCGGTAGTACTGGACGGCGTCGGGCAGCGCGGAGCCGACCCCGGCGCTGTCCTGGTGATTGGACGTGCCCTTCAACTGGTACGGCTCGCCGTTGAGCATGAAGCCGCGGTTCGCATCGAAGCCGACCGTGCGGATGCCAAAGCTCGTGGTCACGCTGTCGACCGTCTTCCCGCCCGTGACCACCGTCGTCACGAGGGTGTAGAGCCTCGGGTTCTCGGGCGACCAGAGCTGGGGCGACTGGATTTTGCCGCGCTGGCCGAGCTGGGCCATCGCCGAGCCGCCGATCGTCGCCTGCTGGCTCAGCACGGCGACCGTGTCGCCGTCCGGCGAGGTGACTTTCCAGGTGACCGTGGTGTCGACGGAGTTCGGGAGGGCGTTAAGCAGCTTCGTCTCGGCGTGGAGCTCGGCCGCGCCCTTCGGCACGTTGTCCTTGAAGCGGGTGTAGACGAAGATGCCGTCGGGGGCCACCGAGAGCGGGTCCTTCTTCACGAGCCAGACGTGGCGGTAGATGCCCGCCCCCTCGTAGAACCAGCCCTCGGCCTGCGTGGCGTCGACCTTCACAGAGACGACGTTGCGGCCACCGACATTAGCCAGGTCCGTGATATCGTAGCGGAAGCCGCTGTAGCCGCTCTCGTGGTGGCCCACGAACCAGCCGTTCACGATCACCGTGCAGTCGCGGTAGACGCCGTCGAACTCCAGCCAGAGGCGCTTTCCCGCATCGGAGGCGGGCAGCTCGAAGGTCTTCCTGTACCAGCCGATGCTGTTCTGCGGGAAGCCCTCGCCGATCGCCCTGAACCCGTGGGAGCCGTCCGCCGTCTGGTCAAAGGGCAGCTCGATCGCCCAGTCGTGCGGCAGGTCGACCATGCGCCAGCTGGCATCGCTATAGGAGATGCTCGCGGGCCCGTAGCCCGTGCCGGCCTTTGCGAGGCCATAGCCCGCGCCCCAGTCGTTGCCCAGGTGGAAGCGCCAGCCGCTGTCCATCTGCAGCCTCTGCGTGGGACCGTCGTCAGCCGCCGCGAGGCGCGACGAGCCGAGCACTATCACCGTTGCGAGCAGGAAAAGGCGGGAAAGGCCGGATGTCATAGGGGATGGGGGACGCAGAATTTGCCACGCGCCGCCCACAGCGGCAAGCCGCCGTTCCCTTTCCGCAGCCGATTTCCCGGCCCGCGCCTACCGGGCGGCGAACCGGTAGATCGTCGTCGAGGTGTACGTGTCGCCGGGCCTGAGCACGTACGACGGGAAGTTCGGGTGGTTCACCGAGTCGGGGAAGTGCTGCGTCTCAAGCGCAAGGCCCCAGTACTGCTTGTACACGACCTGCTTCTTTCCGGTAAGGGTGCCGTCCAGGAAATTGCCGCTGTAGAACTGGACGCCGGGCTCCGTGCTGGAGACCTCCATCGCGCGGCCCGAGTTGGGCTCATAGACGGCGCCGACCAGCGAGAGCTTCCCGCCCCCGCCATTGATCACGTAGTTGTGGTCGTAGCCGACGGGGTTGCCGCCGACGTCCTTCAGGCGCGCCCCGATCGCCGTCCACTTGCGGAAGTCCATCGGCGTTCCCTCCACGGACTTGAGTTCGCCCGTCGGGATCAGCGTCGCGTCGACCGGCGTGTACCGATCGGCGTTGAGCATGAGCTGGTGGCCGAGGATCCCGCCCTTTTCCGCACCGCCGAGGTTGAAATAGCTGTGGTTCGTCACGTTGACCGGCGTGGCCTTGTCTGTCGTCACCGAGTAGTCCAGGCGCAGCTCGTTGCCGTTCGTGATCGAATAGGTGACCGAGGCCGTGAGGTTGCCGGGATAGCCCTCCTCGCCGTCGCGGCTCAGGTAGGTGAACTTGACCGCCGGCGTGGCGCCGTGGACGACCTCGGCGGTCCAGACGACCTTGTCGAAGCCCTTGATGCCGCCATGCAGGTGGTTGGGGCCGTCGTTCTGCGCAAGCTGGTAGGTCTTGCCGTCCAGCGTGAACCTGCCCTTGGCGATGCGGTTGCCGACGCGGCCAACCGTCGCCCCGAAGTACGGCTCCTTCTTCAGGTAGCCCTCGATGCTCGGGAAGCCGAGGACGACATCGTCCATGTTCCCGTTCCTGTCCGGGGTATCGAGCTCCTGGAGCGTCGCCCCGTAGGTCATGACCTTGGCAACCATGCCGCTGGACGAGGTGAGGACGTAGAGGTCCACCGGAACGCCGTCGGCAGAGCCGAATGCGAGCTTCTCGACCTTGTCGGCGCCCGCGAGGCACGCGCTTGCAGTCATTGAGATACACAGGACACTGGCTAGGGATATTGCCTTCATGGGATTTATTGGGGACCGCTAGAGCGCCGACAGGTTCGTCAGCCTGAGAAGTAGATGTAGGCGCCGAGGATGCAGGCCAGGATGAAGGCCGAGAAGAACACATCCTTCTTCTCCCAACTCGCGCGGGTGACGGCCTTGTCCTCTTCGGACGCCGTCGCAAAGGTCAGGCCCTTCAGGCGCCCGTATTCCGGAACGGCCGTCGCGTAGCTCATGACGACCATGACAATGCCGGAGACGACCGTGATCAGGACGCTGAAGTACTGGAAGTTGATGTTGTTCACGATCCAGAGGAACGAGCCCGGCGTGTAGCCGTTCTCGTAGCCCGCGAGCTTCATCGTCACGGGCGTGTCCACGACCATGCGGAACGCCCCGATGATGAAACCGACCACCATGGCCCACAGGCAGCCCTGGGCATTGAGGCGTTTCCAGAAGACGCCGAAGAAGAAGACCACGAATATCGGCGGCGCGAGGTAGCCCTGCACGGCCTGCAGGTATCCGTAGAGGCCGTGGGCGCCCTGGATCACCGGGATCCAGGCAAGCGCGATCAGGATCATGACAACCGTCGCGATGCGCCCCATGCGCACGAGCTGGGACTGCGTAGCCTCGGGTTTGTACTTCTGGTAGAGGTCCACCGTGAAGAGGGTCGAGCAGGCGTTGAAGACGCCGGCCAGGGAACCCATGAGCGCCGAGAGGAGTCCCGCGACCACGATGCCGCGAAGGCCCGGGGGAAGGAGGTACTTCACCATGAGCGGGAACGCGGCCTGGGCCTCGGCGGCGACGGGCTTGCCGTCGGCCCCGACAATCGAGTTGAGCTCCGGGATCTTCCCGCTCTTCGCGAGCGCGAAGCAGATGAGTCCCGGGATGATGAAGAGATAGACCGGGAAGAGCTTCAGGAACGCGGCGAAGATACTGCCGCGGCGGGCGATCGTCTGGTTCGGCGCGCCGAGCGCCCTCTGGACGATGTACTGGTCGGTGCACCAGTACCAGAGGCCGATGATCGGCGCGCAGATCAGCATGCCGGGCCAGGGATAGCTCCCGTTGAAGTACCACGCCTGTTTCGTGATGACGCCGGCCGCATTGGTCTCAAGGACGGGCGACCAAGTCGACTGGACTCCCGCGGGCGTGATTGGCTTCCAGAGGTTCAGCATCTCGGAGCCGCAGTAGTGCTTGAGTTCTCCCCACCCCCCCAGGCGGTGGAGGCCGTAGAACGTGAGGCAGGCGGATCCGCCAATGAGGACGACCACTTGCACGGCGTCATTGTAGACGACGGCGCGCATGCCACCCAGCATCGTGTAGAGGCCGGTCAGGATGATGACGGCGACGGAACCGATCCAGAAGCTGTTGATCGTCGTGGCTCCGATCGTCAGGTGCACCTCGGGAAGCAGCGTCGCGAAAACGACGCCGCCGGCGAAGATGCCGACCGCGATCTTGGAGAGGACGAAGGTGACCAGGGAGACGATCGAGAGGACGTAGCGTGACGCCGTGCTGAAGCGGCGCTCCAGGAACTCCGGCATCGTGAAGACGAGCGCCCTGGAATAGAACGGCACGAAGACCCAGGCGAGGACGAGGAGGCACCAAGCGTGCAGCTCGTAGTGCGCGAGCGCCACGCCGTCCGTGGCGCCGGAACCCGCGAGGCCGACGATGTGCTCGGAGCCGATGTTCGAGGCGAAGATCGAGGCGCCAATCACCCACCAGCCGAGATTGCGGCCGGCGAGGAAATAGTCGGCGGCGGTGTCCTTGCTCTTGCGGACTGCCCAGGACGCGACGCCGATCAGGAGCGCGAAGTAGAGCGCGATCGCCAGCCAATCAATGCCGGTCAATGTGGATGAAGACGACGTGGCCATAGGGTGCTAGGGGGTAACGAACCTGGGGGCGGGGAACTGGGTTGGAGGTAAAATACCCGCGCCGATGCTGGCGACGTTCGGTTCACTTTACCGTCCAGTCAATACAGGATCGCATCCGGAAACTGGTCATAGGATGGTCGGTTTGGTCCACCCCGAACCATGGCATTTACCCTAGGCATAGACTTTGGAACGAACTCGGCGCGAGCGCTGGTCGTTCGCTGCAGCGACGGCGCGGAGCTCGGCTCCTGCGTCGCAAACTACCCGAGCGGGGACCAGGGTGTCCTCCTGGACCCGAGGGACCCGCACCTCGCGCGCCAGAACCCCGCCGACTACCTCAGCACCCTTGAGGAGACCGTCCTTGGGGCCCTGTCAGCCGCGAAGAGGCACAAGGGCTTCAGCGCCTCCAAGGTCATCGGCATCGGCGTCGACACGACGGGCTCGAGCCCCATCCCCGTCGACAAGCACAACGTGCCGCTGGCCATGCTGGCGAAGTGGAGGAAGAACCTAGCGGCCCAGTGCTGGCTCTGGAAGGACCATACGTCATGGCAGGAGGCCGCGCGCATCACCGAGGTCGCGGCGCGCATGCGCCCGAGGTATATTGCTAAGTGCGGCAACACCTACTCCTCCGAGTGGTTCTGGTCAAAGATCTGGCGCTGCCTGAAGGTCGCGCCCGACGTCTTTCGCGCGGCGCACTCCTGGGTTGAGCTCTCGGATTGGATCCCCTCCATCCTAGCCGGCGTCGGCGACCCCGCGCTTGTCATGCGAGGCATCTGCGCCGCGGGCCACAAGGCCCTCTATAGTGACGATTGGGGCGGCCTGCCGGACAAGAAGTTCCTTTCCACGCTCGACCCGCGCCTGGCCGCCCTGCGCGACAGGCTCTATGGCCGGGCCCATGACGCCACGGCCGCCGCCGGAATGCTCAGCGAAGGCTGGGCCTCGGTCCTGGGGCTGCCGGCCGGCATCCCGATCGCGATCGGGGAATTCGACGTCCACTACGGCGCGGTAGCCTGCGGCGTGCGCGAGGGGACGCTCGTGAAGGTCATCGGCACCTCTACGTGCGACTGCGCCGTCGTCTCGGCCGGCAAGCGCGTCCCGGACATCCCCGGAATCTGCGGCATAGTCCCCGGCGCGATCCTGCCCGGCTACTACGGCATCGAGGCCGGCCAGTCGGCGGTCGGCGACATCTTCAAGTGGTGGGTGGAGACGGTCTGCCGCGGCGACGCGGACCTCCACGCGGAACTGACTGGCGAGGCCGCGGCCCTGCGTCCCGGCCAGAGCGGGCTCCTTGCCCTGGACTGGCAGAATGGAAACCGCACCGTGCTCGTCGATCCCCGCCTGACGGGCCTCATCCTCGGCTGCACGCTGCACACGACCCAGGCCGAGATCTACAGGGCGCTCATCGAGGCCACGGCATTCGGGGCCCGCGCGATAATCGAGCGCATCCGCAAGTACGGGGTGCCGATCCGCAGGATCGTCTGCGCCGGCGGCATCGCGGAGAAGAACACGCTCCTTATGCAGATCTACGCCGACGTGACGGGCTGCACGCTGCACGTCGCCGGATCAAACCAGGCCTGCGCCCTCGGCGCGGCGATGAGCGCAGCGGTCCTCGCGGGCGCGCACAAGGACTTCGCCGCGGCCCAGCGCAGGATGACGACGCTCCGGAAAATCTCCTACAAGCCGGACGCCGCCAGGCGCCGGACCTACGACCGCCTGTACGCGCAGTACCTCGTCGTCCACGACGGCTTCGGTGGCGTCACGAGGCGCGCCGACTTCTCGGGCGTCATGAAGGAGCTCCTCGCGATCAGCGCGAAGGCCACGGCCTCAAAGTAATTTCGATGAAAAATCTCCCCAAATCAGAAATCTGGATGGTGACCGGCTCTCAGGAGCTCTACGGGCCCGGCCCGCTCAAGCTCGTGGGCGACAATTCCAGGACGATCGCGCGGGCCCTCAACGCCTCGGAGGGCATGCCGATGCCCTTCGTCTTCAAGGAGGTCGCAACGAACTCGGACTCGGTGAGGGCCATCTGCCTCGAGGCCAACCAGTCCCCGGAGTGCGCGGGCCTCGTCCTCTGGATGCACACGTTCTCGCCCTCCCGCATGTGGATCAGCGGCCTCTCGGTCCTGAAGAAACCCTTCGCGCACCTCCACACGCAGTTCAACAGGGACCTGCCCTGGTCGGAGATCGACATGGACTTCATGAACCTGAACCAGGCGGCGCACGGCGACCGCGAGGCCGGTTTCCTCCACGCCCGAATGAGGCTGCCGAGGAAGATCATCGTCGGCCACTGGCAGGACCCCGAGGTCGTCGAGCAGCTCTCCTCCTGGATGAGGGTCGCGCGCGGCTGGCACGACATGCAGGGCGCCAAATTCGCGCGCTTCGGCGACAACATGCGCCGCGTGGCCGTGACCGAGGGCGACAAGGTCGCCGCGGAGACCCGCTTCGGCTACTCGGTGGACGGCTACGGCGTCGGCGAGCTGGTGAAGGAGACGTCCGAAGTGGCCGACTTCCGGATCACCTCCCTCTGCGCAGAGTACGCCGAGCGCTACAGCGTCGCGGCGAACCTCCAGAAAGGCGGCGCCCGCCACGATTCGCTGCGCGAGGCAGCGAGGATTGAACTCGGGCTGCGCTCGTTCCTTGAGCGCGGCTCCTTCAAGGGCTTCACGACGACCTTCGAGGACCTCCACGGCCTGCGCCAGCTGCCGGGCCTCGCGGTGCAGCGCCTCATGGCCGACGGCTACGGCTTCGGCGCAGAGGGCGACTGGAAGACCTGCGCCCTCCTTCGCATGATGAAGGTCGTCGGCGAGGGCGGCGGCGGGGGCACCTCCTTCATGGAGGACTACACCTATCACCTGAGCCCCAAGGGAAGCCTGGTCCTCGGCGCGCACATGCTGGAGATCTGCGAGTCCATCGCCGAGGGCAAGCCGAGCCTCGAGGTCCACCCGCTTGGCATCGGCGGCAAGGAGGATCCGGCGCGCCTGGTCTTCGACGCCCCGGCCGGCCGGGCGCTCAACGCCTCGATCATCGACTTGGGCAACCGCTTCCGGCTGATCGTGAACGAGGTCGACGTCGTCGCCCCTCCTGCCCCGCTCACCAAGCTTCCCGTGGCGAGGGCCATCTGGAAGTGCCGCCCGGACTTCAAGACGGCCTGCGGCGCCTGGATCCGCGCGGGCGGCGCCCACCACACGGCGTTCAGCTACGCGGTGACGTCCCAGCAGCTGCGCGACTTCGCGGAGATCGCCGGGGTCGAGATCGTCCTCATCGACGCCGACACCCGCCTGGCGGAGTTCGAGAAGGAGCTTCGCTGGAACGAGGTGTACTATCACCTTGCGCCCGGCCCCCGCGCCTGACTCTGAATAGGCCCGAACCGGGATGCTCACCGAACTCAAACGCGAGGCCTTCGAGGCGAACCTGGCGCTGCCCGCGCACGGCCTCGTCAACCTGAACTTCGGCAACGCCAGCGCCCTCGACAGGAAAAGGGGCATCATCGCCATCAAGCCGAGCGGCATCGCCTACGACACGATGAAGGCCAAGGACATGGTGCTCGTGGACCTCGAGGGACGCCGCGTCGAGGGAAAGTTCAAGCCATCCTCGGACACGGCGACGCACCTTGAGATCTACCGCAGCTTCGGGAAGGTGGGCGGCGTCGTGCACACGCACTCGGTGCACGCAACGGCCTTCGCACAGGCGGGTCTCCCGATCCCGGTCCTCGGGACGACGCATTCGGACTTCTTCAGGGGAGCGGTTCCGGTGACGCGCGAGCTGACGAGCCGCGAGCTCGGCGCGGGCTACGAGGCCGACACCGGAATGGTGATCGTCGAGACCTTCAGGAAGTTAAACCCCGAGGAGATCCCGGCGGTCCTCGTGAACCGCCACGGGCCGTTCGCATGGGGCCACACCGCGGCCGAGGCCGTCGAGAACGCGGTCGCCCTGGAACTCTGCGCGCGGCTGGCCGCGCTCACGCTGGGGCTTAAGCCGCGCGGGCTTAAGTTCCCGGTGCAGCTCCTCGACAGGCACTTCTGCCGCAAACACGGCGAAGAGGCCTACTACGGGCAGAAATAGCTCCTAGCGGCGCCCCCAATGGGCGCCGGGCTTTCCCTTGGGATGGTGTGCCGGGCCCTGCGGGCGGCCCCAGCCGCCTCCTCCGCCGCTCGATCCACCGCCGCCCCCTGAGCTGGCGCTGCCGCCGCCGGAGGATCCGCCGCCGCTGCGGCCACCCCCACCCCCACCCCCACCTCCACCCCCGCCGCCGCCACCACCACCGCTCCTGCGGGGACCGCCGCGGTTGCCGCCTCTGGGCTGCTGCTCGGGGCGTTTCGGGAAGGCGGAGGCCGCCTTGTATTCAAATCCTGCGAGCTTGAGCTTCGGGATCTCCTGGCCGATGAAGCGCTCGATGTCGCGGACGTCCCCGTTGTTCTCGGGGGTCGCGAGCGTGAAGGCGTCGCCGACCGCGAGCGCCCTGCCCGTGCGCCCGATCCGGTGGACGTAGTCCTCCGGGTTCTCGGGAACGTCGTAGTTGATGACATGGGAGACGCCGGCGACGTCGATGCCGCGGGCCGCGATGTCTGTCGCTACCATCACCTCGTAGCGGCCGCTCCTGAAGCCCTCGAGGGCCTCGATGCGCTGGTTCTGGGAGCGGTTGGCGTGCAGGACGCCGACGCTGTGGTTCGCCTCGCGCAGGCGGCGGGCAATCCTGTCGGCGCCGTGCTTCGTCCTTGAGAAGACGAGGACGCTGTTGAAATCAATGGACTCAAGGAGCGCCGCCAGGAGCTCGAACTTCTGCTCCTGGTGGACCTGGTAGAT
>DASRSJ010000079.1:0-7735 GCA_035656555.1 Opitutaceae bacterium
GCAAGGCGGACGGCCTTGCCCAGCCACTGCCGCGCCTTGTCGAGGGAGGCCGGGCCGCCCTGCCGGTAATAGGTCATCCCGAGGAAGTAGGCCGCCGAGGAGTTGGCGGGTTCGGCCACCACGAGCGGCTCCAGGAGCGCCTTGGCCTCGGTGTACTTTTTCTGCTCGAAGAGCGCCTTCGCGTCACCGAGCCGGGCCGCTAGGGCCGGGCGCGGCGCGGCCATGATGAATCCAAGCAGGCAGAGCCCAACCACGGAGAACCTCTTCTTCGGCCGCCTCACGTCTTGAACGCATTCTTCAGGGCCTCGGCGACATTGGCGGGCACGAAGTGCCCGACCGCGCCGCCGTAGCGCGCCACCTGCTTTACGAGCGTCGAGCTCGTGTAGCTGAACTGCTCGTTCGGCATGACGAAGATCGTCTCGATCATCGGCTGCAGGTGGCGGTTCATGAGGGCCATGTTGAACTCGAACTCGAAGTCCGAAACAGCGCGAAGACCGCGTATGATGGCGTCCGCCTTCTGCTGGAGCGCGAAGTCGACGAGGAGGCCCGAGAAGGACGTCACCTCGACGTTTGAGAAAATTTTGACGTTCGGCAGGATCATGGCCTCCCGCTCCTTCGCGCTGAAGAGCGGGGCTTTCGGCTGGTTGTCAGCCACCGCCACGGTCACCTTGTCGAACAGCCTCGACGCCCGGGAGAGCACGTCCAGGTGCCCGCAGGTAATCGGATCGAAGGTTCCGGGATAGATGCAGTGCCGCATGGGGAATTCACCGCGAGGATATGCCAAGGTGCCCCTGCTGGCGAGCGCGTTCCTCTACGTTGTTGCCTTCGACCCGCCGAGGGGTGTTGCTTGTGGGCCCCGAATGAACCTCCCGAACGCCATCACGCTTTCGCGTATCCCGATGATGTTCGTGATCGTGGCGCTCATGTATGCCGGCTGGCCCGGCGCGGCGACGATCGCCTTTGTCCTCTTCGTGGCTGCCGCAATCGGCGACTGGCTGGACGGCTACCTGGCGCGCACCCGCAACCTGGTCTCGAACTTCGGCCGCCTCATGGATGCCATGGCCGACAAGGTCATGGTGATGGGCATCGTGGTGGCGCTGGTCGACAAGCACCAGCTGAGCGTGTGGCTGGCGCTCATCACCCTCTGCCGCGAGTTCCTGATAACGGGCATGCGCATGGTCGCGGCCTCCAAGGGCGTCGTCGTATCCGCCGACAGCGGCGGCAAGACGAAGACCGTGACGCACCTGATCGCGCTCGGCTTCTTCCTCGGCGCGCCGGTCATCGGCACCGACGCCGCCTCCTTCTTCCACGGCTACGCTGCGAACTTCGCAGGCAACGTCCTGAAGGTCGGTGTCTACATCTTCATCGCCGGCACGGTCCTTTCGGTCTGGTCCGGCTGCCGCTACATCGCCCGCAATTCGCAGGTGGTCTTCGGCGACGACAAGAGGGCCTGATGATGTTCGAGCAGCCCAAGTGGCCGAAGCTCATACCGCCGGAGAACGTCGTGAACATCGCGACGCTCGGCCCGGTGGGGAAGACCTTCGCGGCTCCGGGCACCTGGGGTTCCCTGGCCGGCATCCTGTTCTTCGTCGTCTGCTGCTCGCAGATGGGCGATATTGAGCTCCTGATCGCGGCCCTCATCATCGGCTACCCCGCGATCGGCATCTGCGGCGAGGCCGAGATCGTCATGGGCAGGCGCGACCCCGGCGAGGTGATCCTGGACGAGGTGGTTGCGATGCCCCTCTGCCTGATCGGCTGGAGGATCATCGCTGTCCCGGGCTTTCTCGGCTTCATCGGCATCCTGATCGCGGCCTTCGCGCTCTTCAGGTTTTATGACATCCGCAAGCCCTGGGTCATCGACAAACTCCAGGAGCTGCCGGGAGGCTGGGGCGTCGTGTTGGACGACACGGCCGCCGCAATCGCGACCTGCGGAACACTTCATCTGGCCCACGTGGTGTGGGCGCTCTTCCACGCCTCAAGTCCTACTTGAGGAGGAAGCGGACGGCGGCGTGGTAGCCCTCGAAGCCGAGGCCCGTTATCACCGCCGTGCAGGCGGGGGCGGTGAGCGACGTATGCCTGAATTCCTCTCGCTTGTAGATATTGGAGATGTGGACCTCCACTGCCTGGACGTGCGCTCCCATCAGCGCGTCGCGCAGGGCGACACTCGTGTGCGTCAGCGCCCCGCCGTTGATCACGATCCCGTCGAACTTCGAGTCGGCGAGCTTCGCGATCCGATCGATCAGCTCGCCCTCGTGGTTGGACTGGAAGAACTCGAGAGTGGCCTTCGCGTCGAACTCCGCGCGCAGGGCCTTTTCCAGGTCGGCAAGCGAGGCGCTCCCATATATCTCGGGCTCCCGCTTTCCGAGGCGGTCGAGGTTGGGTCCGTTCAGGATTGCGATCTTCTTCATCGTCGTGGGGTTCGTGCTAGAGGGGATTTTCGGTCGCAATGAACTCCCACGGCAACTTAAACTTTGCCGAAAGCTCGGCGGCCAAAGCCTTCACCGCGTGGACCTCCGTGGCGTAGTGCCCGCAGATGTAGATGTTCAGTCCCTGCTCCTGGGCGACATTGAACCATTCCTCGCGCAACTCGCCCGTGACGAGCGTGTCCACGCCCTCAGGCTGGAGCTTGTTGACGGCGCTGTTGCCGCCGCCACTGCAGAACGCGACGTGGGAGGGCGAAGCCGAGCCGTACTCGATCGCGACCACGCGGGCGTAGAGCGTCTCGAGTTTTTTCCTGAGCGCCGCTCGCGTCATCTTGTTCGCCGCGATCCTGCCGATGTCTCCGCCCTCGTTGGGAATGAATCCCCGGGTGGCCTTGAGACCCAGCTGCCGCGCGAGGAGGGCGTTGTTGCCGATCTGCGGATGGGAGTCGAGGGGCAGGTGGCTTGAGTAAAGGGCGCAGTTCCCGCCGACAAGAGCCGCGATTCTCTCGTAGGCCCGGCCCGTGAGCGGCGTCGGCATGTCCCAGTACATTCCGTGGTGGACGATCAGGAAGTCGACGCCCGCCGCGACGGCGGACTGGAAGGGGACGAGGCCCGCGTCGACGGCGGCGCCGATCCGGGTCACGCGCCCGTCGTTTCCCAGCTGCAGCCCGTTGAAGGCGGCGGGCGCGTCCTTGAACGCTGAGACGCGGGTGCGCTTGTCGCAGTACGCGACCAAGTCCTTTAGTTTGGGCATGGGTTATGTGCCGAGGCGGCAGCTATGTGCGCTAAACCCTGCACCGAAACTCACGAGCCAAAAATCTCCCCACGCTCCCGGCGGGCCGTCCCTGAGCGTCTCCTCGAGGGCGAATAGAACGGAGGCGCTGCTCATGTTCCCGTTCCTGCGAAGCGTCGTCGAGCTGGCGGACAGGGAGTGCGGCGCCACGACGGGCTCAACGGCCTCAAGGACGTCCCGGCCGCCCGGGTGGGCGACGACGCGCGCCACGGGCCGGTCCCCGCGGCCGGCCCATAGGCGGCTGACCGCCTGGGCCGCCAGTTCCGGGACCGACCGGTGCAGGAGGTTGCGCAGCTTTCCGTCCCTCTGCTCGAAGCGAAGCTTGTCCCTTTCCTGCGGCAGGTGGAGGGAGTTGAAGTCGAACGCGCGGATCCCAGTGGGTCCGGGGGTTGACTTCCAGATGGTCGCCGCGGCGCCGTCGCTAAAGAGGCACGCGCTGATGATGACGCCCGGGTCGTCGTCCAAATAGAAGGCGGCCGAGCACATCTCGAGCGCCACGCATGCGACGACGGCCTCGGGCCTGGCCGCCAGGACATGGCTCGCGGCGCGCAGCATGGGGATCGCAGCGCCGCACCCCAGGCCCACGAGATCGTGGAGGATGGCGTCCTGGCGGATGCCTAGGTTCTCGGCGACATAGCTCGTCAGGCCCGGGCAGAGGTAGCCCGTGCAGGTGCAGATGAGGAGCGCGTCCACCTTGTCCGGGGTCAGGCCCGCCTTGGCGAGGGCCGCGGTCAGGGCGCGGCCGGCGAGGAGCGGTGCCTCGGTTCTGAAGGCGTGGTTCAACTCATCCGAGGTCCGGTCGAAGACGCGCTCGATCTCGGGCATCGCGAAATGCCGCGTCTCGATCCCGTGGTCCCCTTTAAGGATCGTCTGCATGATGAGGATCGAGCGCCGCTTGAGCCGAGCGCGCATGCCGGAGCGCTCGACGATGTTCCAGCAGTCCTGCTGGGTGAACGTGGCAGGCGGTACTTCGGTGGCGAGTGCGTGGAGGAACATCGGCTTTCGGTCTAGTGGAGGACGGCGTAGAACGCGCCAAAGGGGATCAGGTTCCTTCGGGCGAGCGCCGCCAGGACGGCCTGTCGTCGCCGCTCGAGGAAAAAGGGGTGCAGAAAGGACGAGAGGCGCAGCCGCTTCCTGAAGCGATTCCTCTGTCCCCGCGAGACACGCTGGACGACGTCGCCCCAGGCAAGGGCGCCGCTGGAATACGAAAGAAGGCAGGGGAGAGCCGTCTCGGCGCCCTGGAGCGCCATCGCGAGCCCGTTGCCGGTGAACGGAGCGATGGAGGCGCAGGCGTCGCCGATCCGGATCCTGTCGGTCGCGGCGACGGCGGCGTCGCCGAGCGGCGCTGCCGTCGCGCAGAAAGTGGCAGGGTCCATGCCCGCCGATTCGAGGCGTTTGGCGAGCACGCCGAGTCCGGCCTCCCGAAGATACTCGGGCAGGAGATCGAGGCCGCGGGCCGCCGTCTCCCGCTGGGCAAAAAGGCCGCAGACATTGACGGCTCCCGATTCCACCCGGGAGAGCCCCACATAGGCCCGGTTTCCGAGGTGCACCTCGAAATCGTTGGCGAGGGGCAGGGCAGGAACATGCACCTTCAGTCCCACCCAGAAGGGGCCCTTTCGCCTGCGGCCCATCGCGAAGACGCGTCCGGGCGGCGTCTCGTCCTCCGGAACCCTAGTCGCGGTCCGAAGAATTCCGCCGGCCTTGACGAACGCATCGGCGAGCCGCGCATCAAGCGTATGGCGGCTGATGCCCCACGCCGTCCCGGGCAGGCGAAAGGGCCGCATGGGTTCGTCACGCATGAAGTAGGTCACGCCGTTGTGCGGCGAGGAGTCCGAGAGCAGGTCCTTGATGCCGAGTGCCTCCAGGGTGGCACCTTTGAGGCCCGAGATAAACTCGCCGCAGACGCGGTGCCTGGGGTACTCGCCGGCCTCGAAAACCGTGACGTCGACGCCCTCGCGCCGGAGCGCGATGCCAAGCGCCAGGCCGCCGACGCCCCCGCCCACGATCTCGATCGGGCGCATGGGTCAGCTCCTGCGGACTGCGACCATCCGCATGGCGCCGGGAGCCGTACACGAGCACATGCAGTCCCACTCGTCGGCCCCGAGGCCGAGGGCCCGCGGCAGCTCGTCCTCGATGAAGCCCGCGGCGATGCTGATCTTGCCGTCGTGGAGCGTCACGTGGTTCGCGCCGAGGAGCGGACCCACGGCGGCCATGACGGTCTGGGAGAGCCTGCGGCGCTGCGGCTCGTTGGCGATGATGACACGGGCGCTTTTCCTCACGAGTGCGCCGAGCTCCGCCAGCTCATCGTCCCGGAACTGGTGGAAGATCAGGTTGCCCATGATGACGGGGTAGGCGCCGTAGCCGGAAAATCCCTTGAGGTCGGCCTGGTACCAGGACCTGGCCATGGGCCATGTGGCCGGGCGCGGCCAGAGGTCGAGGCCGTCGACCGGCGTGCCCCTCGAATTGAGGTCGACGCCGAGCTCCCCCGTCCCCGCGCCGAGCTCAAGCACCGTCTCGCCGTCGCGCACGACGCCCGGCAAGGTCCTTCTGAACCAGGCGTTGCTGCGCATGAACACGTTGACGATCCGCAGGTCCCTTCGGCTATGCGCCGCGTCGGGATGATCGAAGGGCAGGGAGTCGAGCAGCTCGGGTTCACAGGTTCGCTTCATGGCACCGGAGGATCTCATGACTGGCTGCCTGCGGAAAATGGCTCCCGGTGCGAATTATTCCTCTGCATGCGTGCGACCCGCTTTTCGAGCAATGCCATTGGCGTAACACCATGGTTACGCAGGAAGGCGTGGCAACCCCGGCTGAAGCTTGGCATCGCCTTTCAGACCACGGACCGGGCGCCCCGTGCCCGTGATTCGTCCGAATCCTTGGCGGGCAAGCGAGAGAGGGGTTGCCGCGTCGTTTCGGCGCGTCCACATTGGCGGCAGAACATGAGCGCCGCCAAGAACCGCCCGGTGGACCTGATCGCGCAGGCCACGAAGAAATTCAAGACCCGCCCGACCTGGGACGAGTACTTCATGGCGACGGCGGTCCTGATCGCCACGCGCTCCAACTGTGAGAGGCTCCATGTCGGCTGCGTCATCGTGGCGGCCGGCGAGCGCAAGAACCGCCTGGTGGCCGCGGGCTACAACGGCTACCTGCCAGGCACGCCGCATGTCTCCAGGGTCCGGGGCGGCCACGAGGAGGCGACCGTCCATGCCGAGCAGAACGCCGTGGCCGACGCCGCGAGGCGCGGAAGCTCGGTGGCCGGCTGCATCGCCTACACGACGCACTTCCCCTGCATCAACTGCGCGAAGATCATGGCAGCCGCCGGCATCTCGGAGGTCAGGTACAGGGCGGACTACCGCAACGATCCCCTGGTCGCCCAGCTCATGACGGATGCCGGGGTGGCCCTTAAAAAACTCTGAGAGACCGGGCGCACCGCCGCATGAAGCGCAGCTTTGACAACGTCCCTGAGTCGCTCGCGGGTTCGCTGCTCCTTGCGCACCCGGTGCTGCGGGACCCGAACTTCAAGAAGACGGCCGTCCTCATGTCGACGCACACGGCCGAGGGAGCCATGGGCGTGGTCCTGAACAGGCCCTTGGGAAAGAGACTGGGGGAGCTGAAGGGCGACTTTTCCCACGGGCCCCTGGCGGCGACACCGATCTTCACGGGGGGGCCGGTCAACACCGAGCAGCTGATCCTCGCGGCCTGGCAGTGCCGGGAAGACGCCTTTCAGTTGCATTTCGGGATCGATCCCGCGAAGGCGATCGAGCTCCTGAGCGACAAGAGAACGCGCCTGCGGGCGTATCTGGGCTATTCAGGGTGGTCGGCGGGGCAGCTGGAGAACGAGCTCGAGAGCGGCACCTGGATTGTCGCCAGCCCCCCGGCAGACCTGTTTGAGAGGCCCATGCAGGACTCGCTCTGGAGGACCCTCCTTGCCGAGGAGGGCGAGGAGTGGCGGCTCTTCGTCGACGAGCCCGATGAGACGGGCAAGAACTGAGTTGACAGGGGGGGCCTGCGGTCTCTGTTTTATCTCCTTTTATGAAAGTTGTTTCCTCAATCAAATCTGCCAAGAAGCGTCACCCCGACTGCCAGGTCGTTCGCCGCCGCGGCAAGATCTACGTCATCAACAAGACCGACCCGCGTTACAAAGCACGCCAGGGCTGAGCTTTAACCCATCTTACACGTGAAATCTGAAGGTCACCCGACTCTCAACCCTGTTTGCTTCCTGGACGTTGCCACTGGCAAGAAGTTCCTCACCCGCTCGACCATGAAGTCGGCCCGCAAGGAGTCGATCGACGGCGTCGAGTACTTTGTCGTCGTCCGCGACGTCACGATGGACTCGCATCCCGCCTTCACGGGCGAGAAGCGCCTCGTCGACACCGCCGGCCGCGTCGAGAAGTTCACCACGAAGTTCAAGCGCAGCACGAAGAAGTAAGGTTTTTCGGCAGTTGAAACTCATCTGTTTTGACTGCGACAGCACGCTGAGCTCGGTTGAGGGAATCGACGAGCTCGCACGCCTCCGCGG
>DASRSJ010000080.1:0-4645 GCA_035656555.1 Opitutaceae bacterium
ACCCTCACCTGGAACGACGCCGACCAGGTCGCGTCCATGACCGAGGGCGGCAAGACCTCCACCTTCGTGTACTCGGCGGACGGCAGTGAGCTGATCCGCCGCGACCCGGGCCAGACGACCCTGTTCGCCGGCGACACCGAGGTCATGGTCAACACCTCGACCTCGACGTACTCGCTGCTTGGCGCGGTGCGCTACTACTCCCTAGGCGGCTCAGGGAGCCCGGTGGCGGGCGAGTCGTCGGTACCGGGACCGGGGTCGGGCGAGTGGTACCAGATGGACACGCCGCAGGGCACCGCGGTGATGACGATGGATGCCACGACGCAGGCGGTGTCGCGGCAGGAGTACTCGCCCTACGGCAAGACCATCTACACCAGCAGCAGCCCGTGGCCAGACTCCTCGCGCGGCTACCTGGGCCAGCCCACCGAGCCGTCGGCGCAGGGCGGTTACGACGACCTGGGGGCACGCAAGTACGACCCCACCCTAGGCCGCTTCATCTCCGCCGACCCGATGCTGGAGACCAACGACCCGCAACAGCTCGGCGGCTACACCTACGCCGGCGACAACCCGGTCGGCGGCTCAGACCCGTCAGGCCAGATGGTGTGCGCCGACGACGGGCCGTGCGGGTCGGTGCAGGCGATCAGCAACTACTACAACAACCTGTACAAGAACGAGGCCGCCCAGGCCGAATCGGCGCAGATCGACAACTGCGGCGAGCACATGGGCTGCGTGATGTCCACCGTCCGCAGCTACTCCAACCCGACGTACGCGGTGAACCAGGGCATCCAGTACGAGGCCGAGCAGGAATACGCGGCCGAGGTCGCGCAGCAGCAGGCCGCCGAGGAAGCGGCCGCGAAGGCGGCCGCCGCCGCCAAGGCCGCCCAGTGCTCGAGCGGTTTCTGGGGATCAGTGTCCGGGTTCCTGAACAAGGCGTCCTCGATCGCGAACACGGTCGCGCTGGCAACCTGCTGGATCCCCGGCGTTGACGAGGTCACCGCGGGCGTCGCCATCGGCCTTGACGTGGCTGACGGTGCCGTCAACGCAGGCATCGCCTTCTCCCAGGGCGACTACCTCGGCGGCGTCGGAGACCTCGCAAACGCGGCCCTGGCCGCCGTCCCCGGCGGCGGAGCCGCGGAAGACGCCGAGCGAGACGGCGTCAGCGCCATGCGAGCCGTCGAAGACGACACGCCAGCCACGATCCGAGGTACGAATGCGAAGGGCCAGGTCACAAGTCGCGGTGGAGGCTTCCGCGTCGCGCCCGAGAAGGACGCCTGGGACAGTGCTGAAGAAGGCCCGAACGGCGGGCGCCTTTGCCCAACCTGTGGTAAGGAAGTGATGACCTTTAAGGGAACCAAGGGTAATCCGCGAGACTGGGACATGTCCCACAATCCATCCTGGACAAACCGCGAGTTTCCTGGCGATGTGTCGCGCCCAGAAGTGCTCAATAATTATAACGAAGGCGTCTCCCTGGAGTGCTCGTCATGTAATCGCAGCGGGCAGAATAACGATGATAGATTTGATCCATGACATCTCTCCTGATTAGCCACCTCGAGTCTTACCTAGGGCGGATCGACTGTGGCTGGAGTCGTGACGCTGAAGGGAAGAGCTTGCCCTTCCAGGTGACACGCCACCTGGAAGGGCAAGTTCCGGACTCGGTCGCCTTCTCGACCGTCGGGCTTAGCAAGTTTGAGCTCACGTCGCGGCGGACACGAAAGTCCATAAGGCATGAATTGATCATGTGCGTGCCGGACTCGCTGCGGGATGGCTCGGTTCCTGGATTGCTGCAGCAGGTAGGTCTGACGACCCTGCGGTCTGGTAATGCGCTCCTGCGCGGAGACGTGATCGGCCCGGCTGGGCCGGTCCTCCCGGGTTCCAGCCTTACAGCCTTGTATGTTGGCGTTCCGGTGTACTTCCCGGATGAGTTTGCAGAGGTAGAGGAAGACGGCAAGACCATAATCATCGCTTGGCTTGTGCCGATCTCGGATAGCGAGGCGGACTATATCACCGAGCATGGCTGGCGACAGTTCGAGCACCTCTTGGCGGAAAAAGATCCCGACCTGGTCGATGTTAGTCGGCCGTCCATCTGCTGAGGTCAGCCTACTTGATCGACGTGAGGGTCTATTCTCGTGGAGCATTCCTGGAACACTGGCGAGATGCTGGAGCTGACGACCCCTGGGGAGGTTGGCTCGCACCTCGCGCGGCCTGGGTATGATGGCGTCACCATGTGCACATACGCCCTTCCGGGATGTTGAGGTGGACTTCAGCGCGCGCCGAGTTGGTCGGGTGAGGATTTCTGACAAGGACCGGCTCTTGCTGGCAGATCAGCGGTTGGTCTCGCAAGACTTAGCCCGGTCGGCACCGAAGGAGGCTGACTCAATCACCGGACCGTCAAACGCGCAGCCCTCCAGGCGGGCGCCCACGGCCGAGAGTTGGAGCAGTTTCAGCCCTCTGAAATGTATGGTGCAGCTTCAGCGGCGCGCAGATCCGGCATCGACCTGTCCAGACAGCGTCTGCCGTCGGGCCCGGAAAAAGGGCCGGTCCGGGATAGTACTCCGGGATGGGAAGACTGGTGGCAAGATTGACTGAGTCTGACGAGTGGCGGTCAGCGCGAACTGCGGCGTCCGCGATCCGTGACGCTGAGATCCTTCAGCAAGAGCCCTTCGGCCGTATAGTCCAAATGGTGACAGAAAAATTTCTGACGGATTCGAACTCGGTTTGGTGGTGGACAAGGCTAAATTCTTCACCGCGGGTCGTAGTGTACTCTGGCAGCGTCGAGTTTTTTTCCAAGCTCAGGGAGCTAGTTCCGGGAGATTCCAGGGCCGTCCTTTTGGTGATGAACGATAGCGGGAGTCCTGGTGGGGCGATCGAGGGGCCTTTTGCTTCCCTGATCTCTGTGATAGAGGATTCAATAGGATTCGAGTTCATAATTTCATCGCCGGAGGGTGAATGGGGTATTTTCGATACTCATCATAATGAGCTGCTGATCCTGGGGAGCCTGAATTATCTCGCATTAGCCCTGCGCCCGCATGCCCGAAGTCGTGTGAAAACTAAGGCGTGCCGAGCAGTTCCATTATCCTCTCGCGAATGATGTTTGTGACTCTATGAGCGTTATTCAAAAGCCTCACATTACGGATCACCCGGCACGCTTGGGCATCTCTATAAATTTCGCGACACGCCGCGCGAGGTAATTAAAAAGCAACGGCTCTCCTGAGAAGCTTTGAGAGTCCCTCTCACAGAATTCTCAAGCCCGGAGAACCGTTGCGCTACTATCGTACCACTGGCTTGGCGCTCACGCAGATGCAGGAACTCGTCGGCCGGGTGAATGACGCGCTGGATAAGCCGTGGAATAATCGCACAGGCAGGCCGAAATCGCTGGGACTGTACAAGGCGGTCGAGGCTGCGTGCATGTACCTGCGGCAGAACGCGACGCAGGAGTTCATCGGCGACATGCGGGATACTTCGCAGCCTACTATTTCGCGGTACGTGACGGCCCTCGTGCCGCTCGTGAAATCACTGCTAGAGGAGTTCACGCCGTCCGTGGCCGATGCCACTGAGGTCGCAAGAGGCAAGGTCGTGCTGGTAGACGGCACTCTGACGCCATGCTGGTCATACGAAGAGCACCAGGAACTCTGGAATAAGAAGCACAAGACCACTGGCTTCAACGCGCAGCTAATTTCCCTTCTCGACGGTAGTGCCGTCTGGGTTTCCGGGCCGCTTCCCGGGAAGACTCACGACGCGAGAGCATTCAGGGAGAGCGGGGCCGAGGATATCCTGAAGGAAGCTGGCGGTGGATTCGGCGACAAGGGCTATCAGGGTACCGGGCTGGTCACTCCGAAGAAGAAGCCGAAAGGCGGCGAGCTGACCATGTCCGATAAGGAATACAACTCGCAGATTTCATCGTTCCGGGCGCCGATCGAACGCCTTGTGGGCCACTTCAAGAACTGGAAAATCCTCCACACAGACTACCGCCGCCCCTACTCAACCTACCAGGAAGCGTTTGATGCCGCCCGTGCACTTTTCTTCTTCTCGATCACATGGGGTTTTGAATAACGCTGTGTGCCACGAACGCTGGAGGTTGCCCGGTGGTTAAGTAACCAAGAGCGGTGCTGCACGAGAGATGAAGGATTGCAGGCCCTTCGGAGCCGCCCTTCGGGGGGAGGCTTCAAACCACCTGCCGGGGCCTTGGCTGAAGACCGTGGTCTTGAACGGTGCAGGAAAAGGCGCACGAGATGCGTCAGGTGGGGGTCAGGAAGGCGTTGCATCGAAAGTCCCGTGAGGGATTCACCGTTTGATAGCGTCGTTATTCAATAAAGCGGCATCAGAACCAGGTTTTTAGGGTTGGCCTGGGATGAGCCTGGCGGTTGCCCGGATTGCTGGCCAGGTGGTGCCCGGCGCAGAGGTGGCGCGAGCCTGGCCTGCGGCTTTCGTGCGGAACGTGGGATGGCGTTCCCCGACACTGCCATTCGAAAGGATGGCGAGAGGGAGGACTCCAAGCGTATGAAACGCAAGGAGCAGAGTACCGTCGCGGGGCGCGCAGGCGGACCAGTCCGTAGTAGTGGTGAAGTTCCTGCTTGATGCGGTGGGGGCGGAGCGAAGGGACTGGCTTATCCGAGGTTCGTTTGCCTGATCAACCAGCGAGGCTGGGAGG
>DASRSJ010000081.1:0-9420 GCA_035656555.1 Opitutaceae bacterium
CCGGGGACCGCCTCCTGGGCGAGAAGCTCCCGGCGCCCCCTGCCGTCGTCCAGGGACAGTGTCCGGGCCGAGGACACCCCCGAACCCCTCAGGAAGGTGGAAAGCTCCATGGGATTGTCCCCTATCTGCCGGGGTATGGCCACGGGGTCGGGCGAGCGGCCGGGGTCTATGGCGGCCAGCCCGCGGGAGGTCCCGTAGACAAGGACCGTATGGCCGAGGCGGCCCGCGCTCGTGTTTACATAATACGAAAGGAGTCTCGGGGAGGTGGTTTCCGCCCCTCTGCGCAGCCGGCTCTGCAGGCAGGCCACGCTCTCGACGAAGCAGGCGTTGGCTGGGCGCTTCTGGCTTTCCGGAAGGGCGGCCTGGTCCGCCCACATCCATCGGGTGAAGCCCGGATAAAGCGCCGCGAAGAGGGCGCCCGGGTCCCTCTCGTCCCTCTCGACCGTCCGCGTCGTCAGGGAAAGACTCTGCGTGCCGTCGGTCGGCGTGTAGAACCAGAGGATCCCCGACAGCTCAAAGACCGTGGCGTACACGACGCGGGGATAGTCGAAGCGGTGGAAAAGCCCGCGCGGGGCGCTGTTCTCGATCCGCACGATCCGGCACCAGGTGTCAGGCCCGAGGAGCGAGCGGGCAGCGACCGCGTCAGCCAGGCCGGCGGACTCCGCGGCGGCGAGGCCGGGCGCCGCCCAGAGGATCACGGCAAGGAGGAGACATGAAGCGCGCACGCCCCTGTAAACCCCGGCGAGCCGAGCGAGGATTCACCTATGCGACGGTCCCGCGAGGATTAGCGACGGGCAGCGGGCGCCGAGCGGCGGGCGCCTACTCGACCCTGCCGAGCAGCGAGCGGATCCGGTCCTGGTAGCCGCGGCTGAGCCTAAGCTTCGTTCCGTCCTGCAGGACGACGGCGTACTCTCCCTCGAAGGAGGGGCTGAGCTTCCGCAGGCGGTCCACGTTCACGATCGTCGAGCGGTGGATCCGAATGAAGCGGTTGGGGTCGAGGCGCTCCTCGAGCGAGGCCATCGTGCCCCGCATCAGGTGGGTGCGGCCGGTCACGTGGAATTTCACGTAGTCTCCCTCGGCCTCGATCCAGTCGATCTCGCTCGTCTTGAGGAAGATGATCTCGCCCGACGACTTCAGAAGGATCCTGTCGCGGCTCTCGCCCTCGAGGTGCTCGATGAGGCGGGTCAGGCGATGGTCGACGCCGTCGCGCCTCTTTCGGATGACGAGCTCGCGGGCTCGGTCGAGCGCCGACGCGAACCGGGCGTCGTCGTAGGGCTTCAGAAGGTAGTCGACCGCGTTGAAGTCGAATGCCTTCAGGGCGTACTCGTCGTAGGCCGTGACGAAGACGACGACCGGCGCGGCCTCGGTGCCGACGCGCATCAGCGTCTCGAACCCGTCGCAGCCGGCCATCTGCACGTCCAGGAAGACGAGGTCGGGTTTGAGCTGCAGGATCCGGTCCGCGGCCTCGATGCCGCCCGTCGCCTCCCCGACGATCTCGACGCCCGCGTCCTTCTCAAGGAGCAGGCGGACGCCGCGGCGGGCCAGGGGCTCGTCGTCGGCGATCAGGGTTCTGATGCGGGGCGTCTGCGAAGCGGTTCGGTTGGGGCTCATGATCGACTGGGTAGGGTGATCTCCACTGAAAATCCGCCGGAGGGATGCCCCTTCACCTCGAGGCGTCCCCTGTCGCCGTAGAGCTTCGTCAGCCTCTCGCGCGTGTTCGTCAGTCCGGTGCCCTCGAGCACCCTGCGGCCGTCCGGGACGCCCGGGCCGTCGTCGCGCACGGAGAGGGTCAGGTCGGTGCCCTTCACGCCGCCGGTGATGTCAACGCGGCCGGGGCCGACCTTCGGCGCCACCCCATGGAGGATCGCGTTCTCGACGATCGGCTGCAGCAGGAGCCAGGGGACGCTGACGCCAAGAGCCTCGTCGCTGACCGCGATGTTCACGGTCAGGCGGTCCGAATAACGGGCCTTCTGAATCTCAATGTAGCGTTCGAGGAAATCCATTTCTACGCGCAGGGTTGTCTCGTTGTCGTGGTTTGAATCCAGCGACATCCGCAGGAGAGAACCCAGCCGCGCCAGCAAAGTTACAGCCATTTCATTCTTTCCGTCGCGCACCATGGCCGAGACCGTGTTGAGCGTGTTGAAGAGGAAGTGGGGCTTGAGCTGCTCGCGGAGCGCCTTCAGCTCCGCCTCGATGAGGCGGCTCTCCAGCTGCGCCGCCCTCACCTCCTCGTTCTTGAACTTGCGTTGCAGTTCGCCGCCGTACCCGAAGGCGATGACGGCCCAGTAGCAGGCCATGTCGACGAAGTTGTAGCCGTAGAAGTTCTGGATCGCACTGTGCCAGAACCCGTAGGTGTTCTCGTCAAAGAAGATCCGGTAGGACTCGGTGCGCCCGAGGTAGTAGTCGGCCATCACTGCGAAGCTGAACAGGAAGTGGAAGAGGATGCCGCCGACCCACCGGCCCGAGCTGAGCGGCATCTTCTCCCTGAGGAGCAGGATGAAAGGCGTCATGCAGGCCCACATCGCCGCGCGGCCGAACTGCGGGATGGCCAGCATCGTGAAATCCGGCCAGTCCATCTCCGCGTGGACGTTGAAGTAGATCTCCAGCGTGAGGACGAGGCCAAGGAACGCCCAACCCGCCGTGAGCGCGGTAATCCTTAGCCATCGGTTCTTCATTTGGTCGGAGGGTTTCATTCCGCTGTGAACTCGGCCGGTTCAAGCTGATACCCCATTGTTTGCGACGAACCGACGCAAAAACGCGACGAACGGCGCCGATGAGCGCCGAAATTCCCCGCCCTCGCCGCCACGAAAGCACGCCGGCGGCGTCAGCCGCGGCGCTCCTGCTCGGCCCATAGGGCCGCACCGACGATCCCGGCCTCGTTCAGGAACTCAGCGGGGACGATGCGGGCGCGCGACTTCACGTACTTGAAGAACTTGTCGTGCTTCGCGCTCACGCCCCCGCCGATGATGATCAGCTCCGGCCAAAGGACGTTCTCCAGGACGCGCACGTACTTGCCCAGGCGCGTGCCCCACTCCTTCCAGGAGAGGTCCTTGCGCTGCTTCACCGAGGCGGCCACCCGTTTCTCGGCATCCCGGCCGTGCATCTGGAGGTGGCCAAGCTCGCAGGGGAAGAGCTCGCCGCGGAAGAAGAGCACCGAGCCGACGCCGGTGCCGAGGGTGAGCATCAGGGCCTTGCCGGGGAAGTCCTTGCCGGCGCCAAAGTGCATCTCCGCCAGGCCGGCCGCGGCCGCGTCGTTGGTGAGGGCCACGGTGGTGCCCACGGCCTTGCTGAAGAGGCCGATGCCGTCGCATCCGATGAACTTCTTGTCGAGGTTCGCGGAGGTCAGGATCGTGTTGCCGTGGATGACGCCGGGGAAACCGATGCCGACCGGGCCCTTCCAGCGGAAGTGGGCCGCGACCATGGCGGCCGCATCGGCCATCTCGTTCGGGGAAAGGCGCAGCGGGGTCTCGATCCGGAATCGGTCGCCGAGGAGCCTGCCGGTGGCCGTGTCGACGGGCGCCCCCTTGATTGCCGAGCCGCCTATGTCGATTCCGAGTACCTTCATCGGGTCGGACATGACAGCCCGCTTGGCGATTATCAATGCGTGTTTTCGAGCGCGGCCGCGGCCCCGGCCGCCCCGCCGGGTCAGCCACCTTGACGCCGGGCCGGGCGCGGGTTCCCTTTTGCACGTGAAAGTCACCTACTACCTCGAGGTCATTTCGTCATGGTGCCATTGGGCCGAGCCTGCCTGGGCCGAGCTGAAGTCCAAGTATGCGGACCGGGTCGACTTCCAGTGGAAGATAGCCCTGATGCGGCCCGAGGACTACCCGGTGTCCCGCGAGCAGTGCGAGTGGTTCTACAGGAGGAGCGGCACCATCATGCGCTCGGCGCACATGCTGAACCCCGGCTGGATGGTGAAGGGCAAGGGCGAGTCCTTTGACAACCCGAGCCTGGTCGCCGAGGCCGGCAAGGACTTCGGGGTCGCGGACGACAGGATCCGCCTGGCGCTGGCCAGGGCCGCGGTCATCGATGGACGCAAGGTGGCCGGCATGGCGGAGTCTGCCACGATCGGCGCCAAGGCCTCCGGCATACCCGTCCAGAAGCTGAAGGCCCGGGCTTCGTCTGCGGCCGTGCGGGCACGCGCCGAGGCCAGCACCGAGGAATTCTTCTCCCACCAGATCAAACAGAGGCCCGCTTTCATCATCGAGTCCGCGATCGGCGACAAGGTCGTCCTCTCGGGTCTCGCCCGCGCCGAGCCCATCGCCGCCTGCATCGAGTCCATGCTCTCTGATGCGGCGGCCTACAAGTCCTACGCCGCCCACTTTGGATCCGTCCCCGCCAAGTAACCCCCTCTTCCCATGGAATACGTCAATCTCGGCAGAACAGGCCTGAAGGTCTCACCGGTGTGCATGGGCACAATGACCTACGGGTCGAAAAAGTGGCGCGAGTGGGTGCTCGAGGAGGCGGAGAGCAAGCCGTTCTTCCGGCGCGCCTTCGAGCTCGGCATCAACTTCTTCGACACCGCGGACATGTACTCCGTCGGCGCGAGCGAGGAGGTCACCGGCCGCGCGCTCAAGGAGTTCGGACCCGGCCGCGACAGGATCGTGATCGCGACGAAGGTCTACAACCCGATGGGCGACGACCCGAACCAGCGCGGCCTCTCGAGGAAGCACATCCGCCACGCGATCGAGGACAGCCTCAGGCGCCTTGGCACAGACTACGTCGACCTCTACCAGATCCACCGCTTCGACCCGCAGACCCCGATCGAGGAAACCATGGGGGCCCTCCACGACCTCGTGCGCGAGGGCAAGGTGCTTTACCTCGGCGCATCGTCGATGTTCGCGTGGCAGTTCGCGAAGATGAACCAGGTGGCGAAGCACAACGGGTGGACGCCGTTCGTCATGATGCAGAACCACTACAATCTCCTCTACCGCGAGGAGGAGAGGGAGATGGTGCCGCTCTGCCTCGACCAGAATGTCGGGCTCATTCCCTGGAGTCCCCTGGCGCGCGGCCTCCTGGCCCGCGGGGCGGGCGCCTCGACGGTCCGCGGCAAGACCGACAATTACGCGATCAACCTCTACGGCGGGAAGCTCTCGGAGTCGGACAACAAGGTGATCGAGGCGGTCCAGGCGGTCGCGTCGGCCCGCGGTGTGCCGCAGGCGCAGGTAGCCCTGGCGTGGCTCTCCTCCAAGCCAGGCATTGTAGCGCCCATCATCGGCGCGTCGAAGATTCACCACCTTGAGGACGCTGTGGCCGCACTCTCCATCAAGCTCACGAAGGAGGAGGCCGCGTCTCTCGAGGCGGCCTACATCCCCCACCCCGTTGCGGGCCACCAATGATCCGCGCAACCGCCCTTCTCGCGGCCGCGGCGCTCGCCGCGACGCGCCTCGCCGCCTCGTCGGGGGTGGTGTTCGAGGACACGAATGCCAACGGGACGCGCGAGCCGGGCGAGCTCGGCGTCCCCTCGGTCCAGGTCTCCAACGGCGTCGACATCGCCGTCACCGACTCCAGCGGGGCCTACCAGATCGCGGACCGGCAGGGCGCCGGGGTCTTCGTCATCAAGCCGCGCGGCTGGCAGCCCGGCCTCGACTCCTCGGGTAGGCCGCGCTTCCACGCGCCCGCGGGAGCCCATGCCGATTTCGGGCTCACGAGGACAAACGAGCCGGACGAGATGAAAATCCTCGTGATGACGGACCCCCAGCCGATATCGCCCGAGGAAGTGGGCTACCTGGACCGCGGCGTCATCTCGAAAATCGGCAGGCGCAAGGACATCACGCTCGGCGTCACGCTGGGAGACGTCGTTTATGACAGGACGGACCTTCTCGGCCAGGTGTCCGCCGTCATCTCCAAGACCGGGATCCCGTGGTACAACGTCCCCGGCAACCACGACCTCGTCCTCGGCACGCCCGATGAGGCGGCGGCCATAGCACCCTTCGAGTCCGTCTTCGGCCCCTCAACCTACGCCTTCCACGCGGGTCCCGCGCTCTTCATCGCGCTCGACGACGTCAGGCCGATTGGCGGCCCGCGGTACGTGGGTGGCCTGCGCCAGGACCAATTCGAGTTCATCGGCAACCTTCTGAGGCAGTCGCCAATGTCCGAGTGGGTGGTCGTGATGATGCACATCCCGATGTTCTCCCCCGACGCCATGGGAACCGAGGGATTCCGCACCACCGACCGCCTGCGCCTCTTCGCGCTCCTGAAGAACCGGCCGCATCCCCTGATCCTCTCCGGCCACACGCACTACCAGCGCCACGTGAACTACTCCGCCGCCGACGGGTGGAACGGCGCCGCGGCGCTGCACGACTACAACGTGGCCGCGGCATGCGGGGGGTTCTGGGGCGGCCCCAAGGACGCGGACGGCATCCCGGTCTCGACCATGTGGGACGGCACGCCGCCGGGCTACGCGGTGGTCGGATTCAAGGGTGACTCCGTGTCGATGGACTACGTGCCCGCCCGCTATCCCGCCGACCACCAGATGTCGCTCCACGCGCCGGCGGTGCTGGCACCCAAGCTCGGCTACATCTCCTACTTCGCCAACGTCTTCAACGGCGACGACTCCTGGAGCGTCAGCGCCAGGATCGATGACCGCGCCTGGGTGCCGATAAGGCGCCTCGTCGGCTGGGACCCGACGTACGCCGCCGATTTCCTGGCCCAGGACTCGAGCCCGAAAGCCACAGCCGGCAAGCGCCTGCCCGACCCGGTCGTCTGCTACCATCTCTGGCACGGTTACCTTCCCGCCGACATGGGGCTCGGCCGCCACGTCCTCCAGGTGAAGGCCGTGCAGCCCGGCGGCCGCGAGTACGTCGCGCAGCAGGATATCCAGGTCGCGAATCCCTGACCCGAGGGAGCGGCCGCCCGAGTACTTATTTTTACGGGGTTATCCCCTTCGCCTCGGCCGTTCGGGGATTAATTCTTGGGTGGTTGCCTTCACCCATGGTGCCACCGCTCCGCAATATACCCGCATGCCTTGGCTTGTGCCTGCTTCTCGGGGCGCGGGTGGCGCTCGCCGCCTCCGACGTCCAGCAGGGCGCCGAGGGAATGCCACCTCTTCGGGTCTTCAGCGCGCGGGACACGGGCGTTGAGACGATGGCCTGGTCCGCCGCCCAGGACAGCACGGGCAAGATGTACTTTGGCTGCGACACCGTTGTCTCCTTTGACGGGGACCGCTGGCACCCGGAGAAGATGGATCCGACCTACCTCGTGCGCGGTCTCGACATCGGGCCGAACGGGCGCATCTGGTCCGCGGCCGTGAACCAGATCGGCTGGTTCGACCCGGACCTCCACGGCGAGCTCAAGTACCACTCGCTGATGGACCGGCTTCCCGAGGCGGCCGGCGACCTTGGGGACGTGTGGCGCGTTTACGCACAGGGCCCCGACTCGGCCGTGTTCGTCGCCAGGGAGCGCGTGCTGCGCTGGGACGGCGGGAAGATGACGTCATGGTCCTTTCCCGGCATGCATCTGCTTTTCTCATCGCGCACCGCGAAGGCGGTTTATGTCGACTATCCGCCAACCGGCCTCCTGCGCATCGATGCGTCCGGTCCGGTGGTCGTCGTCCCCGCCTCGGTGATCGGGCCCACGAAAGTCGGCTGGGTCGACGACTCCGGCGAGGACTTCTTCCTTATGACGTCAGAGGGATTCCGGCGCATCCACAACGGCGTGAGCGAGGTCCTCGACACGCCCGCCTCCGCCTTCGTGCGCACGAACATCGCGAGCTCGGCGGTGCGCCTTCGCGACGGCTCGCTGGCGGTCAGCACCCTTAAGGGCGGCATCGCGATCGTGAACGACCAAGGGGGCATCTTGCGCCTCTTTAACCTGAGCACGGGGCTGCCCGCCAACCAGGCCTACGCGCTCTTCGTCGACAGGGACGGGGCGCTCTGGGGAATGGGGCCCGCCCACATATTCCGGCTCGGGATCGGCTCGGGCAGCACGCTCTACACGCAGCGGGCCGGCTATCCGCCCGGCGGCTGCGATTCGCTCGACGTCTCGCAGGGCACGGTGTTCGTGACCTCCCACAATGATGTGCTGCGCCTCTCAAGGGACCCCAGCCCGGGAGGACTTGGGCAGTTCATGGCGACGGGCGTCGTCGGGACGCGCCTCTATTCCCTCCTCGCCGTGCCGCAGGGGCTGGCGGTCGGCCAGCTGGGGGGATTGGGACTTTATTCGGACGGCGTCCTGAAGCCCGTGGGCTCGATAAGCGGCGCCGTGTTCCGGACAAATCCTTCCCGCGCCCGTCCCGGGCAGATCCTTGTGTCGCTGTTCGACCGCGTGGTCTCGGTCGATCCCGCGACCGGCGCCTCCGTCGTGGTCGCGGACTCGCTGCCCGACTACGGAGACACGGTCGTCGAGGAGACCTCGGGCCGCGTGTGGATCGGTACCGCCTCGCGCGGCCTCTTCGTGGCGCAGCCCGGGGAGATCAAGGCCGCTCCCGCCGGGCCGCGATTTGGCTACATGTCCCCGACAGGCCCGGCGTTCGTGTCGCTTGCGGGCTCGACCGTTGTGGCCCTCACCGACTCCGGCGCGTACTTCCTCAACCACGCCTCGGGGAAATTCCAAGTGGTCGACGCGTTCCTCGGCGGCAACCCCTCCGCGATCTCGAACCAGGACAGTGACGGCGCGGTCTGGGCTGCGCTGTATCCCGACCCTGGCGGCCATTCGCCAAAGGTCGGTAGGATCTCAATCCAGGAGGGCCGCGCCCAGTGGACTCCGCAGTCCATCGAGGGCCTTTCGGTGGCGGGTTCAATCCTGGGACTTCGCATGATCGGCAAGCCGCGGCAGGAGGCGCTCTGGATGTCCGGCACGGAGGTGCTCGTTCGCGCCGGCCCGACGGCGCTTGCGCCGCGCCCGGCGCCAAGGAAGCCCATCCTGCGCTCGCACACGATGGCCGGCCCGGGGATCTCGGAGGGACCAGTCACGGGCACCCTCCCCTACTCAACCCCCGGCGTGCACATCGAGTACAGTTCGCTCGAGTACGGCATGCGGGAGTCGGAACGCTTCGAGACGCTCCTCGGCGGTGCGGAGACCGCGTGGTCGCCGCCGAGCGACACGCCCGAGCGCGACATCTCAGGTCTTCGCGAAGGGACCTACGACTTCAGGGTGAGGCTTGTCTCCGACTCGGGCGAGGCCGGCGAGCCGGCTGTCCTGCACTTCGCGATCGCGCCGCCATGGTGGCGCACCACAATCGCGAGGGCCGCCTTCGCCCTTGCGATCGTCCTCGGCCTGCTGGGAGTCCTGAGGCTGCGCACGCGGGCCCTGAAGCGGCGCGCGGAGATCCTCGAGAGAATGGTGCGCCAGCGCACGGAAGAGCTCCAGAAGGCGAATGCCGCCAAGACGGACTTCGTGGCCAGCATGAGCCACGAGATCCGAAACCCCATGGGCGGGATCCTGGCCTCCGCGCTGGAGCTTTCGGAGACCCCGCTCGAG
>DASRSJ010000082.1:0-10322 GCA_035656555.1 Opitutaceae bacterium
AAATGGTGGAGCAGATCGGGATCAAACCGACGACCTCGTCGTTGCGAACGACGCGCTCTATCAACTGAGCTACTGCCCCGAGGGGAAGGGAAGTTATCTGAAATTACAGGGGGCCAAGTCCACACCAATCTTGGCCGGGTGAGATTAGAGATCCCGGATGCTGTCGGTCTCACCCACCATGCGGGCGAAGATCATTTTACCAGCTCCTGTCGGAAGGAGGCTGATGATCTCAACGCCAGCGTGCTGGCCAATATGCTGGCGCCCGCCGGTCACCACAACCATCGATCCGTCCGCGAGATAGCCGATTGCCTGTCCCTCTTCCTTGCCCGGCTTGACCAACTCGATCTCGAGGCGCTCTCCAATCATGAGTTCGGGCTGGAGGGACTTTGAGAGCTTATTCAGGTTAAGCCACGGAACGCCCTGGAATTCGGCCATCTTCGCCAGGTTGTAGTCCGTAGTAAGAAGCTTGGCCCTCATCGACTGCGCGAGGAAGACGAGCTTGGCATCGACGTCCTCCTTCTTCGCGACCTCGCTCTCCGTGATGCGGATGTCGAGGGCCTTGATGGCGCGCAGCGCGTTCAGGACGTCAAGGCCTCGGCGTCCGCGGGCCTGGCGGAGGGGATCGGTAGAGTCCGCGATGTTCTGGAGCTCGTTTAGCACGAACCTCGGAATGACCAGGGCGGCACTCAGGAAGCCCGTCTCGCATACCCGGGCGATGCGGCCGTCGATCAGGACGCTGGTGTCGACGACCACAAGGGGAACGTCCACCTCGTGCGGCACGAAGCGCACATAGGGAATCACGAGGTTAAATTCGTCCTTACCTCGGAGAGCGATGACCGTTCCCAGGTACGGGCAGATCATGAAAAGCCCGAGCCGGGCCAGGAAGATCATCTCAGGATCGCCTTCCGCGAAGAGGGGCGAGGTGGAGACAAGGCTCGCGATCACGGAGCCGACCGCGATGCCGAAGGTGAGAGCCGAGAGTCCGCGAAGGGAGAAGCCCTTCAGCATGACGTCCACGAGGACCACCAGGGCCCCGATGCAAAAGCCGACGAGCGACGCCGTCATCCGGTACGAGTCCCACTCGCGCACCGTGTAGCACACCAGCCATCCCGCCGCCGTGCAGAGCACGACGAACACGATGCGGATCGGGAGGAGGGTCTTGTTCATTGTGTTGCAGCCCTGTGGCTTCCAAAAAGGGCGTAGAGGATAAAGGGAGAGGCCGTGAGGACGGCCATCACGACGAACAAGATGATGCGGGCGCGTCGCACGCGCTCATCCGGCTTGCCCGGCTCGGGAGGTTCAGGGTCCATTTCAGCGGGAGGCAGCAAACCCCACGAAGTGGCAAAACGCAATCCCACGAACGGCTCGACAGCAGGGGTGGATTTTGAGTCTTTGAGGGTCCAATGCTGGACCAGCTCACCATCCTGGCTCCCGGTCTCCTAGGGGGATCCGTGGCGCGCGCCGCCCACTCCCGTGGAATGGCACGCAGGATCGTGATCTGGTCCCGCAGGCCCGAGACCCGCCTGGCGCTGGCAGGACAGCCGTGGTGCATGGCAACCATGGACACGCCAGAGGAGGCCGTGAAGGGCGCCGACCTGGTCGTCGTTGCCACCCCGGTCGACCGCATTGTGCCCCTGCTTCGCCAAATCGCCCCTTCCCTCAAGCCCGGGGCCCTGGTCTGCGACGTGGGTAGCGTGAAGGGAGACATTTCTCGCCTCGGAAACGACGCCATGGCCGGAAAGGCCCACTTCATCGGCGCCCACCCTATGGCGGGCTCGGAGAAGACGGGCTGGGAACACGGCACGGCCGAACTCTTCAAGGACCGCACCTGCTTCGTGACGCCCGTCGCGTCGACGGATGCCGAGGCCCTCAGGAGGATTGTCGCCTTCTGGAAGGACCTGGGCTCGGAGGTCGTGACCGTCGACCCCGACAAGCACGACGAGATCGTCGCCCACATCAGCCACCTCCCCCAGGTGCTGGCCTCGTCGCTCTGCGCGTTCCTCTCCACCAAGGATCCGTCATGGCGCAACTTCGCCGGCGGGGGCCTGCGGGACACCACCCGCATAGCGGCCTCGGATCCCAAGCTCTGGAGGACGATCCTCGAGGTGAACCGGGACGAGGTCCTGAGGGCGCTGAGCGCCTTCCAGGACGAGCTCCAGGGCCTCCATGCGGCGCTCGCCAACCGCGACTTCGTCGAGGTGACGGCCAGGCTCGAGCGCGGGCGGGCCTACCGCGACAAATTCCGACCGGCGCCGTGACCACCTCGCTGCCCGACATCCTTGCGGTGAAGCCGTTCACGCGGCCAAGCCGCGGCGAGGCCACCGTCCCCGGCTCCAAGAGCCTGACGAACCGCGCCATGCTGCTGGCCGCGCTCTGCGACGGACCCGTGACCCTGACCGGGGCCCTCCTCTCCGAGGACACCGAGATCATGGCCGAGGCGCTGCGACGCCTGGGCTTTGACATCGTGGAGGACGAGGACTCCTGCGTCATCGAGGTCGGGGGCCTGGGCGGCGCCATCCGCGCCACCGACGCCGACCTCTTTGTCGGGCTCGCGGGAACGGCGGCGCGTTTCCTCACGGCACTCTGCTGCTGCGCGAAGCGCGGCACCTTCAAGATCGACGGCATACCCCAGATGAGGAAGCGGCCCATGAAGGGCCTAATCGATGCCCTGAGGGCCCTGGGTGCGGACGTCCGCTGCCTTGGCGAGGAAGGATTCTTCCCCCTGGAGATCCACGCCCGCGGGCTGGGCGGCGGCAGCGTGGCCATCGACGCCCACGAAAGCAGCCAGATGCTCTCCGCCCTCCTCATGGTGGCGCCCCTGTCCCCAGCCCCGGTCGTGGTCACGCCCGTCGGAGGGGTCAGAAAGCCCTTCGTGAGGATGACGCTTCGGCAGATGGCGCAATTTGGTGTCGGAAGCCGCGACCACCTGGACGTCGGGGACAGCATCACCGTGAGCCAGGGCTCCTACGCTTCACCGGGCCGGTACGCCGTCGAGCCGGACGCCAGCGCGGCCAGCTACTTCGCGGCGCTACCCCTCGTGACCGGCGGCTCCATCTCCTTAACCGGCCTTCGGGTGGCCGCGGACAGCCTCCAAGGCGACATTCGCTTCCTGGACGTACTCGCCAAGGCGGGCGCGAGCGTCACCCACTCCCCTTCCGGCATCACCCTTTCCAGGAAGCCCGGCACGCGGCTTTCCGGGGCGGACACAGACTTCTCCCCGTTCTCCGACACCTTCCTCACGCTGGCGGCGATCTCGCCGCTCCTCGAGGGAAAGACCGTCATCAGGGGCATTGCCCACACGCGAAAGCAGGAGACCGACCGGGTCGCGGGAATCGCCGCCGAACTGCGCCGCCTCGGCCAGGAGGTCGTCGAGACCGAGGACAGCCTTGAGATCCACCCGGGAAAGCTCCGTGAGGACGTGACGGTCGAGACCTACGGCGACCACCGCTTCGCCATGAGCTTTGCCGTACTCGGCTGCCACGACCTGCGCGGCGACGGCTCCTCATGGCTCTCGATCGCAAACCCGGCCTGCAGCGCAAAGACCTTCCCCGGGTTTTTTGATTTGCTCGAGTCGGTGCGCGCAAAATCCTTGGAGGCTTGAATCCAGCGATGTCCGGCACTCCCTTCATCATTGTCGCCATCGACGGCGGGGCCGCCTCAGGCAAGTCGTCCACAGCCCGCGCCCTGAGCGAGAAGTTCAACCTCCTGCACTCCGACACCGGCTCGTACTACCGTGCTTTGACGGCGGAGATGCTGCGGCATGGGGCGACACCGGAGAACCTCGACTCCGTCAAGTCGGCCCTGGCCGACATCCGGCTGGGCACGAAGGTCGAGGGCCAGTCCGCCCGCATCGAGATCTCCGGCCGCCTTCCTGGCGACGAGATCCGAAGCCAGGAGGTCAACGCGGCCGTGTCGCACTTTGCGGCGATCCCCGAGCTTCGCTCTGCACTTTTGGCCTACCAACGACGACAGGCCGACTCGGCCAGGAACGGCGGCTTCGCGGGGCTTGTGATGGAGGGGCGCGACATCGGATCGGTCATCTTTCCGGACGCCGACTTCCGGTTCTTCCTGCACGCCGACCCCGCCGAGCGCGAGAGGCGACGCGTGAACCAGGGCCAGGTCGACAAGGTCGCCGAGCGCGACCGCCTCGACTCCTCGCGAAAGACGGCTCCCCTCTCCCAGACGGCCGGCGCCATACCGATTGACACGACCCACCTGACGCTCAACGAGGTCGCGGCCAAGATGGCTCATGTCATCTCGGGCCGGCACGCCGCCGCATGAGACGCCACGCGCAGCTCGACATGGACCCGGTCTACGGGTTCTTCCACAGCCTCTGCCGGCTGGCCCACCAGATGTTCTTCCGCGGTGACGTGAAGGGCCTCGAACACCTTCCGAAGACCGGCGGCTACATCGTGGCCGCGAACCACGCGAGCCTGCTGGACCCTCCGATGGTCGGCCAGTTCCTCGACCGTCAGGCAGCGTTCTTCGCCAGGAAGACGCTCTGGAAGCCCGGCGTCGCGGCTCGGTGGCTCGACGCCGTCGGCACTATCCCCGTCGACCGCGACGGAGGCACGAGCCTGGACGCGATCCGGCGCGTGCTTCGCGCGCTCTCGGAAGGCAAGGTCGTCATCATGTTCCCCGAGGGGACGCGCTCGGCTGACGGCACGCTCCAGTCGGCCAAGCCCGGTGTCGGCATGCTCTCCTGCAAGGCACAGGTGCCGGTGGTCCCGGCCCGGATCTTCGGCTCGTTCGAGGCCTTCGGCAGGGACGGAGGCATGCACATGGGCTCGCCCGTCGCCGTCACGTTCGGCAGGCCGCTCTCACCGGCGGAGTATGATCACCCGCAGGATGGCAAGGAGCGCTACGCCAACGCCGCGGCCCGGTTCATGGAGGCGATCGACAGGCTCGACGCCCCCGAGAGCGTCGTCCTCTAGCCTACTCGATCCCCGCGGCCTTGCGGGCGCGCTTGATGACGGCGGACGCCACCGATCGGGCGCGCTCGGCACCCTCCTTCAGGACCTGGTCGACATAGCCCGGGTCGGCGAGGAGCTCGGCCCTTCGGGCGCGTGCCGCCGCGAAGAAATTCCAGTAGTGCTCGAAGAGGGCCTTCTTCAGGTCCCCGTAGCCCAGGCCGCCCGCCCTGAGGCGCGACTCGAGGTCCGCCGCGGCATCCGCGGGAGCCATGAGCTTCAGGAGCTGGATGCAGAGGTTCTTCTCGGCGTCGGGCTTGGGTTCGGCGGGCGTGCGGCTGTCCATCACGATCGACATGACCTTCTTCCTGAGCGCCTTCTCGTCGCCAAAAATCTCGAGCGTGTTGCCGTAGCTCTTGCTCATCTTCTGGCCATCCAGGCCCGGCACGACGGCGACGTCCGCGCGGATCACCGCCTCCGGGATCACAAAGGTGTCGCCGTAGGTCTGGTTGTACTTGATCGCTATGTCGCGGGTCATCTCCAGGTGCTGCCTCTGGTCCTGGCCTACCGGCACGGCGTGGGTGTCGTAGAGGAGGATGTCCGCGGCCATGAGGACCGGGTAGGCGAAGAGGCCGAAGTTTGGCGAGATGCCCTTGGCCGTCTTGTCCTTGTAGCTGTGGGCGCGCTCGAGAAGGCCCATGGGCGTCAGGCTGCCGATCAGCCAGGTCAGCTCGCACACCTCGGGGACGTCGCTTTGGACCCAGAAGACGCTCTTCTTGGGGTCGAGTCCGCACGCCAGCCAGTCGATCGCGATGCCGCGGGTGCTCTCCTTGCGCTCCTTCGGGTCAGTCACCGACGTCATCGAGTGGTAGTCCGCGATGAAGTAGAAGCAGTCGCCCGAGGCCTGGGCCTCGATCGCGGGGCGCATGGCGCCAAAGTAGTTGCCGACATGGAGCCGGCCGGAGGGGGTGATTCCTGTCAGGGTGCGCATTTAGAATTTCCTAGGAACAAAGGTGACGTGCTGGCGCACGCGGGCGATGGTCTCCGCCGCAAGAATCCCCCCGAAGGCGATGGCGGGCATGACGAGCGAGCGGCGGCCGAGGAACGTGCCGGGGTTGAGGACAGCGTTGCAGCCGACCTCCGCGTTGTCTCCCAGGACCGCGCCGAACTTCTTTAGGCCGGTGTCGACCGGGCCGGTGTCCAGCTGCACGAAGACGTTCTTCTGGTCCAGGCGCAGGTTGGAGCAGATCGCGCCGGCACCCAGATGCGCCTTGTTCCCGAGGACCGAGTCGCCGACGTAGTTGAAATGGGGCGCCTGCACGCCGTCCATCAGGAGGCAGTTCTTGAACTCCGAGGAGTTGCCAAGGACGCAGCCCTCGCCGGTGATCACGTTGCCCCGGATGAAGGCGCCTGGGCGTATCTGCGTGCCCGCGCCGATCCAGACCGGGCCGATGATCGTCGCATGGCTCGGGAGGGACACGCCTTGGCCGAGGAAAACGGGACCCTCGACGTGGACGCCGGCCGGTACCTTCGGAGCCGTGCCGAACGGATGGGCGGCTAGGGCCGGCCCGATCTGCTTCACCCACTCCCACGGCGGCGCCTCGGCGGCGAAGAAATCCCGGAACGGCGCCAGGGACGGCGGGAGAGCGAAGTAATCGGAGGCCTTCAAGGGAGAGGCATCGTGCACAAAAACCCGGCCGGTTGACAGCGGCTTTTTCCGGATGCGGCCGACCATTGTCACCGAACGGTGACACTCGGGTCGCCCTATTGACGCAATTGGGGGCCATGCTCCGTGCCCTCCCTTCAACCTCCAGCTCTTTATCACATGCAACTTTGGGGCGAATTCATCACCATCGGATCGGCAACGTTCCTGTTCGTAGCACTGGCACTGGCCCTCAGCTTTGAGTTCGTCAACGGCTTCCACGACACGGCCAACGCCGTGGCGACCGTCATCTACACAAACACCCTGCGCCCCTATGTGGCGGTGGTCTGGTCAGGCATCTGGAACCTGATCGGGGTGCTCACCTCCACGGGTGCCGTGGCCTACGGCATCATCGCCCTCCTGCCCGTCGAGCTCGTGATCAACATCGGCTCCAGCGCCGGGTTTGCCATGGTGTTTGCCCTCCTTCTTTCAGCCATCATCTGGAACCTGGGGACGTGGTACCTCGGGTTGCCCGCCTCGAGCTCCCACACGCTGATCGGGTCCATCATGGGCGTTGGCCTCGCGAACTCGCTCATGACCAAGGGCCAGGCTTTCGGCGAGGGCGTCAACTGGGGCCAGGCCAAGAACATTGGCCTCTCCCTTGTCGTCTCGCCCCTCGTGGGATTCAGCTGCGCGGCCCTTCTGCTGCTCCTCCTGAAAGTACTGGTCAAGCGCCCGGAGCTCTACGCAGCGCCCGAGAAGGACAAGGCGCCGCCGTTCTGGATCCGCGGTCTCCTCGTCCTCACTTGCACCGGCGTCAGCTTCGCCCACGGCTCCAATGACGGACAGAAGGGCATGGGGCTGCTCATGCTGATCCTTATCGGCGTCGTCCCGGGAGCGTTTGCGCTGAGGATGGACACGGACGAGGTGGCGCTTCGACAGATCACAAGCCAGTCGCAGCTCGTGACGACGGCCCTCGTGAACGCCGAGGCCGCCTCGGCCGGCACCGTGGACCCCGTCGGCGAGGTCTCCTCGTTCCTCAAGGAGGGCTCAAAGCAGAAGGGCGTCCCCTACTCCGCGCTCGTGGAGCTCAACCAGACGATTTCCACGAAGCTCTCGAACATCAAGAGCCTGAGGGAGCTCTCCGAGGCCGACCGCCGCTCAATGCGGACCGACGTCTTCCTAGTCGGCGAGGGCCTTGGCAAGATCCTGAAGTCCAAGAAGGTCTCAGATCCCGCGACGACCAAGCTCTTCGCGGACTACAAGGGCTACCTCGATAAGCTGACGAAGTATATCCCGGCCTGGGTAAAGGTCGCGGTGGCCCTGGCCCTCGGCCTTGGGACCATGATTGGCTGGAAGCGCATCGTCGTCACGGTCGGCGAAAAGATCGGAAAGACCCACCTGACCTACGCCCAGGGCGCCTCGGCCGAGATGGTCGCCATGCTGACGATCGGGGCCGCCGACCACTACGGCCTGCCGGTCAGCACGACACATGTCCTCTCCTCGGGCGTCGCCGGCACGATGCTCGCCAACCACTCGGGCCTTCAGACGAAGACCCTCAGGAACCTGCTCCTCGCCTGGGTCCTCACCCTGCCCGTGTGCATCTTCCTCGGCGCCACGCTCTTCGCCGGCGGACTCTTCATCGTCCTTAACTTCGCGCACTAAGGCGCCCAAATTAAGGGCGGCCCTTGATGGCCGCCGCGCGTCGCCAAGGAGGATCGCAGCCCCTTGGCTGCTGGAAGACGCACGGCCCGTCAAGGCCGGGTGTCTTCATTTGCCCGGGACTCAGAAGCCGTGCAGGCTGGAAACCGATCCGAGAGCCGAGAGGCTCGTCGAGAGCTCGAGGCCCGAGCCTTGGTTTCCGATGCTCGAGAACCCGCCGAAGGGGGCGGACTCCGCGGAGGAGGTGAAGACGAGGACCGGCGCCTGTGTGTCGGTCGACAGGCCCGAGATCGAGTAGACGCTATCCGTCGGGGCGCCGGAGATGAACTCCAGGAACCCGAAGGAGATCGTGATCTCGACTGGCTGGTAGATCGACGAGAGTTCGCCCTTGTCGGACGGGATGTCGCCTTGGGCGCCCGAGATCATCAACAGGCCGTTTTGGGCACCGGAGAGGCCGAGCGAGAGGTCCAGGGGGTTAAGAAGGAGGGATCCGATCAGCGGCACGTCGATCGTCACCATCGTCGTGCCCGGCGCGAAGGTGAGCGTCCCGCCGGTCGCCACGTAGTCGAGGCCGGCGATGGCAGTTCCGTTCTGCGTCTGATAGCCGACAAGGACCGTCTGGTTGCTCGGGGTCAGCAGCGTGACCGTGAAGCTGAGCGCCTTGCCCTTTGCCGTCTGGATGATGACGCCCTGCGAGATCAAGATCTCGGGCTGCACCGTCAGATGGATGACGGCGCTCGCCGTGTAGGTGTTGCCGCTCGCCTGGCCCTTGTTGGAGGCTACGATCGTGATGGCATCGAGGCCCGAGGCCGCGCTGCCGGGGGCGATCGTGAGGATGCTGCCGGAGATGCTCACCCCGGCGAGCGTCGCAGCCGATCCGGTCGCGGCGTAGGTCACCGCGCTGTTCGCCTGGAAGTACTTGCTCAGGTCCACCGTGATCGGCGCCGCGCCGGGCAGGACCGTGAAGGAAGGCAGGCTGCCCGAGGGAACCACCGCGACGTCGACCGGGCTCACCGTGACCGTGAAGGTCTGGGTCACCGTCACGCCGCCACTGGCAACCGAGACCGTGATGGTCGTCGTGCCGTAAGCGTTGGCCTCGGGCGAGATCTGGAGGGTGCGGGTGGTGCCCATTCCGCCGAGCGTGAGGTCGGACTGGGAAACCAGGGCGGTGTTGCCCGAGCTTGTTACGACCGCGATGGCGGCGCCGGCGGTCAGCCCGCCAAGCGTGAGCGTCAGGGTCTTAGAGGCGTTCTCCGTGATCGAGACGCCGCCGATCGGGGCCAGCGAAAGTGCCGGCTGGACAACAAGGGCGAAGGTCTGGGTGCTCGAGAGGCCCTGGTCGTTCGTCGCAAGGAGGCTGACGACGAAGGTGCCGCTTATCGTTGCCGGGGGCGTTCCGGTGAGAACGCCATTGCCATTCCCGTTGTCCGTGAAGGTGAGCCAGTCGGGAAGCGTGGTCGCGGAAATCACCACCGCGCCGGCGCCGACGCCCTTGTCGACTAGCACTGTGTAGGAGACCGGCTGACCCGCAGTGATCGGGGCGGTGATCGGCGTGGTCTCGAAGGACGGCGGCGTTGCCGTCACGACCGGCGTCGTGCCCGTGCCGCCGGTTCCGGTGCCGGTGCCGGTTCCGGTGCCGGTCGTGGGAGATCCCGTTCCCGTGACCGTAAACGTCAGGACCTGCGCATTCGAGAGGCCAAGGTCGTTCGTCGCTACGATCGCGACCTGGTAGTCGCCGTCATCGCCCGTGCCAGGCGCGCCGCTCAGCGTGGCCATACCGTTTCCGTTGTCCGTGAAGGTGAGCCAGGCTGGCAGGTTCGACGCGGTAAGGGCCACCGTGGTCGCGTTGGTGCCCGGCGTTGCCTGGACATTATATCCCAGCGTCTGGCCCGCCGTCAGCGCAATGGTGGGCGCATTCGTCACGAAGGTCGGGGCATCGACCGTGCCATTGACGAGTGCGATCGTGAAGGTCTGTGTCGAGACGCCGCCGTTGGACTCGGTTGCCGTAAGCGTGACGTGGTAGAGGACGACGGCCGCACTGCCGATGTCGCTGTCGGCCGGAGAGCCAATAAGGACCGCAGTGCCGTCGCCGTTGTCGCTGAAGCTCA
>DASRSJ010000083.1:0-2148 GCA_035656555.1 Opitutaceae bacterium
GCGCAGGTAAAAGTCGGCGTAGTGCTCCATGCCGGCGATCGGGTGCTCCCCGCTGTCGACATAGCCGATGATGTGCGCCGCCATCTCGTTGTGCGGGTAATCGCGGCGGTACACCCTGCGCCCGTACACACCCTTGATGCCCATCTTCAGGACGTCCCCGTAAACGGACTCCGGAACCTGGTCGCTGAGCTTCGCCCAGCGGATCGGCCGGTTGCCCTCCTTGTCGGGATCATCGAGGGTGGAATCATCCTTGGCCTCGGCGTCCCCATCCCCGTCGACGGCCGGAACAGCGGCATCGGCGGCTGAGGTGAGCGTGATGGTCATGGCGCCCGCGGGAGAGCCCGGGCGGGCCTGGGGTTCCGAGCCCGCAGCGCGGGTCTTCGTCATGAAGGCCTCCTCGATGGCGCGCATCGGCACGCCGATCATGGTCGAGAGCTGGGCCCACTTCGGGCGGTCCTCCTGCCGCGCAAACTGGGGGTCAACGCCGAGGACGACGATCGAGCGGCTGGTCGCCAGAAGCGCCCCGTGGGTGTCTACGATGTCCCCGCGGCGCGCGTTGTCCACAATCAGCTGGCGGCGGGCCTCGTCGACGGATCGAAGCAGCTCGTCGCGGTCGATCACGTGCAGCCACACCAGACGCACCTCGAGGCCCCCAAACATCGCGAGGACCGCGGTCGCTAGAAGGGCGATCCGGTAACTGGTGGTGAAGCCCTTCGACATTTTGTGCTGGGCGGCGTCAGCGCGCTAGGGCGACCTGGAGGCTGATGGTCGCCGGCCCATCCCCGAAGAGCTTGCGATTGTGCGCGGAGGCGAGGCGAAGGACGGGATCGTCGGCCACGCGGTGGACCTGGGTCTCCCCGGGGGCCACAAGGCCAAGGTGCCACTCGGCGTTCCTGCGGTTCAGGACGGAGGGATCCTGCTCGGCCGCGACGGACGCATCCGTCTCCTCGATCCTGCGGTCGAGCTCGGCGATCTGGGTCTCTAGAACCTTGTTGGCGTTGGCGGCCAGCGAGATCTGGTGGCGCATCCACACGGTGCCAAGACCCACGGTCGCGGTGCTGCAAATGGCGACGAGCGCGAACACCATATACTGGTTCACGAAGGCGCAGGAGGCTGCCTGTTTGCCGGTTCGCATCAGAGTTTTCTTATGGCCCGCAGCTTCGCGGAGCGGCTCCTGGGGTTGGCGGCAATCTCCTCGTCGGTCGGCACGACCGGCTTGCGCGTGAGGGCCTCGGCCTTGCAGATCCTGAAGTCCTGCGGCGTCGAGTCGTTGGCGTTCTCGGGCTGCCCGCACATTTTGCGGAAGAACTGCTTCACGGGCCTGTCCTCGAGGGAGTGGAAGCTGATGGCGCAGAGGACGCCGGAGGGGCGAAGAAAGCCGAAGGCCGCGGGAAGGGCGCGGTCGATGGCGCCCAGCTCGTCATTCACGGCAATCCGGATCCCCTGGAAGGAGCGGGTGGCCGGGTGGACCCTGGAGGTCATCCTGTCCCGGGTCGGGATCGCCTCGCTGATCAGCGAGGCGAGGGTCGCCGTCCGGCCGAGGGCGCCGGTGCCGCGCGCGGCAATGACGGCGCGCACGATGCGTCGCCAATGGGTTTCTTCGCCGAAGTCGCGGACGGCGCGAACGAGCATCTCCTCGGTGGCCGTCTCGAGCCACTGCGAGGCGGGGACGCCCGAGCGCGGGTCCATCCGCATGTCCGCCGGGGCGTCCGAGCGGAAGGAGAAGCCGCGGTTGGAGTCGTCGATCTGGTAGGAGGAGAGGCCGAAGTCGAATAGGACGCCGTCGAAGCCGTTTGCGGCTGCGCCGGCGATATCCGCCAGTCGGCCAAAGTTCTGGTCGATGAGGGTGAAGCGCCCGGAAAACTCGGACGCCAGGCGCTCCGCGCGCTCCTTAGCCTCCGGGTCCCGGTCAAGGGCCACCACTTCAACCCCGTCGGCGGCCTCGAGGATCGCGCGCGTGTGGCCGCCTCCCCCGAAGGTGCAGTCAAGGTATCGCCCGCCGGAAACCGGGGAAAGGAATCCCATGACCTCGCCGAGGAGGACAGGCTGGTGTCCGGGAATCATGCTCGCGGACGAGAATTCAGGGAGCGCCAGTGGCATGGATGAACGATCCGCTCCGCTCCTGGCGCCTGCCGGCGACCAGCCTGA
>DASRSJ010000084.1:0-6080 GCA_035656555.1 Opitutaceae bacterium
GGCTACAGCGGCTTCACGAGCTTCCTCGAGGGGTTCCTCAGCGTCGGCACCGCCGACGCCGTCTCGAACTTCAGCTTCGTCACCCACTTCAACCCGATGATGCGCGGCATCGTCGACGCGAAGGACGTCGTCTTCTTCCTCTCGCTGATGGCCTTCACCCTCTTCCTGAACGTCGTCGCCCTGGAGCGCTGACACCGACGCCATGAAATCCGGAAGCAAGATCCTCGCAGTCCTCCTCCTCCTGGTCGGCCTCGTCCTCGTCAACTACCTGGCGACCTCGGTGCCCGCGCGCTACGACGCGACGGCGGAGAAGATATTCACGCTCTCGCCGGGCACGAAGGCCCTGATCTCCAAGATCAGCGAGCCGACGACCTTCGACCTCTACTACTCCAGCAACGCCTCGGGCCAGTTCGTGCAGTACAAGAACTACGCCGAGCGTGTGCGCGAGATGCTGCGCCAGTACGTGCGCGCATCGGGCGGGAAGATCCGCCTGAACGTCATCGACCCCGAGCCCGACACCCCGCAGGAGGAGAAGGCGACCGCGGCCGGCATCCAGCCGCAGACGATGCAGGGCGGCACCCAGTTTTACTTCGGCCTCGTGGCTACCCAGGCCGACGCCCAGAAGGTGATCGCGGCCCTGACCCCGCAGCGGGAGCAGTTCCTTGAGTACGACGTCTCGGAGCTCATCTACACGGTGGGCCAGACCGACAAGAAGAAGCTCGGTCTCATCTCGAGCCTGCCGCTCCAGGGCTCGCCCGGCATGCCCATGATGGGCCAGCAGGGCACCGAGGGCCAGTTCGTGACCAGCGAGTGGTCCGACACCTACACGATCGTCCCGATCGACGCCGCGGCGACGCAGCTGCCGGCCGGCATCGACGTCTTGGCCGTCGTCCACCCGGAGAACCTGACGCCGGCCCTTCAGTACTCGATCGACCAGTTCCTGCTCGAGGGTAAGCCCGTCTTCCTCGCGGTGGACCCCTCCTCCCTCTACTTCAAGCGCCAGGGCGGCCAGCAGGCCATGTTCGGCGGCCCGCAGCCCAATGTCTCGAGCGACCTGCCCGTCCTCCTCGGGGGCTGGGGCATCGCCTTCGACGCGCAAAAAGTCGTGGGCGACCTCGACAACGCGGAGGAGGTCGAGCTTCCCGACCAGACGCACCTGCGCTACCCGGTCTGGATCAGCCTGAACCAGGACGCCTTCAACTCGAAGGCTCTGCCGACGGCGCAGCTGTCCACCGCCCTCTTCATCGAGCCCGGCAGTGTGGCGCTCAAGCCCGGCACAGATCTCACTTTCACGCCCCTCGTGGAGACCTCCGACAAGGCCGGCGAGCTCGCGGCCGCGACGCTCCAGTTCGCGCAGCCTGAGGACGTCGCCCGCCAGGTGAAGGCCACGGGCAAAAGGACGATTGCCGCCATTGTGACCGGCAAGTTCAAGTCGGCCTTCCCGGCCGGCATGCCCAAGGCCGACGCGAAGCCGGACTCAAAGGACACCGCGTCTCTGAGGGAGTCCAAGACGACCTCGCTCCTGATCGTCGTCGCCGACACGGACTGGCTCTTCGACGACTACAGCGTGCGCAAGTTCGACTACATGGGCCAGACTGCCGCCGAGCCGATCAACGACAACCTGGCGTTCGCGGCCAACTCGCTCGACTTCCTCGCGGGCTCGCGCGACCTGATCTCGATCCGCGGCAAGGGAATCTCCGCGCGTCCGTTCACGGTCGTGAAGCAGATGGAGGCCCGCGCCGCCGAGAAGTACAAGGAGAAGCTGGCGGCGCTTGAGACGCGCATCAACGACGTCCAGGCGAAGCTCGCCGAGCTCCAGGGCAAGAAGGGCGACAGCGGCAAGCTCCTCGCCTCCCCGGAGGCCCAGAGGGCGATCGACGACTTCCAGAAGCAGGCGGCCGAGATGCGCGGCGAGCGCCGCGCGATACGCCTCTCGCTGCGCGAGGGGATCGACTCCCTCGGCAACCGCCTCCTCCTGATCAACCTCCTCGCCATGCCGCTCGCCGTGCTCGCGTTCGGCCTGTGGTTCTCGCGCAGGCGCACGAGGGCCTGAACCGCCATGAAGCTGCGCACCCTCATCGTCATTGTCGCTGTCCTGGCCGCCCTCTCGGTCGTAGCCTACGTCAAAAACCGCCCCGAGTCGGCGCCGGTGGCCGACGCCAGGGTCGGAACCCCCCTCCTCTCCCCCGACATCGTCTCTCAGGCCTCGGGCCTCACGGTCTCCGACCAGGGAAAGAAGGTTGAAGTGAGGAAGGGCGCCGACGGCACCTGGCGCGTCACGAGCTACTACGGGATGCCGGCCGACTTCCACAAGATCTCGCAGCTTGTCCAGGACCTCAACGAGGCGAAGGTCGAGCGTTTCGTGACGGACAACCCCGATCGCCTCTCCCGCCTGGAATTCAAGGACTCGCGGATCGCGCTCAGCGACGCCGCGGGCAAGGAGATCTGGAGCGTCACGCTCGGCAAGACGCCCGACGCCGGCAACGGCAAGTTCATCCGCTTCGGCGATGAGCCGAAGGCTTTCTTCTCCGGCACGCACGTGTGGCTCGAGACGGATCCCAAGATCTGGGCCGATCCCACCCTCGTGGGACTTAAGCCCGATGACATCGCGAAGGTCGGCCTGCCGCTGGCGGGTGGCATGGTGGACCTCTCCCGCGACAAGAAGGACGCCGCCTGGACCGCTACGGGCGGGCCCGCAGGCCAGAAGCTCGTCGCCGACAAGGTCCAGTCCGTCCTCACGACGCTGACCGATCTGAAGTTCTCGGACACCTTGGCGAAGGACGATCCCGCGGCCAGAGAGGCCTCTGCCTTCGCAAAGACCTACTCGCTGACGACGTTCGATGGCCGCACCTTCACCCTGTCCCTCGGCCGCAAGCCCGAGGTGAAGAAGCTCAAGGCCCCCGTCGCCGATGCGGATGCGCTCAAGCCCGGCGCCGACGGCAAGCTGGACGCCAAGCCGATCACGCCGGAGTACGACACCACGCCCGCGGGCCCGGTATTCGCCGTCATCTCCTGCTCCGACCCGAAGGCGGCCATCAACGAGCTGATGACCAAGCGGTCGTTCGAGGTGGATGACTACGCGTACACGAGCCTTCCCCAGAAGGCCGAGGATCTGTTCCAGGCCGAGAAGGCGAAGTAACCGTTAGATCTGGAGCTTGCCGAGGTTCACCTCGGCAATGCCCGAGGCGGGCTTGCCGTGCTCAAGCGCGGGCTTGAAGCGCAGCTCGCTCACCACCGAGTCGAGGAACGGGTCGTTGATCCTCCTCGTGCAGGCCTGGTCGGAGAACGCCTCCTCGCCAAGGCCGTCCTTCGAAACCCTGACATAGAAGGCGCTCGTGTAGTCGCCTGCCGCGAGCCGGGTCGGGAGCGCGGCCGGCAAGTGACCCATGGCGGGTACGGGCGGCAGCGTCGCTCCTCTGTGGGCCCCTACGTATTCCATCATGACGTACTGGAAGGCCTCGTCGCGGGTCAGGTCGACCCTGTTAGCCGACATGCTGGTCGCCACCTCGATGCCGCGGTTGTACACGTGCAGCTGGAAATCGACGACCTCATAGTCGAAGGGAAACCCGTCCTCCTTCAAGTGCACGTGCTGCGGCTTATCGCCAACCGGGTTCAGCGCCTCGGCATAGATGTGGTTCTGGACGATGCCAGGCTTCGCGCCCTTGGGATGGATGCGAGTCATCGTCACGACATAGGGATTGTAGAGCGGCTTCGCCGAGGTAATCACAAAGTCCACGTTCATGGCATCAAGGCCCCGGCTGGTCGCTGGCCCCAGGCTCTCCGCCTCCGACTTGGTGTTGTTGAGAGCTGCGTCAGCTAACTGGTTAGAGTATGCTATGGCCGCACTTTGGTTGGTTCCCGCATAACCTCTGCCATTGGCTGAAAGCGTGCTTTTGAAATTAGCCCTGGCGAGATTGAGGTTCGCAGCGTCTCCAAATTGCTTGTCGGAATCTGCCGCGACCTGGGCGGCTCCCAAAGCACTGTTGCCGACCGTATCCGCATAGTTCTGCGCGTCCTGGGCCACGCCCTCGAGCATTGCCGTGGTCATCCCGGACTTCGTGAGACGCTTCGTGATGATGACAGTCGGATCGTTTGCGTAAGAGTACGACTGCATCCGGTTGAACTGCATGATCGAAGCCGAACCCTCCGACAGCTTCAGATTTGGGGTGACCTGCATGTTCGTCGATGAGTCCTTCGTCGAGACCAGCTTCTCCTGGCCGCCGATCATCAGCACCCAGGACGCGCCCACCACGTCGTGCACGGGATAGAGCTCGTCCCCCAGGCTCACCGAAAGGTCGGCGCCCATGAAGAGGGTATGCGTCTTCGGCGCACTCACTGTGACAGCTTTCATCACCGTGGGCTTCTCGTCGGAAACGCCCGCCTTCAGGGACGTGGGGCGTGCCGCCGCCAGTGCGGCGACCGTGACGGCGCCGAAAATTGCCAGATTCCTAGAATTTGTTTTCACGGCAGATCGTTGGAATTTTGGAGCTAGATCTGGAGCTTTCCGAGGTTCACCTCGGCGATGCCGGGGGCGGGCTTGCCACGGTCGAGGGCCGGCTTGAAACGCAGCTCCTTCACCACCGAATCGAGAAACGGATCCTCCATCTTCTTCGTGCACGCAGCGTCCGCGAACACCTCGTCTCCCATTCCCTCGCTCGAGACCCTCACGTAGAACGGACTCACGTAGTCGCCGGCGGCGAGGCGTGTGGGGAGCGCGGCCGGCATGTGGCCCATCGCGGCCACAGGGGGGCGCGTCGCCCCGGGATGCGCCTTGATGTATTCAGCGACGACGTAGTCGAAAGCCTCATCGCGCGTCATGTCGGACCGGTTGGGCGAGATGCTCGTGGCCACCTCGACGCCCCGGTTGTAGACGTGGAGCTGGAAATCGACGACCTCGTAGTCGAACGGAAACCCGTCCTCCTCGATGTGCACCCGCAGCGGCTTGTCGCCCACCGGGTTCAGCGCCTCGGCGTAGATCAGGTTTTGCACAAGTCCCGGCTTCGCATCCTTGGGATGGAAGCGGGTCATCGTGACGACGTACGGGTTGTAGAGTGGTTTCGGGGAGGAGATCGTGAAATCGATGTTCATCGCGTCGAGTCCGCGGCTTGTTGACGGCCCGACGCCGATCGTCGCGGACTCGGCATTCGCGTGGGCGACCCTCTCCATCCGCCTTGCGAACTTCAGGGCATCCTCCGAAGGCCCCATGCGGAAAACCATGGGATCGCCGAACTGCTTGTCCGCTGTCACAAACGACTGAGCTCCCCCCAGGCCGTTATTCTGCAGCGTATCGGTGTAATGTTCCGCGTCGAGGGCGACGCCCTGGAGGAGCGCCGTCGTCATCGCCGTGTTCGCCATTCGCCTCGTCAAGATGACGCTCGGGTCGTTCGCGAACGTGTAGGATGCCATGCGGCTGAAGTTCACGATGGTGGCCGAGCCCTCGGACAACTTCAGGTTCGGCGTGATGCGGATGTTCGTGGCCGCCTGCTTCGTCGAGATGAGCTTCTCCTGGCCCGCGATCATGAGCACCCATGAGGCGCCCACAACGTCCCGCACCGGGTAGGGCTCGCCGCCGAGAGTTACCGAAATGTCGGCTCCCATAAAGAGCATGTGGGTCTTCGGCTCAGTCACGGTCACCGCCTCCATGACGGTCGGTTTTTCGTCGGAGGCGCCGGAGAGCAACACAGAGGGCGCAGTGGCCAGCAAAACGGCGAATGCGGACGAACAGACCAAGCAACGATATGGGGTTTTCATGTCAGATTTCCTCTATTTTCAGGAATTCCGCATACCGTGTGCCACCGAAGTTTTGATCCGGCATCCCATTACTGCGCCGTTTCTTACAATATGATGCCGAATCCGAGGTGATTCGTCGCTGATCAAAATTGGTTTCTGGCAACCACGACCGCGAAAATCCATGCAACGGCCTCTAAATTGTCCTTTACCATATCATCGTTTACGCATGTGTTGATATGTAATGCAGGCTGATCGCCCCATCTCCGAGCTGTTGTCGCAGCGCCGACCGCTTCGCTCGATCGAGTTTTTTCCGCCGAAGGACGACGCGGGCGTCGAGGCCCTGCACAAGA
>DASRSJ010000085.1:0-24384 GCA_035656555.1 Opitutaceae bacterium
CGGCGTCTACAGTCTCGTCCTTTTCGGGGTCCTCTTTGGCTCTGCCGTCCTCGCCTATCTCCTGTCGAACTTCCTGCAGAAGCAGATCTCGATGCCCATCCTGGAACTCGCCGAGACGGCAAAGATCGTGTCCGAGCAGAAGGACTTCTCGGTCAGGGCGCACAGCGAGAGCGGCGACGAGCTTGGCTTTGTCACGGACGCCTTCAACTCGATGCTGGAGCAGATCCAGCTGAACAACGCCGCGCTTGGCGAGAGCGAGGAGCGGTTCCGGCTGGTGGCCGACAGCGCTCCGGCGCTCATCTGGGTCGTCGGCGTCGACCGGAAGGCCACGTGGTTCAACAAGCACTGGCTTAGTTTTGTCGGCCGCACGATGGAGCAGGAGCTCGGCGACGGCTGGATCGACAACCTCTATCCGACGGACCGCGACAAGTACCTCGCCATCTTCACCGCCGCCTTCGACGAGAGGCAGTATTTCCGCATGGAGTGCCGCCTGCACCGGGCCGACGGCGAGTACCGGTGGCTGCTGAACCAGGGCACGCCGCGCTACCAAGGCGAGGAATTCGCCGGCTTCATCGGCTCCTGCGTCGACATCACCGATAACAAGGAGGCCGAGGAGGCCGTCAGGCTGAGCGAGTTGCAGATGCGCCTGGTCACCGACAACGCCTCGGTCTTTCTCTGCGAGATCACGCCCGAGCACCGCTTCAAGTTCGTGAATCCCGCGTATGCCAGGCGCTACGGCCTCGAGGTCGGTGACATCATAGGCAAACACCTTTCCGACGTGATCGGCCAGCCCGGCTACGAGCGTATTCGCGGCAAGCTCGACCTCGCGTTCGGCGGCGTGCGCCAGGAATACGAGACCGACATCCCCTACACCACCCTCGGCGTCCGCTGGATCCACGCGATCTACGAGCCGGCCCGCTCCCAGGAAGGGAGCGTGAGCGCGGTGATCGCGGTGCTCACGGACGTCACGGACCGCCGCCTGGCGGCCATGGAGCTCGAGCACGCGCGCGACGAGGCGGTAAACGCGTCAAGGGCCAAGGACGACTTCCTCGCGGCTCTGTCCCACGAGCTTAGGACACCGCTCAATCCCATCCTGCTCTTGGCGACAGACGCCGTGAACAACTCGGCTCTCTCGGTCGACGTGCGCAGGGACTTCGAGATCGTGCGCAAGAACGTCGAGCTCGAGGCGCGCCTGATCGACGATCTCCTGGACCTCACGCGGATCACGAAGGGGAAGATGGTCATCGAGCAGAGGCCGGTGGAACTGCACGGCATCATGAGGGACGCCCTCGCCACGATCGACCAGGAGCTCAAGGACAAGCGCATAGAGCTGATACTTGACTGGGTCCCTGGCCGCGTGACCGTCATCGGCGACCAGGTCCGTCTCCAGCAGGCGTTCTGGAACATCTTCAAGAACGCCGTGAAGTTCACGCCCGAGCGCGGCGGCATCACGATCGGAACCGCAATCTCCGACGATCACAGGAAAATCTCTGTCAGCGTCACAGACACCGGAATCGGCCTGTCGATCGCGGAATTGAAATCGGTCTTCGAGGCCTTCACCCAGGGCGACCACGCCCGCGGCATCGGTTCCCACCGGTTTGGCGGCTTGGGCCTCGGTCTCGCGATCTCGCGCAAGATGATCGAGCTGCATGCCGGCGCCATCACGGCCAGGAGCGACGGACGGAACATGGGAAGTACCTTCGAGGTCGAACTGCCGGTGGTGACCTACACGGAGGAGCGTCTCGGGGACGCCGGGCAGCAGGGATCAGGCCTCTCGAATGGCTCCGGTGCGGTGGATCCTTCCGCCCCCATGCGTTCCATCCTCCTTGTCGAGGACCACCAGGCGACGCGAAACGCCCTCGAGCGCCTCCTCAAGCGCAGGGGCTTCAACGTGCTGAGCGGCGCCTCCGTGGCGGAGGCCCGCGCCATTGCCGAGAAGTCGAAGGTCGACTTTGTGATATCCGACATCGGACTGCCGGACGGAAACGGCTTCGACCTGATGGCCGAGCTGGAACAGCGCTTCCATTTGAAGGGCATCGCCCTAACGGGCTTCGGCACCGAGAGCGACATAGCGAGGAGCCGGAAGACGGGCTTCGTGATCCACCTGACGAAGCCGGTCGGCATGCCGGCGCTCGATTCCGCGATCGCAGCCATGACGCGTGAGCTCCAGCTGTCCTGAGGGACGGAGCCCCGAGCGCATGACAAGGGCCAAACCCGGCACCCTGAGGCCGGAGACGAGCAAAAAGCCCGGTCTCGCGTACGCCTTCACGAACGAAGGGGTTGAGCTACCCGTGATCGACGTCACCCATCCCGCGTTCGAGGTGTTGCTCACCGAGGAGCAGATCGCCTCTGGAAACGCGGCTTTTCTTACCCAGGAGCGGAGGCGCGCGAAGACGCCCATGTTCATCAGGCGATTCCTGTTCCGGCGCTACGCCCGCAGGTCGGTGATCCTCCAGGGGATGATGCAGGCCTCGAAGAGCTTCCTGAGCGGGATGAACACCTACATCCTGAAGCTCGGAGCGGCGAACCTCGGCAACTCCTACGCTACGAACGTAGACCGCTTTGTCGCAGCCTCATTCCCCGCACAGATCATCAGACTTCGAACCCAAAACACGGCGAAGCTCCTGGCCTTGGGCATCGAGGGACCCCTGCGGGATAACCCCGGCGCGCCGTTTCACCTTCTGAACATCGCGGGCGGCCCCTCGGCCGACAGCCTGAACGCGCTGATCTTGATCGCAAAGACGGCACCCGGGCTCCTGAGGGCCCGCAGAATCTGCATCCACGTGCTGGACCTTGAGAAGGACGCGCCGGATTTCGGAAAGCGAGCGCTGGAAGCCCTGCAGGCACAGGGCGGCGCACTCGAGAGACTGGACATCACGTTCACGCACGCGCCCTACAACTGGAGCGACACCACCCTGCTGAGGGATCTCCTCAAGGAGATCGGTTCCGGTCCCTGTGTCGCCGCTGTCTCGACCGAGGGAGGCCTGTTTGAATACGGCAACGACCGGGACATCACGGCCAACCTTGAGCTCCTTATGGAGCTGGCCCCTGCGGGCACGTTCGTCGTCGGCAGCGTCACCCGCGACGACGAATCGAACCGGATGCTCCTTGGCCCGAGCCACATCCCTGTCGTCCGAAGGGGCCTGCCCGTGTTCCGCGCCCTCGCGAAGGGCGCCGGCTGGGAGGTCGAGACTGCGATCGAAACGCCCTTCAGCGACGTCGTTCGGCTCGCGAGGATCCGCTCGTCACATTGAGTGAAGCGCGATGCGGTTTCCCTCGGTGTCGAGAATGACCGCCCTGAAGCCAAAGGGCCCCATCGACTCCTTCGCCTGGACCACGGAGCCTCCGCTCGCCACCGCGGCCTCGACGGCGTCGTCGATGCGCCCGTGGGCGTTCAGGTAGACAAGGGGCCCGTCGGCAGAGGGCTTGTACTTGTCCGCCACGTAGAGGGACCCGGCCACGTCGCCCTGCTTGTGTGAAAACGAGCCGATCGCCATGCCGGGATATTCAACCTTCTCCACCTGCGAGCCCAGGACGGCGGAATAGAAGCGGATGGCGCGGTCCAGATTCGTTACGGGGATATCAACCCAGACTAGTTTGTTCGACATGATGGTTTTTTGGGGGCCGGTTTCGGTCGCGGGACAAGGCCAACGATGGGATCCGGAAATATCGCGGGCGAGCAAATCCAAGGGCCGCCCTCTGTGACCTTCCCTCAACAACTCGAATTAATGTCATTTTCGTTAAAAACATCGTCAATTGTGCCATTTTTTATCCCTGTTTCAGGCTGTAGGATGTTTGCGTCGAGGCTCCCGGGGGGCGGACATTCCAAAAATCCCTCCCCGCTTACCAGCCCTTCGCTCATGCAAAAGATAGTTTCCTTTCTTCCGCCTCCGCTGGACCCCCTCTTTCTTCCGGCTGCGCTCTGGAATCGCGCATATCAGGCGATCGTCTCGAACGACGCGGGGGCGCGCAGCCTCACGATAGCCCTCGAGCGTCCCGACGGCGGTGTCTCGCACCACAAGAGCAGGATCCTTGGCGCGAACCATCACGAGTCGGCCCTGACCCTTAGGTACGCTGAGCGGCTGCTTAAGTTCCTTCTCTGGCAGAAGGGTGGCTGCAAGGTGAGCGTCGCCGGCGCGCCCGAGATAGCGGCCCATCTGGCGTTCATCTACAGTCCCAAGGGCGAGCGCTCCTTCGACCACGAATTCATGGGCGAAAAGGTCTATGGGAAGGTGTTCTGCGTGGAGAATGTCGACGTGCTGGACCTCCCCGAGGAGCGCGACACGAGCCAGCCGATGGGGCGGCACCTCGAGGGCTGCAGGATCGGCTTCGATATCGGCGGCAGCGACCGCAAGGCGGCGGCTCTGATCGACGGCAAGGTCGTCTTTTCCGAGGAGACGCCTTGGGACCCCTATTTCCAGAAGGATCCGAGCTACCACATCGAGGGCATCCAGGACTCGCTCAAGCGGGCGGCGGCGCACCTGCCGCGGGTCGATGCCATAGGCGGCAGCGCCGCGGGAATCTACGTGAACAATGAGGTCCGCGTGGCCTCGCTCTTCAGGGGAATCCCGGCGGAGTCCTACGACGAGATCCGCAAGCTCTTCTTTACCCTGCAGGCGCGCTGGGGCGGCATCCCATTCGAGGTCGCCAACGACGGAGAGGTCGCGGCCCTCGCGGGCTCGATGGCCCTCGGCGACAACGCCGTCCTCGGCATCTCCATGGGAACGAGCCAGGCCGGCGGGTATGTGAAGCCCGGCGGCGAGATCACGCCGTGGCTGAACGAGCTCGCGTTCGCGCCCGTCGACTACCGCAAGGGGGCTCCCGTCGACGAGTGGTCCGGCGACGCCGGATGCGGAGTCCAGTACTTCTCTCAGCAGGCCGTTGCCCGGTTGGCGGAAAAGGCCGGCTTCACGTTCGAAGACGGAATGCCGGCGCCGGAAAGGCTGGTAGCCGTCCAGGCGGCCATGGCGGCCGGCGACAAGCGCGCCGAATTGATCTATGACTCGGTCGGTTCCTACCTCGGATACTCCATCGGGCATTACTCCGACTTCTATCAGCTAAAGCACGTCCTCGTGATGGGCCGCGTCACCTCCGGTCCGGGCGGCGAGCGCATCATCAAGAGGGCGCGGGATGTCCTGGCCTCGGAGTTCCCGGCAGCGGCCTCGCGCACGCGCGTCCTCATGCCGGACGAGAAGGACAAGAGGCACGGCCAGGCGATCGCCGCCGCCAGCCTTCCCTCGATTCGCGAAACTGCAGGCTCGCACACCACGCCGCCGAACCCCAAATAGGCCCCAGTGAATTTCTCAAACCCCGGTGCCGACGTCTACGTCCCCGACGCGGCCCTTACCCCCGAGCAGGCGCTTCGGAGTGTGACGCACCTCTGCATTGGCGCGCACCAGGATGACATCGAGATCATGGCTCAGTCCGGGATCAGCGACTGCCTCGGAGTGCCGGGAAAGGCCTTCGGCGGGGTCGTCGTGACGAACGGGGCCGGATCCCCCAGGACGGGGGCTTTTGCCTCCTATACTGACCACCAGATGCTTGCGGTGCGGCGCGAGGAGCAGCGAGAGGCCGCGCGGCTTGGCCACTACGCGATCCAGCTGCAGCTCTCCCACCCGAGCGCGGACATCAAGAATTCATCCCACCCCGGGGTCGCCGCGGACCTCGTTTCGATCTTCAAGGGCTGCAGGCCCGACGTCGTGTTCCTTCACAATCCCGCCGACAAACACGACACGCACATCGCCGTGCTGCAGAGGTGCCTGGCGGCGATCAAAGTGCTTCCGGCCGCGGAAAGGCCCGTGCGCGTCCTGGGCTGCGAGGTGTGGCGCGACCTCGACTGGCTTCCTGACTCCGAGAAAGTCGCCCTCGACTCCGGCAGGCATCCCGAGCTGGCCCGGAAACTCCTCGCGGTCTTCGACTCGCAGGTGAGCGGCGGCAAGCGCTACGACATCGCAGCTATCGGCCGGCGGGCTGCGAACGCCACCTTCCACACGTCACATGCGACGGATTCCGTCGCCGGCATCACGTGGGCAATCGACCTGACACCCGTCATTAAGGACGGCGGGCCGTCCATCGGCGAGTTCACCGCCTCGATCATCTCGCGCTTTGGCGCGGATGTGGCGAAGCGCATCTCCGCCTGGGCCTGAGCTCCCTTTACTCGGTCGACTTGCGTGCTCGGTCGCCGTGGCGATAGGCCATCGGTGAAACGCCGTACGCCGTGTGGAACGCGCGGCTGAAGCTGTAGATCGACGTGAAGCTGCAGAGCTCTGCGATCTCCGTCACCCGGCGCTGGGTCAGCCGCAGGAGCCCGCAGGCCTTCTCGAGACGCAGCCGCCTCAAGTGGCGGCCAAGGCTAACGCCGCAGGATGCGCGGAACCGCGCGCGCAGGTGGCTCGAGCTGATTCCGAGCGACCGGGCGATCTCCTTCACGCTCAGAGGATCCTCGTTGCTCTGGGCGATCTGGTTAACCTGCATGATCAATCCCGGGGCCGTCGGGGGCTTGTGGTGGCGCCGCAGAATGGGCTCGGCCTGCCGTATCCGCTGCAGCAGGACCATCAAGAGGAGGCTCGTCAGGTCACCCTCGCCCCGCGTGAGGTAAGCCTCGACCATCTCGGCGCAGGTCTGCTTCACGCCGTGCGCGAGGACAAACGGCCTGAAGCGCAGCGCCTGGAGCGGCGCGGCGTCGATCATGTCGAAGGTGATGAATATCCAGCGCAGGTCCTCCTGCTCCGGCTGGATGTAGTCGTGAAACTGGAAGGGCATCACGAGAAGTCCTTCGTCGCGGTTGAGGCGAATTGCGCGGTCGTCCACGGCGACCGTGACCGCGGTTTCCAGAGCGAGAATCAGCACAAACCTGTGATGAAGAGCGCGCCCCCGCTGGGGCCTATTGAGGTCGGTCGCGCTGCGCCTGCAGAAGCAGATGATGTTGTCGGGAAGCGCGAGCGGCGCCGCGCGCTTGCCATGCAGCGGCCGCAGCGGCGAAGGCAGCAGCAGTGCGAGTTTCTCGAGGGAAAGGATACGAACGTTCGCCGATTCTGACATTTTTGTTAAAAACATCGTCATTATTGCCATTTTTTAACGGCGACGCCAGCGCTATCATGAGCGCGCTAAAAACAAACCGCCACATTCGTTCACCCCGGCAATGTCTGGCATCTCCAACTTGAACATTATTATTCCAGCGCGCGTGCATGCAAAGGACATGGCCCCGGTATGGGCCGGTCCTTACGTCAGCGCCGCCGGGGGAGCACGCCGCTGCGTCAGCGGAACCACCGACTGAACTCATCCTGCAAGAGTTAGGGCGTCAGCCGCGGGGAACCATTTCAGTCCCCGAACAAGGCACGCCAGGAAAGCACCTCAATAAATTTCAGTCCGCCAACCCGGCGGCCTGCTTAGGCCCTGTTTTGTGTCCCAACAGCTAGAACCAAAATCACCATGATACCTGACCCTCGCGACCATTCCGGTCTTATGAGCACGCTCCGCAAAACCGCGGCGTGCTCGATCCTCGCCCTTGGAATAACGGGCTCCGCGTTCGCACAGACCGCGGCAACATCGACGACCACGACGACAACGACGGCGGCCACGGCCGCCCCCGGCGCACCGGATCAGCCGGTCGAGCTCGGAGCTTTCGTCGTCAACGGGTACGCGAGCAGCCTTGCTTCATCGCTGGCTGCCAAGCGCGCATCCGACGACAACGTCGAGATCATCACAGCTGAGGATGTGGGCAAGTTCCCGGACACGAACCTTGCCGAGTCCCTCTCCCACCTGCCCGGCGTCACGGTCGACTACCTCTTCGGTGAGGGCGAGCGCGTCAGCATCGAGGGCACGGACCCGAACTTGAACCGCGTGCTCCTCAACGGCGAGCCCGTCTCGTCGGCCGACTGGTACGTCCTGGACAACCAGAGCCGCCAGTTCAACTACCTCCTCCTGAGCCCTGACCTGGTCAGCCAGGCAGAGGTGTACAAGACCTGGGAGCCCAAGCTCCTCGAGGGTTCACTAGGCGCCACCGTCATGGTCGACACGCGCGACCCGCTGGCCCTGAAGTCGATGGTGTTCACGGGCACCGTCACGGACGACTACAACGATCGCAACAAGAAGAACGAGGGCAGCCTCTCGGCGATGTTCAGCTGGCACAACGATGCCAAGACCATCGGCATCATGATCGGCGGCGAGGACAACCGCGACTACCTGCGCCGTGACGGCGTTGAGTCCCTGTCCGAGCAAAACAACACCAACCTCGGTGTCGGCGGCGCCCTCCCTGGCCAGCCCGCTGGCCCATGGGTCACCGCCGAGGTCGTCAACACGGCCGAGTTCCTGCAGCTGCGCCACCATGAGGGCGGCAACGTTGCCATCGAGCTCCAGCCCACGGACCGCCTGAACATCGAGCTCACCGGTCTCTACGTGAAGCAGACGATGAACAACGTTAACTTCTCGTACTACATTTACCCGGGCGACAACTGGTCCGGCCTGCCGAACATCACAAACGCGACCGTCACGAACGGCGTGCTCAACAGCTACACGATCAACAGCGCCCCGCTCGTCATCGACGCCTTCAACCGCGCCGCCCAGATCGTCACCCAGGACTACAATGCGAAGGCCACCTACAAGGGAGACGACTTCGACCTCGTGGTGAACGCCGGCGGAACCCGCGCGACCGGTGGCACGCAGCACCAGTTCTTCGGCGAGTACTTCGTCTTCGCCAACGCGAACATCAACGAGAGCAAGAACTCCTCCTCGTTCCAGGTCACCGGCGTCCCCGGTGCGGACCCGTCCGCCACGAACCTCAACAACGGCGCTGACTTCAGCGCGGCCGGCGAGCCCAGCTTCGACTACGGCAACATCGCGAGCAATCCCGAGGTTGACGACGAGAAGTGGATCCAGATGGACGTCACGGTTCCCCTCAAGGGCGCCCTGAAGAATCTCCAGGCCGGCATGCGCATCAGCGACCACAAGGCCGGAGAGACCGGTCTCGTCGCCAGCGTCCCCGGTGCAGACGAGGTCCAGACGCCCCTGTCCGCCATAGGCGTGTCCGCGGCCCCGAGCAACTACCTGTCGGGCCTGCCGAACATCACCAGCTCGATGTCCCAGCACGTCATCACTAACTCGTACGGTTCGGTCGCCAACTTCATTGGCAACCTGCCCGAGGGCAACGGCGAGACGCTGCTGAAGTACTTCGACGGCACACCTGCGCAAGACGGAGCGGTCTTCACCTCGACTCCCACCTTCACGATCGATGAGCGCATCACCGCGGCCTACGCCGAGGCGACGTTCAACGACGGCCCGCTCAGCGGCAACTTCGGTGCCCGCGCGGTCGAGACGACGACGACGAGCGCCAGCTACAATCTGAGCACGCCGACGCCTACCCTGCAGTCCCAGCAGAGCACCTACGACAACTTCCTGCCCGCGGTTAACCTCAGCTACGACCTAGCCAAGGACCAGATCCTGCGATTCGGAGTGTCCGAGGTCATCGCCCGCCCGAACACGGCGGCGGAGGCCGACTGGGTGCAGCTGTACGACTCGACGCTCGCTGGCGTCGGTGGCAACGCGAACCTCAAGGCGGACCAATCGACCAACCTCGACTTCGCCTACGAGAACTACTTCGCGCGCAACTCGTACTTCGCAGTGAACCTGTTCTACAAGGACATCTCGAACTACATCGTCAACGCGACCTCGCCTGAGCAGTGGACGGACTACTCGCTTCCCGGTCACCCGACCGCGACCTACGAGATCAGCCGCCCCTCCAACGGCGGCGCGGCGACCTCCGAGGGCGCCACGGTGTCCTACCAGCAGGCGATCGCCTACGGCTTCGGCGTGCAGGCCAACTACACGGTCATGCACACGTCCAGCGCGAGCGGCCCTCTGCCCTTCTCGTCCAAGAACCAGCTGAACATCAGCCCGTTCTACGAGAACAAGTGGTTCTCAATCCGCGCGACGTACGCCTGGCGCGACGACTATGTCTCGAGCTCCTTCAACGGAACGAGCGCGGTCTGGACTGCCCCCTACGGCAGGATCAACGCCAACGCCACGATCAACATCACGAAGAACCTCTCCCTCATCCTGGCGGCCACGAATCTCTCCGACGAGACGTACCAGCAGTACTACAAGAACGTCGGCGCCGGCTCGGTGCTGGCTGACGAGTACAAGGATGGCCGCGGCTTCTCTGCCGCGATTCATTGGAATTACTAAGCCTCTTCCCGGGATTGTAGAACCCGGGGGTGTTTAGGGAGCAGTGAGTAGGCCCGGATGCTTCGGCATCCGGGCCTTTTTCTTTGAAAGAATCTGGATACCCCGCGCGTCCCGTCCAATCTCGCGCAAGCGTCCACGATGAAGGCGATTCTGGGAATCTCCGGTTACTACCACGACTCTGCCGCCGTACTGGTGGTGGACGGGCGCGTCGCGGCCGCGGCCCAGGAGGAGCGCTTCACGAGGATCAAGCACGACAGCAGCTTCCCCTCGAACGCCGTCGACTATTGCCTTAGGCACGCGGGCATCGGCCCAGGCGAGCTGGACCACGTGGTCTTCTACGAGAAGCCCTTCCTGAAGTTCGAGCGCCTGCTTGAGACCCACATGGCCGTGGCACCCCGCGGATTCCGAGCCTTCTGCATGGCGATGCCGGTCTGGATCCACGAGAAGCTCCGGCTTTCGGGCGAGATGCGAAAGGGCCTCGGGGGACTCTACAAGGGCCGCTACGTGTACGTGGAGCACCACGAGGCGCACGCGGCTAGCGCCTTCTTCCCGTCACCGTTCGAGGAGGCCGCCGTCCTCACGATGGACGGTGTCGGCGAATGGGCGACCGCCAGCATCGGCCACGGTAAAGGCAACCGTCTCGAGCTAAGCCAGGAGATGCGCTTCCCGCACTCGCTCGGCCTCCTTTATTCGGCCTTCACCTATTTTTGCGGCTTCAGGGTCAACAGCGGCGAATACAAGCTGATGGGCCTGGCCCCGTTTGGCGTGCCCAGGTACGCGGACCTGATTACGGAAAGACTCATGGACCTGCGGGAGGACGGATCCTTCCGGCTCGCCATGGACTATTTCGACTACTGCGGCGGCCTGACCATGACATCAAAGGCTTTCGATCGGCTCTTCGGTGGGCCGCCAAGGCAGGCCGAGGCCCCCATCACGCCGAGGGAGTGCGACCTCGCGGCCTCAATCCAGAAGGTCACCGAGGAGGTGATGCTGCGCATGGCAAGGCACGCACACGTCCTTACGGGATCCAAAAACTTATGCCTAGCAGGGGGTGTGGCGCTCAACTGCGTCGGCAACGGAAGGCTGCTTCGGGATTCTCCCTTCGAGAACATCTGGATCCAGCCTGCGGCCGGCGACGCGGGCGGGGCCCTTGGGGCCGCCCTCTTCACGTGGCACCAGCTTCTCGAGAATCCGCGAAGTCCCGAAAGTCCTGACGCGCAGCAGGGATCGCTCCTGGGGCCTTCCTACCCTGCAGCCGAGACCGAAGCCTTTCTCAGGGGAAAGAAGGCCGTGTATCGCCACTATCCCGCCGGCAAAGGTCTCTGCACCCTCGTGGCCAAGCTGGCTTCCGAGGGCAACGTGATCGGCTGGATGCAGGGACGCATGGAGTTTGGCCCCCGGGCTCTCGGCAGCCGCAGCATCCTCGGCGATGCCAGGAACCCGAAGATGCAGAGCGTCATGAACCTGAAGATAAAATTTAGGGAGTCCTTCAGGCCGTTCGCCCCGATCGTCCTGCGTGAGCGTGTCCGCGACTATTTCGATCTCAAGGAGGGAGCCGACAGTCCCTACATGCTCCTCGTGGCCCAGGTGAACGGAGAAAAGCGCTCGAGCTTTGCAGAGGACAGTGCCGTGGGCCTCGGTCGGATAAATGAGGTTCGCTCGTCGATCCCCGCGGTCACCCATGTGGACGGCTCGGCGCGGATCCAGACCGTCGACCGCGAACGCAATCCCAGGCTCACCGAGCTCCTCGAGGCGTTCGACGCCGTCACGGCGTGCCCTGTCATGATTAACACGAGCTTCAACGTGCGCGGGGAGCCCCTCGTCTGCACCCCGGCGGATGCCTACACCTGCTTCATGGCTACTGACATCGATGTGCTCGTGATCGACGACGTCGTGCTCCTGAAGACGGAGCAGCCCGCGGGATCCAGTCCCGACCGATCGGCCTACCTCGGGAAATTCAACCTGGACTGACCCGCCCATGTCGCTGATCCGCATCACTAGGAATCCACCCGGCAGGCAGCTCCTCGTCTTCGCACTGGCCTGGGCCGTGTTCCTGGGTTCTATCGGCCTCGCGGACTGGCATCACGGCAGGCCCAGGGCTGCGGAGACACTTTGGGCCGCCGCACTTCTGCTGCCGCTCACGGCACTCGTGAGCCTCAAACCCCTCAGGTGGGCATTTGTCGGGCTAAGCTACATTACCTATCCGATCGGCATGGTGGTCTCCCACATAGCCCTCGCCGTCGTGTATTTCCTGGTCCTCATGCCGATCGGCCTCGTGATGCGCATCCTGGGCAGGGATCCCCTCACGCGAAGGTTCGACCCGGACCAAAAATCGTATTGGCTCAAGCGGCCTGCTTCCAGGCCGCCCGAAAGCTACTTCAAGCAGAACTGACGAATGTCCGAAAAGAACGAGAACGCCTTCACCAAGGAAGCTGCCGCCAAGCAGAAGGGGCCGCTCGCGGAATTCGTGAGCTTCGCCCTCAACAACAAGAAGTGGTGGCTGACGCCGGTGATCGTCGTCCTGCTGCTGGTCGCCGTGCTGGCGGTCCTGGGCGGCACGGGCGTCGCCCCGTTCATCTACTCGCTCTTCTAGGGCAGCCCTGTCTCGGCGCGCATGCGCGCAACGAGCTTGGAAATGGATTCCGCGACCGACCTGTTGCCGTCGAACACCGACAGGCGCTGTGCCTCAGCCAGGTGCTCCATCATCTCCCGGCTGCGTCCGAGCTTGTAGAGCTTGAGCGCCACGGTGAGTTCGAAGGTCGATGTGATGGGACCGCTTCGTTCCGCGGCCTCAAGGTTCGCCACCTCGCCCTCTGCATCGGACTTTGCCCCGCAGGCCTGGGCAGCCCTGAGGCTGTTCGCCTGGTTCCTCGGCTGAGAGGGGGCGGCCGACAGGCTGAGTGCAGCCGCATCGTCTGCCTTGCCCGTCTTTGTCAGCAGCGCCACGGCGGACTCGAGGGCGTCCTCGCTTGAGGGATCGTCAGCAAGAATCCCCTTGAAGGCCGCCAGGGCAGCCGGGTCGTCTCCTGAAACGCTCAGCAATCCCGCACGTGCGACGCGCAGGCGCATGTCGCCAGGACGCCTTTCGATCTCGGCCCCAAGGAAGCCAAGACCATCGGCAAACTTCCTTGTCCTCGTCCAATAGTCCGAGAGAACGGGCGCCAGCAGGTCCAGATCGGCCCCGGAGCTTGCGGCATTCATGAGGACGGCCTTCGCCTCGTCATACCGGCCAAGCCGCATGAGAATCGAGGCCTCGTCGGCACCGAGGGCGAAGTCTTGCGGCAGAAGGCTCGCGGCACGACGTGTCAGTGCAAGCGCTCCCTCAGCGTCGCCACGGTCGAGCCTGATGCCCTCGAGGATTCCGGCCAGCTCCGGGTTGTCGGGATCCGAAGCCAGCGCCTGGGTGGCCACACTGTCGGCCTGAGCGAGCGTGCCTTCCTCCTTCATGACCACGGAGGCATCCTTGATTTCGGCCGCGAAGCGGGCCTCGTCATAGGGATGGGTCAGCTGGTTCGTGAAGGGCGGCTTCTTCACGAGTACATCGATCCTAAGAAGCATCGGCAGGCGCTCGTGCGCGGTGTAGGCCAGGGCGCGCGCGCACTCGGCGCCGCCCATCATTCCGCGAGAGCTCCCATCCTCCTTGCCGAAGAGTGCATCGGAGCACGCCCGGGCCATCAGGCGACCAAGGACAACGTTGCCCTCCCAGTCAAAGTGAACGTGCTCGAAAAGCAGCTCCCGTCCGCCGATCGGCTGCGACGAGGCAGGGTCGGAGCCAAGCGCCATCGCGCTGTCGAGGAGGATGACATCCTTCGGGTACTCCCTGGCCACCTTTCGGATCGACTCGCCGATCCTCGCATCCGGTCGGAACCGCAGGGCGTCCCAGTGCAGCGCCTCCGCAAAGTGTCGCCGTGCTTCCTCTGTGGCGCCGTCGTGGAGATCGAGGTTTCCGAGCATGAACGACGTGTCGGCGTACTGGGGATCTATCTCCAGGGCCCTGGCAAGGCTGGTCCTTGCCTTCGCCCGGTCCCACAGGAGCCACTCCAGCTTTCCCGCGTCAAACGCCTCCTTCCACGCCTTCAGCTGCTCCGCCGTGAGCCCGGCCTTGTGGACTGACAGGAAGGGCGCGCAGTCCTTCAGGTTCGCAACCACCGTGCAGACGACCGTCTTTGCCCCCGCACCCGCGGCCGCCTTCACGATCCCCGCCAGGTTGGCCGTGAAATTCGCGTACACCGCCTCAAGGCGCGGATCGTCCCCCGGGACGGCGTTGTTGACGAACATCGACATGCCTCCCCACTCCGCTGGCTTTCGTCCACGGGGCGCGAGGCGGGACACGAGGGAACCGAGGAGCTGCCCCGTCCTCGTGGAGCGCACGAGGACGCTCGAGCGGACGACCCAGAGCGGCGGCATCTGCGAAAGATAGGCGCAGCCCGGTCCATAGGGGCCCACGACCTCGTTGTTGCCCATGTAGACGAGGAACAGGTCCGGCTCGTAGCGGGCCATCTCGCGGGCGACCTGGTAAACGACATGGGAGTTGATGGCCACGATGCCGGTATTGACGACCTCGAAGTCCTTTCCGGGGTAGCGCGCGCGCAGCTGCGCGCGAACCTGGGGGGCGAAGGAGAAGCTCGGGACAGGCACTCCCTGCGCGGCCGACTCGCCGAGCACCACGATGCGCACCGTTCCCGGCGCCTTGTGGATCGCCATCCGGAAGTTGAGGGGACGAAGATCGAAGTTTCCCGGCAGGAACAGGCTCGCGAAGTCGGGGTTGGTCCGCACGTAGCCCGGCTTGTCGTCCGGGATCATGAATGTCGTGGGCCGGCCGTAGCCTCCCAGGCGCAGGCCGCCCTCGAGTGCCAGAAGCATCAGGACGGGAAGGCTGATGGCGAGCGCCAGGCGGGCCAGCCAGGGATGGCGAAGCGGGGAACGGGTGGAGTCCGCGGGCATCATTGCTGGGGCTGCTTGGCCCTCATCTTGGCAAGCGCGTCCCTCGCGACCTGGAAGTCGGGGCGTATCTGGAGGGCGATCTCAAGCTCGTGCATCGCCTCCCGACCCGGGTGTCCGTTCAGGGCCAGCGTCACTCCCAGGCAGAAATGCGCTTCAGCGAAGCTCGGGCTTAGCGTCACGGCCTTTTGGAATTCCGAGACGGCCTCTGCACTCCGGCCATTTGTTCCGGCCAGCACGAGCCCAAGGCCGTAGTGGCCCTCGGCATCGCCGGGATCAAGGCGGACCGTCTCGCGGTACTGCGAGACGGCCTCGTCCCTGTGGCCGCGCATCCGCGAGAGCGTGTTGGCCAGGTTCAGGTGGATCTGCGCGCTTGCGGGCTCGAGGCCCAGCGCCTTGTTGAATTCAACAAGGGCCTCGTCGCCGCGGCCCGGCATGTGGGAAAGCGCCACGCCAAGATTGCTGTGCGCCTGCGCGAAGGCGGGGTTGAGCGCGATGGCGCTCCGGTACTCGCTGACGGCGTCCTCGAGTTTATCCGGTTCCAGGGAGAGCGCATTGCCGAGATCGTAATGGTAGTCGGCGACTTCAGGGGCCAGGCGGATGGCGGTCTTGAACTCCGAGACCGCGTCCCCGAGCGATATCCTCTGCCCGAGGAGAAGCGTGCCGAGGTTGGCATGGGCCGCGTCGTAGCCGGGCAGGAGCTGGACCGCGCGCTCGAGGTGCCTCCTCGCGTCGTCCATGCGGCCGGGAATATCCTCCAGCGCGATGCCGAGGTTGTTCTCCGCCGAGGCGTAGTTGGGGTTGTAGTGGATGGCGGCCTCATATTCCGCGACCGCCTCATCGGCGTGGCCCGGCCGTTTGAGAAGCGCGCTCGCCAGGTTGTTGTGGGCTTCCCAGTGATCCGGCTTCAGCCGCACGGTCGCCCGGTACTCGCCGATGGCCTCCTCGATGTGGTCGGGCTTCATCCCGAGGTCCACCGCAAGATTGTAATGCATGAGCCAGGCCGAGGGGTTCTCCGCTATCGTGGCGTGGTAGAGATCCACCGAGCTCCTGTACTTGGCCGCTTGTCTCGAGGACAGGAACCCCAGGAACAGCGGAAGCGCCATGAACAGCGCGGCCTTGAGCGCGGTGCCGGGCTTGATGCTCCTCAGCGCAAGCCAGATAAGCCAGGCCAGTGGCACGATGAGGCCGATGCTCGCCAGGTACTGGAAATGGTCCGCGACAAACGAAAACTTGAAGGGGTAGACGTTCACGAACCCTAGGGCGGGAAAGAGCGTGCCCATAAAGAACAGGAGGCCGGCAAGGAAGCCCCTGTTGCGCCGGGAAAGGACGGCGGCCGCGGCGAGAACCGCAACCACGGCAACGAGGCAGAGCCACGGCGCGATCTGCGCCGCCGAGAGCGTCCACTTCGGATAGTTGAACATCAGGTGCGCCGGCCAGAGAATCCGACCCGCGTAGAAGACCACCACCCTGCCCGCGAGCTGCAGGCGCTCCAGGAACGTGAAGGCGAAATCCGATCCCTCGGCCCCGATGTAGTGCTTCTCGGCCCACGCCGTGAAAAGTCCGCTGGCCCCTGCGAGCGCGAACCATGGCACAAGTGGCAGGACGTCCCTCCTGCCGTCGATCCGTCCCGTCCGCCACCAGAGGAACACAAGGAGCGCCGCGGGAAGCGTCGCCGTCACGGTCTTCGTGAGGAGCGCCATGACGAAGAAGGCGAGCGCCCAGGAATAAAGGCTGCGCCTCCGGGAGGCGTTGAATCGCAGGTAGACGAGCGCCGAGGCCAGGTAGAACACGGCGGAGAGCGTGTTCTTCTGCTCCGATATCCAGGCCACCGACTCGACGCACACCGGGTGAAGCGCGAAGATGAGGGCGGCAAGCCGGGGGGCGGGCACCGAGTGCATCCTTAGAACAACGAAGAGGAGCCACGCTGCCGCCGCATGGAGGAGGATATTCACTAGGTGATATCCCAGGACGGAGTCGCCCCATAGGCGGTGCTCCGCCCAGAAGGCCGAATGAAGGAGCGGGTAGTACTGCTGCGTCGCACCGACTTCGAACCAGATCCGCCACAGGCCGTGCAGCGAGCGCAGCGGTATCTTCGTCACATGGGCGTCGTCGTCCCAAAGCATGCCGCCCGATAGGGCGGGAAGGTAGGCGAGCAGGACAAGCCCAAGGATCAGGCAGGCTGTCAGGGCCGCCTCGGCATCGGCCCAAGCGGGCTTTGCCGGCCGGAAAGCTGAGGAGGACTCCACGCCTCCAGTCTCGGATCAACCGGGAAAAGGGGTCAAGTGCACGCTCCCGCCCCTCGGCGGACGAAGGATTCCTCCCTCGGGCGCAGCGCCCGCTGTGGCAGCGATGTTAAAAACATAGTCATTTCTGCCATTTTTTAACGGAGCCGATGCGAATAACATCATCATCAGGCTGGAATTACCGTTAAAACCTCAGCTCAACCCTCACCATGACTGGCTCACCGGCCGCAGCGCCCAGCAGATTCGAGCACGTACCCCTTGCCGTCTTCCCGAGCAGCAAGGCCGCGTCGCAGGCCGTCGCCCGCGACATAGCCGCCCTGATCCGCTCGCGGCAGGCTGAGAAGCGCACCGCGGTCCTGGGCCTGGCCACGGGCTCCACGCCCCTCGGCCTCTACGCCGAGCTTGTTCGGATGCACCGCGAGGAGGGACTGAGCTTCTCCAACGTCATCACCTTCAACCTCGACGAGTACTATCCGATCCAGCCTTCGAATCCAAGGAGCTACCGGCACTTCATGCAGTCGCACCTGTTCGACCACGTGGATATCCCCGCGGCGAACACGAACGTTCCCGACGGCACGGTCGACCCGGCCGCCGTCGACCGGCACTGCCAGCAGTACGAGGAGAGGATCCGCGCCGCCGGCGGAATCGACTTCCAGATTCTCGGCATCGGCAGGACGGGCCACATAGGCTTCAACGAGCCCGGCAGTGCCCGCCGCTCCAGGACGCGCGTGGTGACCCTGGACTCCCTGACCCGTCGCGACGCGGCCGGCGACTTCGGCGGCGAGGAAAACACGCCGCGGCGCGCGATCACGATGGGGGTGCGCACCATCATGGAGGCCCGGCGCGTCGTCCTGATGGCGTGGGGCCAGCACAAGGCCGAGATCGTGCGCGAGGCCGCCGAGGGTGCCGTCACCCCGCAGGTGACCGCCTCCTTCCTCCAGGAGCACGACCAGGTCCACTTTGTCATAGACCAGGCCGCTGCCGGCGCCCTGACCCGAAACCGGACGCCCTGGCTCCTGGGCGCCCTGGGTGACATGGGCCTTGAGTGGGATCCCAGCATGATGCGCCGCGCGATCATCTGGCTCTCGAAGCTTCGCAAGAAGGCGATCCTCAAGCTGACTGACGACGACTACAACGAGGCCGGTCTGCAGGACCTCCTGCGCATCCAGGGCTCGGCGTACGAAGTGAATTTGGCCGGATTCTATGAGCTCCAGCACACGATCACGGGCTGGCCCGGCGGCCGCGATCCGGCGCACACGCGTCCCGGCGCGGCACCCGTACGTCCCCTGAGGGCCCCGTCGGCCGGTGTCTTCCCGAAGCGCATCCTGGTCCTCTCTCCCCACCCTGACGACGACGTGATCGGCATGGGAGGAACACTCTGCCGCCTGGTCGAGCACGGGCACGAGGTGCACGTGGCCTACCAGGTCTCTGGCGCCAGCTCCGTTTCCGACGAGGCGCTCGTCCGGGCGCTGCGCTTCGTGCGCGACTCGGGCCTCGCGGGCGCCGAGAGCGCCTCGAAGCTAAACGCACTCTGCGCCAACCACGAGGCGGACGGATCGCTCCCGGACTCACCCCAAACCCAGCAGTGGAAGGGCATTGTCCGCCGCCAGGAGGCCCTCGCGGCCGCGCGCGTCTGCGGCGTGCCCTCCGAACGCCTCCACTTCCTCGACCTTCCCTTCTACCGCTCGAGCCCCGGCAAGCGCCGGGAGCTGACCCAGGAGGACCGTGCCATCATGGGCAAGCTGCTGACAGCGGTGAGGCCTCACCTCATCTTCGCGGCGGGCGACCTTGACGACCCGCACGGGACGCACCGCCTGTGCCTCCATGCCCTGCGCGAGTCGATGCAGACGCTCTCCAAGGATGCCTGGGTCGCCGAGAGCGAACTCTGGCTCTACCGCGGGGCCTGGTCGGAGTGGTCGGCCGACGAGATCGACATGGCCGTGCCGCTCAGCCCGCAGGAGGTCCTGCGCAGGCGCCGGGCGATCTTCTGCCATGAAACACAGAAGGACATGGCCCTCTTCTTGGGTGACGACCGCCGCGAATTCTGGCAAAGGTCTGAGGACCGCAGCAGGCGGCTCGCAGAAACCTACAACGCCTTGGGCCTCGCCGAATACGAGGCCATCGAAGCCTTCAAAAGATATGCCCCGGAAGAATTCCTTAGCGATCTGCCTCTTTAGCCTGATCGCGTCCGCCTCCGCGGCACCCCTTCCGCTCGACGTCATGCCGGCGCCGTCCGAGGTGCGCGCCACGGGCGAGCGACTCAGCGCCGGGTCCATACTCGACATCTCGGCGGCCAAGACGAACCACCGCCTGGACATGGCCTTCATGAGGGCCAGGGGCCGCTGGCAGGCCAGGATGGCCCGCGCGACGGGCGATTCCGGAAAAACGACGAAGCTCGCGGTGGAATGCGCGGCCTTCAGCCCCGACATCCCAACCCCAACGGAGGACGAGTCCTACACCCTCGATGTCGGCCTCAAGGGCTCGGTCCTGAAGGCCCACACCGACATTGGCGTCCTGCGGGGCATGGAGACCTTCCTTCAGCTGCTGAGCGTCGAGGGTCCGGTCGCGTCGTTGCCAGTCGTGACGATCCATGACCAGCCCAGGTTCCCCTGGCGCGGCCTCATGATCGACGTGGCGCGGCGCTGGCAGCCGATGGGCGTCATCGAGCGCAACCTGGACGCGATGGCCGTCGTGAAGCTCAACGTGCTCCACCTTCACCTGACCGAGGACCAGGGTTTCCGCGTGGAGAGCTTCACGCACCCCGAGCTCCAGGCGCAGGGCTCCGACGGGAAATATTTCACGCAGGCACAGATCAAGAGCCTGATCACCTATGCGGCCGACCGCGGCATACGTGTCGTCCCGGAATTCGACATCCCCGGCCACGCCACCAGCTGGGTCGTTTCCCATCCCGAGATCGCGAGCCTTCCCGGCCCGTACAGCGTCGAGAGGCAGTGGGGCGTCTTCAACCCGGTCCTCGATCCCACGAATGAGAAGACCTACAAGCTCCTCGCGGATTTCCTGGGGGAGATGGCCGCATTGTTTCCGGATCCGTTCATGCACATCGGCGGCGACGAGAACAATGGCGTGCAGTGGAGCTCCAACGCGAGGATACAGGCGTACATCAAGGACCACGGCCTCGCAGGCAACCCCGGCCTCCACGCTATGTTTAACCAGAGGATCGACGAGATACTCAGGAAGAACGGCAAGCGCCTCATCGGCTGGGACGAGATCCTGAACCCCAACCTTCCCAAGGACTGCGTGATCGACTCCTGGAGGGGGACCGAGGCGCTGGGCCAGACGGCGACAGCCGGGCTCGACTGCATTCTTTCCAACGGCTTCTACATCGACCTCTGCTACTCCGCGGCCGACCACTATGCGACGGAGCCCATTCCCGCAGACTCCTCGCTCACCCCCGAGCAGCGCTCGCACGTCCTCGGCGGTGAGGCCACCATGTGGGCCGAGTGGGTAAGCCCGGAGACCATCGATTCCCGCATCTGGCCGAGGACGGCCGCGGTCGCCGAACGCCTCTGGTCGCCGAGGGAGATCCGGGACGTGCCTGAAATGTACCGCCGCCTCGACATCGTGAGCGACCGCCTCACCGAGGCCGGGTCGCTCCACGACAGGAACCGAGAGGTCATGCTGAGGCACCTCGTGGGCCGCAACCTCAACATCGAGGGGATCAATTCGCTCGAGGCCGTGATCGGCCTCCTTGAGCCCGTGAAGCACTACCGCCGCGGCGGCATCCAGATATGGAGCAACCAGCTTGTCCCCCTGGTCGGCCTGGCCGACGCCGCCCATCCCGACAGCGAGCCCTGCCGGCAGCTTGCGGACGAGGTTGACGCGATGCTCTTTGGCTCCGCCACGATCGACAAGGGTGTCGCAAGGCAGGTGAACATGTCCGTCGATTCCTGGCGCGCTGCCGCCAAGGGCATTGACAAGATGGCCGACACCTATCCCGCCGTCCGCGAGGCCATCCTGCCGGCGCACGCCATCATCTCGGCCTGCACGGTGGCCTCAAACGCAGCCGCTTCGCTGATCTTCGCCAAGCCCCTTGACCAGGCGACCCTCGAGGCTTCGCTGGCCACTCTCGACCAAGCAGGCGCGAAGAACGAGTCCGCGACGGAGTTCCCGGCGCTGAAGGCGATGCGCCTCCTCGTGGTGGCAGCCGCGAAGCAGCAGTCGCGCGGCACCATGGATCCCGCGGCCTGGAGGGCCCTCATCCAGTCCACCGCCTTCCCTGCCGGTTCGCCCGCGAACGAGGCACCCTGAAAATCCAAAAGCCTTTCATGCCCGCCTCAACCGACAAGACGCTCTACAACCGATTCCTCCTGCTGGTCGCCGGCTTGGGTGGGCTCCTCTACGGCGTCGACGTTGGCATCATCTCGGGCGCCCTGCCCTACCTGCAGGCCACCTCACATCTAAACGCGGGACAGCTCTCCTTCATCGTCGCCGCCGTCCTTCTTGGAAGCGTCATCTCCACACTCTTCGCGGGCGTCCTCGCGGACTGGATGGGCCGCAAGTGGCTGATGGCCGCGAGCGGCGTACTCTTTGTCGCCAGCATCCCCGTCATCGCGCTGTCCAATGGCTACTGGTTCCTGGTGTTCGGCCGGCTGCTCCAGGGCGTGAGCGCCGGGCTCATCGGCGTCGTCGTTCCCCTCTACCTCGCTGAGTGCCTCAATGCCAAGAGCCGAGGCAAGGGAACGGGCATCTTCCAGTGGCTCCTGACGCTCGGCATCGTGGCCGCGGCCTTCATCGGCATCTACTTCAGCATCCGAGTCGCCGCCGTCGAAAAGCTCGGCGACCCGGCGAAGCTCTTCGCCTTCAAGGACACGGCGTGGCGCAGCATCTTCTGGGTGTCCCTGCCCCCGGGCCTCCTCTTCGTGATCGGCAGCTTCATGGTTTCCGAGTCCCCCCGCTGGCTTCACCGCAAGGGTCGCGGCGCCGAGGCCCGTGCCGCCCTCCTTCGCTCGCGCTCCGAGGAGGAGGCTGATGTCGAGATGGGTGAGATGAACCGTCTCGCCGAGACCGAGAAGGCGAAGGGCACCTCCTCCGGCGGCGCACGAGAGTCGCTCCTCAAGCGCAAATACGTGATCCCGTTCGTCCTGGCCTGCGTGATCCTCGCCTGCAACCAGGCGACCGGCATCAATTCCATCATCGGCTACAACACGAACATCCTGCTCCAGGCGGGACTGTCGGACGTGCAGGCGCACTGGGGTTACGTGATCCTCACGTCGGTAAACTTCCTGATGACGATCGTTGGCGTGATGCTCGTGGACAGGAAAGGCCGCAAGTTCCTCCTCTCGATCGGCAGTGCGGGCATCATCCTGACGCTGGTCGCGGTCGGCCTCACCTTCCGCTCGACGGAAAAGTTCAGGGTCGACTGCAGCGCGGCCGTCCAATCCTCCGTGGCTGCGGACCAGACGCTAAGCCTAAGCTTCAACCAGCCCACGGCCGACCGCCTTCTATCAACGGCGGGCACCGCCGGCACGTCCATAGCCGGACGGCCCTCGACCCTCATCATTATCTATTCGTACGGCGACTTTAGGGCCGCGACCACGGTGTCGCGCTCGGATGATCTCGCGGGCGCGCCCATTTCCATCGACCGCGGCAGCTGCGTGCCCGCCAACAAGGTAATCGCCTTCTTCTCGAACCCCTTCTCGAACTTGGACGCGGCGCGCACGGCCCCTCTAAAGATCGAGAACGCGCTCATCACGCCGGTCCCGAGCGAGAGCCGCGGCTGGCTGACGGCCTTCTTCACCTTCGCGTTCATCGCGTTCTTCGCGACCGGCCCCGGCGTCTGCGTGTGGCTCGCCCTCTCGGAGCTCATGCCGACCCGTATCCGCTCCAACGGCATGAGCATCGCCCTCCTGGTCAACCAGGCGGTCTCGACCTCCATCGCGGCAACCTTCCTTCCCGCAGTCGGAAGGTACGGCTACTCGACTGTCTTCTTCGCCTTCGCGGCCTGCACCCTGGTCTATTTCGTGACCGCCGCCTTTTTCCTGCCCGAGACCAAGGGCAAGACCCTTGAGGAGATCGAGGAGCACTTCGAGAAGGCCTGAAGCTTCTTTTTTGATGGATTGGCGCCGCTGATCGGCGATATTGGGGACATGGGAACCCCGCCATATTTTCCTGCACGCCGCAGGTCCGTGTCGTTCCTCTGGGCTCTAGCCGCCCTTGTCGTCTTCTCCTCCCCCATGGCCGCCAGCATATCAAAATCCGAATTCGGCAAGATGCCCGACGGCACGCCCGTCGACCTCTACACACTGACCAACGCCAAAGGCTCGGTCTGCAAGATCATGACCTACGGAGCCGTGATCACCGAGCTCCACGTCCCCGACAAGAAGGGCGAGATGGCGGACGTCGTTCTCGGTTTCGACAACCTCCCCCAGTACATCCACGACAGCCCGTGCTTCGGCGCGACAGTCGGCCGCTTTGCCAACCGCATCGCCAAGGGCCGCTTCACGATCGACGGCAAGGAGTATACCCTGGCGATCAACAACCCGCCAAACACGCTCCACGGCGGCAAGATCGGCTTCGACAAGGTGGTCTGGAAGGCCAAGGCCGTCGAGACGCCGGAGGGTCCCTCGGTTGTCCTCACCCACCTTAGCCCCGACGGAGACGAGGGTTTCCCGGGCAACCTGACCGCGCAGGTCACGTACACCCTGACCGACACGGATGACGTCCGGATCGACTACAAGGCGACGACGGACAAGACGACGACCGTCAACCTGACGAACCACAGCTATTTCAACCTGGCCGGCAAAGGCGACGTGATGGACCAAGTGGTCCAGATCAAGGCCAGCCGGTACACTCCGGTGGACGCGGGCCTCATACCGACAGGCGTCATCGCGGACGTCGCGGGCGGCCCCCTCGACTTCACCCAGGCAAAGACGATCGGCAGGGACATGGGCCAGATCGTCGAGAAGACGAACGGCTATGATCACAACTTCGTGATCGATGGCGGCGGCAAGTCCGTGATCCCGGTCGCCAAGGTCATCGACCCGGTGAGCGGCAG